>JBJTFJ010000043.1:0-36839 GCA_046093345.1 Fluviibacter sp. | reverse complement strand
CGCTCGTATAGCGCAAGGTCTTGCGATCCCCTGCTTTCCACCTCAGTGCGTATGCGGTATTAGCGTAACTTTCGCTACGTTATCCCCCACTACACGGTACGTTCCGATGCTTTACTCACCCGTTCGCCACTCGCCATCAGAGAGCAAGCTCTCTATGCTGCCGTTCGACTTGCATGTGTAAGGCATGCCGCCAGCGTTCAATCTGAGCCAGGATCAAACTCTTTAGTTTAATTCCTGTTTAAAACTCACGCTTGACGGATATTTCTATCCTTAGGCGTAAGTGCACTACTTAACTCTTGAGCAAGTCCCGAAGGACTCGTCTCCGTCAAGCAAACACCCACACCTATCGGTTGTCTATGTTTTTAAAGATCAGGTCTACTTCCAGAACCAGGGGCCCCGTCAGCAGAGAAGCGAGACTATAGCAACTTAAAACCAAGCTTGTCAACACTTCGTCTCGAATTTGCCACACAAAAAGTGTTGGTTGCGGGGACAGGATTTGAACCTGTGACCTTCGGGTTATGAGCCCGACGAGCTGCCAGACTGCTCCACCCCGCGTCCGAGAAGCCAAGCATTATGCGGGGCGAAAGGCGACATGTCAAGCACTATCCAGATTATTTCTCTAACCAGTCCACCAACGGCTGCCACTGGCCCAGATCCTGCTTATGCTTTGATCGAGGCGGATCGAAAATTGTGCGCCCCGCCGCCGCCGCGTTCACGTAATTGGAGGTCGGACGAATATAAGTAACGATAGGCGCATCAAAATGCTGCAAAAACTCCTCGAGCATTGCCGCAGCTCGCGTGCGTGGATCTACCCGCATTGCAACAATACCTACTTTGTGGCGCTGGCCACGCAAATCGTTTCGTAGGCTATTCAGGAAATCCTCTGTCGCCGCCATATCAAAAACCGAGGGGACAACGGGAATAATCACCCGGTCAACGAGTCGAACGTAATCACTCAACTTATAGCCCTGCAGCCCTGCCGGCGCATCAATGACCGTGAAATCCGCCCCTTTGGGCAACGACGCCATCAGCTGGCCGCCGCCATAAAACCCACTGACTGGCGGCAACGTCTCTTCCCGAAACGACATCCAGCGCAATGATGACTGCTGCCTATCCAGATCGCACAGCGTGACGCTTTTGCCTTGATTAGCCGCCCAGCCCGCCAAGCTTGTCGCCAGCGTTGTTTTTCCGCATCCCCCCTTAGGGTTACACACCATGACTGCCGTCATCTTTGATCCTTTATTGAATACATATGCGCCACTGGCGCCGCTTTTGTTTAGACTCACACATTATAAGTTTCTTTATCGATGCATCCATGACGAAAAGCACTATGAGCGCTTCAGAAGCAAAACAGAACACCGGCAAACAGCAGGGTATCCAGTCTATTGAAATAGGCGGTTCGATTTTGCGCGCCCTGATTACCATTGGCCGCCCAGCCATGTTGAAGGACATTGCCCTAATTAGCCGAATGCCTGCCGCTAAAGCACACCGGTATCTTGTGAGTTTTCAGCGCATGGGGCTCGTAAGCCAAGACTCACATTCTGCGCGTTACTATCTGGGTCCTTTTGCATTAACTCTGGGACTCTCCGCGCTGGCATCTTTAGATCCGATCCGCTTAGCCACTCCCATTCTTGACGAGCTTTGTGATGAAATTGGCATGGGTGTCGGCCTAGCTGTATGGGGAAGCAGTGGCGCCACCATCGTGCGCTATGTAGACACAGGAGATGCCATCTCTGTATGCCTCCGCGTGGGACGCGTCCTTGGCCTACACGATTCGGCAACTGGTCGTTGCTTTAATGCGTTCTACAACCCATCGGCAACTCAACCTGCGCTTGCCGCAGAGCTTGGCCAGATTGCTGGCAAAGACAAGACGGTTCTCGCTGCTCTTGGGCGCGAACAGGCAACCATCGTTGAAGCCACGCGCAAGGACGGAATTGCGCGCGCGGGAGGGAGTCACACGCCTGGCATCAATGGTTTGAGTGCCCCGGTCTTTGATCACACGGGTCAAATGGTCGCTGCGATAACCGCTGTTGGCACTGCGGGGCAGTTCGAAGCTACCGCAAAGAGTACTGAAGCTACGAAAGTCATGGCCGCAAGCGCCAAGCTTTCAAGCCTATTAGGCTACGGCTCGCCATCCGGAGTGGCCTAGCGGTTTTCTTCGATAAATCGTCCGAGCGAGCCCATTACCAGATACGGCACAAGTATTAGCCAATACACCCAGGCCAGCGCAAAAGCATAAAGCGGGTTGCCATTGGCAAAATGTTGGACCGAGTACAAAACGGTCTCGCCATGAAAGTAGCCTTCGACAACAACTTCGACTACGCTAAGGGCAAAAACAACGGCGAGATAAACCAAAGACCTAGGTAGGACGATATGCCAGAGGTCTCGACCATTCGAATGCTGCATCGGATAAACCGCTTGTCCGATCAAAATAAATTTTGCGCAAATTGCCGCTTTGATCCAAGCTAATCCCCAGTGCCCAAAGGGCAAGCCATCCTGTTTGAGAATTTCGTGAGTTAGCAATGTCAGGGCGCTGAACCAGAAGCCAAAGTAGAGCGTGAGACGAAGTGCTTTCTTCGCCTCGCCTGCAATGCGTTGCCCAATTGTTTCTTCTCCCATTCCTTTACTCCGATTCAATCTACTCCGGCAGTATAGCCAGCAAACGATCTAACCGGATGCAGTCTAAAGCAATGGTTTATCTTCTCCCTCGCCTATCTCATAGACCACATTTGCACGTCCGACAATCAAAGGATCAACCGGACCAATCCGCGCGCCATCTTTTTGGCCATAGGCAAGGCGATGCAGCACATAGCGCATTGCATTCAACCGCGCCCGTTTCTTACAATCGGACTTAATGACGATCCATGGCGCATCTGCAGTATCAGTAGAGAAGAACATGGCCTCTTTTGCATGGGTGTAATCATCCCACTTATCAAGCGATGCCTTATCAATCGGTGAGAGCTTCCACTGTTTCAATGGGTGCTTTTCCCGCTCTTTGAATCGACGACGCTGTTCCTTACGGCTTACAGAGAACCAAAACTTGAAGAGATGAATGCCACTCCGCACAAGATTGCGTTCAAATTCGGGCACCTGACGCATAAAGTCGTCGTACTCTGCTTGCGTGCAAAAGCCCATCACTCGCTCTACACCCGCACGGTTATACCAAGACCGGTCAAAAAGCACGATTTCTCCTGCCGTTGGCAAATGCTGGATATAACGCTGAAAATACCACTGACCTCGCTCACTCTCACTGGGCTTCTCTAGCGCAACGACACGGGCACCACGTGGATTCAGGTGTTCCATAAAACGCTTAATCGCCCCGCCTTTGCCCGCAGCATCTCTACCTTCGAACAAGATGACAACCTTCTGCCCAGTCTCCTTAACCCATGCCTGCAGCTTGAGCAGCTCGACCTGCAACTGATACTTTGAACGTTCGTAATTTTTACGAAGCATTAAATTTTTGTAGGGGTACCCGCCACTTCGCCAATCACTGGAAAGCTCCTCATCGGCTATTACCGACGTCTTTTCGGTTATCGCGTTAGCTTGGGTGAGCGCGTCACGCAACACTTGCGACTCATCCGGCGAAGCACCCTGCAATATGGCTGCCAACGTGTCAGCAACTTCCTGGGTGTTGCCCGGAATGTATCCAGACAATACATCTTTCAAAGCGCCAATATGACGAGCATCCGCTGCATCCTTGCCGCGCTCAGCCATAAAGTTTCCAATTGCGGCTTCGGTCATCACGGGAGCTACATCGCCTGCTGCCACACGGCGTGGCCGCTGCGTCCGGGTTACAGGGGGTTTCTTTGCAGCCGTCGGTTTCGTTGTCATCTTGGTGCGCGTCATTTTTAAGCTCAGCAATACTAAAACCAATCAGTTTACGCCGCTGCACTTCACATAACTCACCAAAACTTTGACGCAGATCATAATCCACTCAAATTTCTTAGCGCACTATACTTAGTGGCCAAGTCTCTTTATAATGCATGCCGGTTCGCCGGTTTAGCTCAGTGGTAGAGCAACCGCCTTGTAAGCGGTAGGTCGTCAGTTCAATCCCGACAACCGGCACCATTAAATTTTTCAAAAGCACCCACTAGGGTGCTTTTGCTTTTGTAAAGCGGATTCTTGAGGCAAGAACGCCACTGGTAACAATCAGGCCGATAGCGAGCCACCCAGTCATATCAATCCGCTCGCCAAAGAATATCCCGCCAAAGAGACTGGCAAAAATCACTGTCGTATAGGCCAAGGCATTGGACAGCAAGGTTTTGCCGCTTTTATAGGCGCGCGTTAATGAAAGCTGTGCGCCAGTAGCGAACACCCCGGCCCCGATTAACCAGCCCAGATCTTCTGTCAGCGGCCAATGAAAGCCATGCCAGCCTACCCAAAGCAACGCACCCAATGCTGAAAACAACGAAAAATAAAACACGGTGCGCCACTCAGGCTCCCCGAGAGAGCCAAGTTCGCGAATGTGAAAATACGCCAAGCCCGCCAAGCCGCCTGAAACTAGGCCGATCAATGCGCCGTACAGATGATCGCTGTCCATCGAAGGACGCAGCAGCAACACAACGCCACAAAAACCCAACAACAGGGCAATCATCGCAAAGCGTGTTGGACGCACACCCCGCAAAATCATTTGCCACATCACAAAAAATATCGGCGATGTGTAATTAAGGGTCACGGCGGTAGCCAGCGGCAGCTGCGTAATGGCGTAGAAATAAAGAAATAATGCCGAAAACCCAGACAGGGATCGGAATGCATGACTGCGTATATGAACCGTTCGAGGATGGTGCCGCCGTAACACCATAAAGCCGGACACAATCAATAAAGCAACAATGCAGCGCCAGAGAACGATCTCACCAGATTCATTATTTGCTGCAGCAAACTTAACGCAAACACCCATGCAGCCGAACAGAAAACTAGCGGCAACCATCCACAGCGACTGCCAACCCGGGCGCGTGGATGAGTTTAGTGTCATGCCAGCGCCAAACGCATTAGCCGCCAAAAGGCTTTAACTGTTGCCCCAGCATCCGGCGATAAAACTCGTGAAAATGCAGCATCCCATCTTCCATCGGCGATTGATATGGACCCGTTTCGTTGCGCCCGGCCAACATGAGTGCACGTCGGCCACGATCCATACGCTCACCGATCTCGTCATCTTCAATGGCCGTTTCCATATAGGCGGCCTGTTCCGCCTCAACAAACTCACGCTCAAACTCGGCAATCTCTTCTGGATAGTAGAACTCAACGATATTGGTGGTTTTGTCTACAGACTGAGGGTGCAAGGTTGAAACAACCAGTACATGGGGATACCACTCGACCATAATATTTGGGTAATAGGTCAGCCAGACCGCGCCATGATCAGGTTTGGTGCCCAAATGCCGATACTGGCTCAACACCTCTTGCTGCCAACGCCTGTAAGTTTCCGAACCTGATTTTGCCAGCGAGTTAATCCCCACACGTTGAATCGAGTACCAATCGGCAAACTGCCAGGTTAATTCATCACAATTTACAAACCCGCCAAGCCCCGGATGAAATGGCTCAACGTGATAATCCTCAAGGTAAACCTCAATAAAGGTTTTCCAGTTGTAATTACATTCGTGGCTAATGACCTTATCGAGCTTGCAACCCGAAAAATCAAATGCCGAGGCCAGATTCATCCCGGCCAGATCCGCTTGCACATCACGTTTGCCTTCAAACAGCAAGCCGTTCCAATTCTGCAACGGCGTTCTAGACAAATTAAGGCAAGGATTTTCCGGGAAATGCGGTGCCCCCACCAAGTCACCAAGGCGGTCGTAGGTCCAACGATGCAAAGGACAGACAATGTGTTTATCTAGAGTACCGGACCCATCAAGCATGATGGCCTGACGATGCCGGCAAACATTCGACATGAGATCATACCCACCACCCCGATTAACGAGCATGGCACCATGATCTTTCATTTCCAGGGTGCGATAAGCTCCCTCATGAGGCACCATAAGCTCATGCCCAACATAACCGGGGGCGCCGTCGAAGAAAACTTGTTTTTCGAGCGCAAACAGATCAGCGTCTGAATACCAGGAAACCGGCAATTGGGATTGCGCTGCCACCAGTGATTTGGGCGAGTCAAAGGCTGACATCCCCTTACCCTCCGCAAACATATTGGTTTAACAAAGCCGTATATTGTACCCTGCCCTTAAATTGACCGAAAGCCCCGAATCGGTTAACTTTCAAGGTTTTAGTGCAACCGAAAACGGTCTCTGCCGTGACGAAGGCTACCAACGACTATGCCCCCGCGAAAAGCCGCAGAAGTTTCGACCAAAAACACACCGACTTCGCCCGACGAAATGGGCTTTGAATCGGCAATGGCCGAGCTTGAAGCCCTGATTCAAAGCGTCGAAAGCAATCGTCTTCCACTGGAAGAAACGCTAAATACCTATCAGCGGGGCCAAGAGCTCATCGCCCGCTGCAATATGCTACTGCGTGATGCAGAGCAACGTATCCAGCAATTTGATGGCAGCCATCTCAGCGAAGCATCGCTACCGGAGCGTTCATGACGTTTCAGCAATGGATGGAAAATGTACGCCAGCGCACAGAACTGGCACTGGATCAACATCTGCCTCTCGCATCACACAACCCCATCCGCCTTCATGAAGCCATGCGTTATGCCTGCCTCAATGGCGGCAAACGTTTGCGCCCAATTCTGGTTCATGCGGCTGGCGCCGTATCTGGCGCTTCCTCTGAAGTGCTCGATACTTGCGCCTCGGCGATCGAAATGATCCACGTGTACTCCCTAGTACACGATGATATGCCCTGCATGGATGACGACACGCTACGCCGTGGCATGCCTACCTGTCACGTGCAATTTGACGAGGCTACCGCGCTACTCGTCGGCGACGCGTTGCAAACCCAGGCCTTTATCACCCTCGCAGGCGCAGCTTTATCTGCAACTACCATCAAAGAGCTCGTCGCCACCCTCGCCCGCGCTTCCGGTGCAGCCGGTATGGCGGGCGGTCAGGCTATCGATCTTGAATCGGTCGGCAGACCGCTAAACGAAGCCGAACTCGAGCAGATGCACATCATGAAAACAGGGGCGCTCATTCGCGCCGCTATTCGCATGGGGGCGCTTGCAGGTGAATCACTCAACCAGCAGGAACTGGATCGACTTGACCGTTACGGCAAAGCAATCGGCCTGTTATTTCAGGTCGTTGATGACATCCTGGATTGCACAGGTACCACCGAAGCCCTTGGCAAAACAGCAGGCAAAGATGCAGCTGCCGACAAGCCAACTTACGTCAGCCTGATGGGCTTAACCGGTGCAAGAGCGTTTGCCGACGACTTGCTGGCACAAACACAGCGTCTCATTGCCGACACTGGCGAATCGGGGCAACGTCTTAAAGATATCGCGCTGGAAATCGTCCAGCGCACGCATTAATTGGTAATGAACAAGATGCCAGGATCTCTACTCGCACAAATCAACGCTCCTGCTGATTTGCGTCAACTATCCCGAGAGCAGCTCACCGAGGTTGCGGGAGAGTTACGGCAATATTTGCTTGACTCAGTCTCGCAAACGGGCGGCCATCTATCATCAAACCTCGGCACCGTTGAGCTAACTGTTGCACTTCATTCGGTATTTAACACGCCGGAAGACCGACTGGTTTGGGATGTGGGGCATCAAACCTACCCGCATAAGATTCTTACTGGTCGTCGAGACCGGATGTCGACGCTGCGTCAGTTCAACGGCATTGCTGGGTTTCCGAAACGATCAGAAAGCCCCTACGATACCTTTGGTGTTGGGCACTCATCGACATCCATCTCTGCTGCGCTTGGCATGGCGCTTGCCGCCAAGCAAAAAGGGGAGCAACGCCAAGTCGTTGCCATCATTGGCGATGGTGCCATGAGCGCAGGGCAGGCTTTCGAAGCGCTCAACAATGCTGGCGTTGCCAACGCCAATCTCCTGGTTATCCTGAACGACAACGAAATGTCGATTTCTCCACCAGTAGGCGCGCTCTACAACTATCTAACCCGCCTTACCTCAGGCAAGCTGTACAACGCTGCCAAGAAAGGGGCGGAAAAGGTACTCGGTGTTTCGCAAAGCCTACTCGATTTCGCTAAACGCGCTGAAGAGCACGTTAAAGGCATGATCAATCCGGGAACGCTCTTTGAAGAATTCGGATTTCATTACTACGGCCCAATTGACGGCCATGATCTGGATGCCCTGATTCCAACCCTGCAAAACCTGAAGCAATTGCCAGGACCGCGCTTCTTACACATCGTCACCCGCAAAGGTCAGGGCTATAAACTAGCGGAAGAAGATCCGATTCTGTATCACGGTGTTACCAAGTTCGAAACAGCGCAAGGTCTGGATGGATCAACGGCCAAAGGTTCGTCCGCACTAACTTACACCCAAGTATTTGGCGATTGGCTGTGTGATATGGCGACCTCCGATCCAAAGCTCGTTGCCATAACGCCCGCCATGCGTGAGGGCTCTGGGATGGTTGCCTACGCCGAGCGTTTCCCGGACCGTTACTATGACGTTGCCATTGCCGAACAGCATGCCGTAACTCTGGCTGCAGGAATGGCTTGTGAAGGTCTGAAGCCCGTAGTCGCCATTTATTCAACATTCTTGCAACGAGGCTACGATCAACTGGTACATGATGTTGCTCTGCAAAACCTCGATGTCACCTTTGCTGTAGACCGCGCAGGTTTGGTAGGGGCAGACGGCCCGACACACCACGGCGCATTCGACCTGTCTTTTGCGCTCTGCATCCCCAATATGGTTATCGCCACCCCCAGCTCGGAAGCTGAGAGCCGTCAATTGCTCAGTAGCTGCTATCAACATCCCGGACCAGCGATTGTTCGCTATCCGCGTGGGGCAGGCACTGGCAGCGTGCCCTCGGTAGCGTTGGATACACTACCCATCGGCAAGGGACAACTGGTGCGCCAGGGGAAACGGATTGCCTTTCTGGCTTTTGGTGGCCTGCTCGCCACCGCCCAAAAACTTGGCGATGAATTTGATGCCACAGTGGCAAATATGCGCTTTGCCAAACCGCTGGATATTGAACTCCTTCGCTCAATAGCTGTCGAACACGATCTGATCGTCACCTTTGAAGAGAACGCTGTTGCTGGTGGCGCCGGCAGCGAAGTGGAACGGGCATTGCAATCGCTTGACCTATACCGACCTTGTTTGCGTATCGGTTTGCCTGACCAATTTATAGAACATGGCGACATGGCCAATCTTTACAAATCCGCTGGCCTCGATGCAGATACTCTGCGCAGCCGTATTCAACGCTTTCTACAGAATTAACGATTCACCAATAAAATCATGACCCAAGAGAAAAAAACCATCCCCGGCATGCCCGATGTGCAATCTTCGGCCGATAGCCGACAGATCGCTATCAACAAAGTCGGCATTAAATCTATTCGTCACCCGATTGTTGTGGCAGACAAGGCCGTTGGCGTTCAGCACACCATCGCCAATTTCAACATGTACGTTGGCCTGCCCCACAACTTCAAGGGCACGCATATGTCACGCTTTGTTGACATTCTGAACACTCAATCTCGCGAGATCTCAGTAGAGAATTTCCCGGTGATGCTGCAGGATATGGTGAAACGTCTGGAAGCCGAAACCGGCCACATCGAGATGAGCTTTCCGTATTTCATCAACAAAGCAGCCCCTGTTTCAGGAGTTGAAAGCCTGATGGACTATGACGTAACACTCATCGGCGATATTGATGGAGACAACATTCGCGTTGCATTGAAGGTTGTGATCCCGGTTACCAGCCTTTGCCCTTGTTCAAAGGAAATCTCGGAACGCGGTGCTCACAATCAGCGATCTCACGTCACCGTTACGGTCACTTCAAAAGATTACATCTGGATCGAGGAAGTAGTCGCCCTGGTTGAAAAAGAAGCTTCCTGTGAAGTCTATGGCCTACTCAAGCGTCCCGACGAAAAGTACGTCACCGAACGCGCCTATGACAACCCTAAGTTTGTCGAAGACATGGTGCGTGACGTGGCTGCGCGTCTCAACGAAGACAATCGCCTTGATGCCTACTGCGTTGAGTCGGAAAATTTCGAATCCATCCACAACCACTCTGCTTACGCGATGATTGAGTGGCAGCGCCCTGCATAATTCCAACTCACCGCAATAAAAAACGCCACCCGAAGGTGGCGTTTTTTATTGGCATTGCAAGCTGATTAAGCTGCAACAACCTTACGCTCAAGTTTTTCCTTGATGCGAGCAGATTTACCCGAACGCTCACGCAGGTAGTACAGCTTAGCGCGACGAACGTCACCACGACGCTTCAGCTCAATCGAAGCAACCAGCGGCGAATACGTCTGGAACGTACGCTCAACGCCTTCACCCGAAGAGATCTTGCGCACGATGAAATTTGAATTGAGACCGCGGTTACGCTTGGCGATAACAACGCCTTCGTATGCCTGCAGACGCTCACGCGTACCTTCTTTAACCTTTACTTGCACAACCACGGTGTCACCCGGAGCAAATGAAGGGATGGTTTTGCCTTCGCTAACGCGAGCAATTTCTTCCTGTTCGAGGATTTGAATCAGATTCATGTCGTTAATCTCCTTATTGTTACGACCGCAGAGCTACTTGCCCGATTGCTCGAGTTTTTTAAGTAGTTGCGTTTCTTCCTTGCTGAAAGCTCGACCCTCCAGCAGGTCCGGCCGTCTTTCCTTTGTCCGTTTAAGGGACTCAGTCAAACGCCAAACGCGTATTTTCTCATGATTTCCAGATAAAAGCACGTCTGGCACTACGGAATCCTGATAATTCTCGGGGCGCGTATAGTGCGGACAATCAAGCAGGCCCGCCGCAAAGGAGTCCTCTTCCGCAGACTGGGCATCATTTAATACACCCGGTTGATAGCGCAAGACGGCATCCATCAGCATCATGGCCGGCAATTCACCCCCAGACACCACAAAATCACCGATAGACACCTCAAGATCGACTTTTCGCTCAATCACGCGCTCATCAATGCCCTCATAGCGGCCACAAATCAACACAAGGCCTGTGCATTGCGCTAGCTCACGAACCAAAGCGTCCGTGAGTGGCACACCCTGAGGAGAAAGATAAATCACTTTCGGTGTGGCGCTCTCGTCACGCACAGCCTCAATCGCAGCATCAATAGATTTTTCGAGCGGTTCAGGCATCATCACCATGCCCGGGCCACCGCCAAAGGGGCGGTCATCAATCGTTTTATAACGATCAGTCGCGAAATCCCTTGGATTATGTGCCGTAAATTCGCTAATACCCGTTTCAAATGCACGACGAGAAATCCCAAAGCGGGTTATCGCTTCGAACATCTCGGGAAACAGTGTTACAGCGGCGAATCGCAATCGGTTAGCCATGGCTTTCGAACCCGGAAACTACCAGTCTGCTGACCAGTTCACCAGTATCTGCCCGGAAGATTTATCAACACTTCGGACAATATCGCCCACGAAAGGAATCAATCGTTCCCGCGGCTTCTCCGCCGAATTATCCTTAACGATTAATACTGCATTCGCGCCAGTTTCGATCATACGATCAACCTGACCGAGGACATCGCCCTGGGCATTAAGCACGGTCAGCCCAATCAGATCCGCCCAGTAGTACTCATCGCTTGCGGTTTCCGGCAGGGTTTCGCGTGGCGCACCAATCCAATAGCCACGCAATGCTTCCGAAGCATTCCGATCAACGACTTCTGTCAGCTTGACCACCAGCCCATCGCCGTGCACACGCAAAGACTCTGGAGTCACCGGTCGCCAAAGCGCCAGCCCATCAGCATCAGGTTCACTGGGGGTAATCCACCAGGTTGGCACTCGCTGCCAACCTTCGGGATCATCGGCAAAGGGGTGCAGATGAAACCACCCCTTGATACCGTAGGCCGCTCCTACGCGGCCTAGAATGACGCAACGCTGCTGCGTTACGCCATCTTGCGCAACAGACTTAGGCTGCAATCTTGGCAGCGTAGCCCTTGGCTAGCAGGGCAACACGAGGTGACACTTGGGCACCAACGCTCTTCCAGTAAGCCAGGCGATCCATGTCGATGCGAATCGGCTCTTCTGCACCCGAAGCAACTGGGTTGTAGAAGCCGATACGCTCAACGAAACGGCCATCACGGCGCGTACGCGAGTCTGCGACGACGAGAGTATAGAAAGGACGCTTTTTGGCGCCACCACGGGATAGACGAATAACGACCATACGGATGATTTCCGGACAGAGAAAAACCGCAGATTGTACAGCACGATTCCCGAAATTGCCACCCCTAGCGTGCTTTACTCCGGAAAGACCGTGGCGATACTCGCCTGAACCGCTTCCGCAGCGGCCTTCGGATCAGTCGCACCGCGTATTGGGCGACCCATGACGATATAGTCGGCGCCATTGCGGAAGGCCTGAGCCACATCTACCGTTCGCTTTTGATCATCTGACACCCGGTTCTCGACGGGGCGAATTCCCGGTGTGACCACCATGATGCGCGGCCCTAGCTCCTTGCGAATAAGCGGCGCCTCTAGACCCGAAGAGATGATCCCGTCACATCCGGCTTCCAGAGAGCGGCGAGCTCGCGACAGCACCAGTTGCTCGATGTCACACTGGAAACCCAGGTCATCAAGATCGCCTTTATCCAGGCTCGTAAGCGCAGTTACTGCCAAAACCTTCAAATCGCCCTTTTCTTTGCCTGCAGCTTCCATAATTGCCTGGTTGCCATGAATCGTCGCAAAAGCAACCTTGCGTTTAGCCAAGGCACGAATAGCTGAACGAACAGTTTCGGGCACATCAAAAAACTTCAGATCAACAAAGACTTTTTTGCCGCGCTCGCCAAGCCAGTCAATCAGCTCGAAATAGCCACCAGCCATGAAAAGTTCCATGCCCACCTTATAAAACTGAACACTGTCGCCCAGTTGCTCGACCAGCGCTTTGGCCTCGGCCGCATCAGCCACATCCAGTGCAACAATCAGGCGCTCATTGCGAGGCACATTGATCTGGGAACGAAGGTCGGTCGAATTCAAAGCGGTCATCAGTCACTCCTGAGCAATCGGATTACAACGCTGCGCATTATGACAGAGCACGCGTTGGTTCGACAGATGCCCAGCAATCGCTCAGCTTAAATAGCGCACAGCTTTAAAATGCCGTCCGGGCGAATCCGAAAGCTCGGCAGTAACTACACAGCCCAGCAGCACCATCAACCAACACAGATAGAGCCAGAGCAGAAAAACCGGCAAGATGGAAAAAGCACCATAAACTGCAGTGAATGACGAGAATTTTTGTAAATACTGGCCAAAACCCCATTGCAACAACGAAATGCCTATTGCTGAGAAAAAACCACCTATCAGCGCGTGCCGGATACGCACATGGCAATTGGGCAGCACAAAATTCAACCAAGCGAGAAATGCGGTCAGGGTCATAGTCGCCACTGCGCCGGAGGCCAAACGCCTGACCCACTGTGGCTCACCAAAAAACCCCATAGACAGAGACAAGGCCCACATTAAACCGGCGAAACCCATCCCCAGAACGACAGGAACAATACACAAGAGCATCAGATAATGGGCCAGCCGATGAAAAAACCGCCGGTCCGGAGTAAGTCGCCAGACACGATTAAAGGCCTGCTCAATGGCCCAGAACATTGCCCAGACAACCACCAGCAAAAATCCCATGCCAACCACGGTATAGCGTGTCGCGTTGGCTGAAAAAGTGAGCGTGTAACTGGCAATCAACTTGCCCGCCTTTTCCGGCAGCAGATAGGACACGAGGAGCTGGTCAAATGCGGTATGGACTTCGGCAAACCCCGGAACATAGGTCGCAATAACAATCACCAGAGCCACCAGAGGCACCAGTGATAAAAGCGTTGTATATGCCAACCAGGCTGCCACCACATCTAATTCATCTGCACGAATTCGCGACAACAATGCGATTACCGGTTGAAACTTCAACCGGAGTAGCCGTATTAGCGGCGCTATGGACGATGGCGAAATCGGAGAGTACATCTAGGATCAAGCCGCTGAGGGACCGCAGGCATGTAGTGAAAGTCGCAGGTATGATACGGCATGCGTAAAATTCTTGTTTTGTACTACAGCCAAAAAGGTTCCGTTGAAGCTCTGGCCCGCGCCATAGCCCATGGGATTGATAGCGTATCTGGTGCCGAAGCCGTTCTTCGTACGGTACCTCGGGTCAGCGCAGTCTGCGAAGCCAGCGAAGCAGCCATTCCGGAATCTGGCGCCCCCTATGTGACGCTACAGGATCTCGCCGAATGCTCAGGCCTTGCGCTGGGCAGTCCGGTTCGTTTCGGCAATATGGCCGCGCCCATGAAGTATTTCTGGGATGGCACGATAGCGAGCTGGCTCTCTGGGGAGTTGATCGGCAAGCCAGCCGCTGTTTTTACTTCCTCTGGCAGCATGCACGGCGGCAACGAAAGCACCCTGTTAAGCATGATGCTGCCTCTTTTTCACCATGGCATGCTGCTGCTCGGGTTGCCCTACAGCGAAGCGGCTCTATCAGAAACACAAAGCGGCGGCACGCCGTATGGTGCTAGCCATATTGCCGGCGCTAACGGCAACCCAACCCCAACAGCAGATGAAATTGCCCTCGGCAAAGCCCTCGGCAAGCGCTTAGCTGAAACGGCCTGCCAACTTGCCAAGTAGATAAATTAATATTTATGAATGCCGTGAGCGCTCACCAAATTAAACTCACCCGCTTACGCTGGGCCGCTGTCCTATCGTTAGTAGCACTCATTGTGCTGTCACTACTCTGGGAGCGCTGGCTGGCCCCGATACGTCCGGGCGGCTCCTGGCTTATGCTGAAAGCGCTACCACTATTGCTGCCACTGCGTGGATTGCTCAACGGTAAACGCTACACCTACCAATGGTCCTCCTTATTGATTCTGGCCTACATCACCGAAGGCTTGGTGCGCGCCACTAGTGATACCGGCACCAGTCAATGGCTTGCCATCGTCGAAACGACGCTATCGATCATCTACTTCATCAGCGTTCTCATGTTCTGCTACGACACGCGGCCATCATTAACCAACCCGGCGCTTAAGCGATCACGTAAAAAACGCTAACTGATAGCCGTGTCATGCCGACCCGGTGCCACCGACCGTTAAGCCATCAATCCGTAGTGTTGGTTGACCCACGCCCACGGGAACGCTCTGGCCTTCTTTACCGCAAGTACCCACCCCGGAGTCGAGTGCCAGATCATTGCCGATCATACTGACTCGCGTCAGAGCATCCGGACCATTACCGATCAAGGTGGCACCTTTGATCGGATACTGGATCTTGCCGTTCTCTACCCAATAAGCTTCTGACATCGAGAACACAAATTTTCCATTGGTGATATCTACCTGACCGCCACCAAAGTTCACCGCATAAATACCGCGATCAATCGATGCCAGAATCTCGGCGGGGTCAGACTGGCCTGCCATCATGTAGGTGTTCGTCATACGCGGTAGCGGTAAATGCGCATAGGATTCTCGACGGCCATTACCCGTTGGCGCCACACCCATCAGCCGTGCGTTATGCGTATCCTGAATATAGCCCTTGAGAATACCGTCCTCGATCAACACAGTCTGCTGAGCTGGCGTCCCCTCATCATCGACATTGAGCGATCCGCGACGACCGGAAAGCGTGCCATCATCAACGACGGTCACGCCAGGTGCGGCAACGCGCTCGCCAATACGGTTGGCAAAAGCAGAGCTGCCCTTACGATTAAAATCCCCTTCCAACCCGTGGCCGATGGCTTCGTGTAGCAATATACCTGGCCAGCCAGGGCCCAATACGACACTCATCTGACCCGCAGGTGCCGGGCGGGCATCAAGATTAACTACGGCCTGGTGCACAGCTTCACGCGCGTATTTGGCAAGAACATCATCGGTAAAATACGCATAATCCGTTCGGCCACCGCCGCCTGCATAACCTTGTTCGCGTCGCCCGCCCTGCTCGACAATTACCGTAATACCAACCCGCACTAGCGGCCTAATATCAGCAATGCGTTGGCCGTCGGCGCGCTGCACCATGACGACATCATATTCACCCGCCAGAGAAGCCATGACTTGTTTCACACGCGGGTCAATCGCTCGCGCCAATTGTTCCAGCTTTTCCAGCATCGCCACTTTGGCAGGCGCTTCCAATGAAGCAATCGGGTCTAATGGCAAGTAGCGATCTGCAGTGGCTAACAAGCCTGAGCCATGCCCCATCGCTAACGATTGCGTAGAACCGCTAGCCCCAATCTCACGAACAGCCGCACTTGCAGACTTCAAAGAAGGTAATGACACATCATCGGAATAAGCAAACGCGGTTTTTTCACCACTGATTGCCCGAACACCTACCCCCTGATCAATACTGAAACTACCTGCTTTAACGATCCCCTCTTCAAGACTCCAACCCTCTGAGCGGGTCGTTTGAAAATAGATGTCGGCATCATCCACCTGAGACTGCATGATATTGCCAAGAACTGACTCGACTTGTGCAGCCGTCAAATCCTGTGATTCCAACAACAGGTTCTGGGCAACGCCGAGTGCAACCGACGGGGTGTTTATAGTTGATTTCAGGGTCATGCTCAGATTCTACGATGTTTAAGGGCTGGCAAGCGATGGCGAACTGTTTCAAGGCGCTGGCGATTAAAGTCGGCGCAAACCCAGCCCTCACCTGTCGGTAGCACGCTGAGCACTTCTCCCCATGGGTCGACGATCATACTGTGCCCCCAGGTTTTACGCCCGGTCTCATGACGACCGCCCTGTGCGCTGGCAATAACGTAACACTGGTTTTCTATGGCGCGTGCACGTAGCAGCACCTCCCAGTGCGCCTCCCCCGTTGTTGCAGTAAATGCGGCCGGCAACACCAGAATATCTACTGGGCCTAAGGCGCGGAAGTACTCGGGAAAACGCAGGTCATAACAAATCGACAAACCGACTCGCGCAAAAGGCGTATCAAATGCAACGGGTTGATCACCGGCTTCTATGCTTAAGGATTCGTCGTAGGATTCAGCGCCCGCCTTGAATCCGAACAGATGCATCTTGTCATAACGACTCACCTGCACCCCTGCGGGATCAAACACGAGGGTGCTATTCAAAGCACGGGCATCATCTTTGCCAGCCATCGGTATCGAGCCGCCAATCAGAAAAATCCCCAGTTCTTTTGCCAAGCCCGATAAAAAACTCTGTAGCGGACCACCCTGCGAGGTTTCGCGAATCGCAAGTCTTGCCTCATCAGTTGCGCCAATCATCGGAAAGAATTCCGGCAGTACGACTAACTGCGCTCCATCGCCAGCGGCACCGCGAACAAGGCGATTCAATACGTGCAGGTTATCTTCAACCCGTGGGGTTGAAACCATCTGCACGCTAGCCATACGTATCAGTTCAGACATAACTCATGGGGAGTTTGTGGCAGCAGGTGTTGACGCCGCTGATGGATTAGCTGATTGATCATTGGTTGGCATGACAGCAGAACCAATGGCAGATACGGCCTTACCAGGCAAATCTACTGCTGCCTTGCCCGTTTTGACTGCATCCGTTGCCAAGGACTCTTTGTCGACCAGAGGATCAGACCAGGTACCCGTTATGTGATACTTGAAAGAGAAAACTTTGCTCAAAGGGTCACCAAGCACTTTTTGCGCAGCAAAGGTCACCGCCCCTGCTATGGGATTAAGCACCGTAACTCCCAGCGCAACACTATTACTCAATGCCGGCCGTACTGTAACAACAACATCCTGCGTCTGATTCGCCAGGTTTGTTTCTCCACTCATCAAAACAACGGCAGATGGCGTATCCATTTCAAGATCCGAGGTCTTCATAAGGCCATCCCGGATATCAAATCGACCCTGAATCGACTCGAAGGCCAGCCCCTCACTAAAGATGTCGCGAAAATCCAGTGAGAAACGTTGCGGTAAGGACTGGAGAGATAGCAGCCCCAACAACCTGCCAACACCGGGATCCATTTTTACAAACTGGCCATCCTTAGCAGACATCTTAAAGTTGCCGGACAGTTTTGCCGGTTCAAACCCGAAAGGAAAACCGAACGGGGCTGATGGCCAACTGACCTGACCTTCCATACTGGCAACCCCACGTTTTACGGTACCGGGAAAACCCAGCTTAGTCAGCAAATTGCCAACTTGCGGACTATTGAGCTTGAAGTCCATTGATGTGAGATTGACTGGTGTATTGGTTTTCCCTGCTTGCACCACCCAGTTTAATCGTCCATTGAATTTAAGATCCGGCCCTTCTAACAGAAACGGATCAATCCGCCATGAGTGGTTTTGCCCAATTTTCTGATTGCGAGCTCGGAAACTCAACTTGCCCCAAGGCTTACCTTGCCAGAACAGCTCATCTACTTTGAATGACAAATCAGGCAATGAATCGATTTCCTGCTTCATCGTTGACGCAGTGCCAGGCTGCGTATCTGTTGCCTCCGTAAGATCCAGTTTCGTCAAATGACCTTGTAACAACCCACGATCCCCACCCTCAACGGTACCCGACGGATACCATGCGATTTGACCTTGAATCTCACGGCTGCCTAGCTGAATTGACGTGTGGTCTGCCTCTGTCTGCACATTCGCTTTAAAGTCCTGGAATTTGCGGCCAAAAGCTTTAACAACCGGCGCTCTTAAAGTAATAGCCAATGGCGCTCTTGTTGTCCGACGTGACGCTGTTACGCTAGCCGGACGCGTGTTTCCACTCTCCAATGCCTTCATCCAGAAATCCAGATCCACTGGCTTCAAAGATTCCAACTGCAATCCGGGCTGGTCAGCCATTGCCTGAGCCTGCCCCGAACCGAGCAGGACTTTGCCGCGCACGATCTGTCCTTTGGCATTCGCTCCGAGAGTCGCTGAAGCTGCGCCGCCTAAAGTCATGCGCCAAATCTGGCTAAGTGCATCAAGTCCTTTACGCCCTGCCAAAGGAGCGCTCTGCCGGGAGACTGACAATGGCATAACACTGCTTGCACTCTTATTAAATGGGTCTGGCAGCGATGACGTAACCCCCTTCAAATCGGATGAAAGGCTCAGGTCAACTCTATCGCCCTTCATAATCACTTTTGCCTGCCAATCAGTTTTACCCGAAAGCTGATCAAAAATTGGCAAATCATAGTGGTGGCGTAAATCTGCCACGTTGGCACGGCCAGTCGCATTAATAATGGCGCCCTTGTCATCTGTCGCTATACGAATAGACAAAGGTTCGCCTGACCACTGACCTTGTAAATCGTTACTATCAATGGTGCTTTCGCTAAACCTGATTGCGCCGTTAACAGCATTCACAGGTGGTGCATTCGGCACGACTGCTAATTTGTTATTCACAAAAACATACTGTCCCTGCACTTTAACGTCAGAGGCATTCAGCATATTTAGGTTAACGGCAATATCCAGCTTGCCATTCCCCTCGGCGCTCATGTCATCCGCAAAATGATGAATATGATCTGCCAGCGGCGTATCTTTCAGGAAGCTAACAGCACTAGAAGTAGGCCCCTCTGCCTGACCTGAAATAAGCAGATGATTTTCATACGCACTCACGTCGGCCATATCAGCTTTGATCGCCGAGAATTTCATTCCGTTAATCTGACCTTTATTGGCCACAATTTTGATCTGATTCTGGTTCATATCAAAACTGGCATCTAGATGCTCCAATGGTGGATATCCATCCGCATACTTAACTGTCAGGTTTTTAGTCTTGAACCCCAGATAGAACTTGCCTGGCGCACCCACGGCGGCACTCGAGCCCGGCGCAGCCCCGGCCTCAGGAGATCCATAGGGCATACCCCAAACCCGCCCCGCCATTTCAATACGAAAACCGGAAATCGATCCGCCTGAAACCGCACCTTTTACCCATTTCGAAATATCAGGAGATGCACTCAGTGGAATATATTTCCACCCGCTTTCTGTCTTTGCGTAATCAAAGGCAATCTTCATATCGACCGTACCGGCTTTGTCCATCTCGGATGCGGTCTCACTGATTTCGCCAGACCAGGTGCCATTCGCTTCGGCCTGGAGGTCTGCATTACGCAACTGCAGCCCCTTGATCTTAACGGCTATCAGATCAACGGTTCTCTTCCAGCTGATCTGCCCGCTTAATTGCTCAAGGGGTACTTCGTTAATCGGCAATATATTAGGCGCGGCAAGGACGCTATTCTCGCTATTTAAGACCAGCTTGCCTTCACGATGCGTCATGTCGAGCTTGCCACTCAAGCCTTTCACAAACTTCAAACCATCCTCTGAACGAACAGAAATGTCTTTGAACATACCCTGTGCGGAATACTCGGCAAGTGAGTCGTCGATAACCAGCCCATGCATCTTGAATTTTTCTAACATTCCCGATGGCGCGGTCTTATCCAATTGCTGACGCAATGGTTTCGGGATCGGCACAGACTCGAGCACGCCTCTTAAGCGTCCGAGATCAAGACGTGAGGCTCGGAAAGTAATGTCCTGCGTTTGCTTTTCATTGGCAAGACCGCTGACTCGTTTAAAAAACAAATCCGTCTGCGGTTCAGTTTTTCCAGCCGCGTCGGTATAGGTAAGACCGTCCAGCTTCAGCTGTTGACCCGCATCTCCTGGCTGACTATGAAAATCAATCTCGGAGGAAAACCTTTTCATCTCTAGCGGCTTAATACCAGGGGCTAGCTGAGCCTTGATATCCATGACGGCGATTGCACCATCAATCTGCGTCAGATCCACACCGGTTGCAGAAATTGCTATATCTACATCAGCCTTACCTGACGCAACAGGTACGGGATAGTCAACCCAAGTGGACCAACCGGCCAAATCAATTTCTTTGGTTTTGAAAGCGATCTTTGATTGCCAGGTAGCCCATTCACTAAAGCTGCGGCCGGTCCATTTCGCCCGCACACCTAGAGGCTTTCCCAGCGCAGCCGGCGGCGTCAATGCAATATCCAGTTGGTGCTGCGCACCTCGACTATCCAAACGCAAAGAAACATCCGAGAGATTTAATGTCGGTGCACGACGCAAGCCATCAGACCAGGCCACTTTGCCACTACGCAGGTTAACTTCACCCTGCTCCAGCAACGCATCGACCCGGAAATCGCCACCGCCGTCGAGCGGCAACCCGGACAAAAACAAATGACCTTCCGCGTCCCGACGAAAATCCAGACTTGGCGTCTCAACGGTCAACGAACGAAACCCCAGGCGACCCGCCAGCAAAGGCAACCAGGCAATTTCAGCTTTAACCTGACTTAAGTTAACTGCTGGCTGGTGTTTGCCATCAAACACCACCACGTCACTTAGTGCAAAACGCGGATGGAAGTGTGCCCAGCCGCCCGACATCTGACCCACTTCAACCTTTAGGCCCAGCGCTTTACCCACAGCATCTGCCAAGGGATCACGATAATCATCCAACCGAGGAAACAACCAGAATTGCAACACGCAGGCGGCAACCACCCATAAGCCAACTGCAGCAGCCAACAGGCTGCCAACCGTTCTACGAAACCATCGGCGCGCAATCAGCTCCCGAATACCTTGTAACGGGATCGTAAACAGCCCTGTCGAACGTTTAATTAATTGGCGCAATGAAACTACCGTTCAGAAGTAAAAAGGAATTAATTTGTGCAAACTGCCACCCATGATGGACCACGGCGCTGCTTAGTGCCACAATTTTAACCGAAGCCTTTGTGCCACCTGTCTATTAACCGCACGCATCCGAACGAAATCTTATGAATTACCCACTATCAGCCATTCCCGAGGCCGTTCAAACGCATAAAACGCCGGTTTTGGATCAACCCTTCAGCGAACGCCTCGCCTACGCCAGACGCCACAGCCGCTATCTGGATCAATTGCTTATTGCACGTCCCGAGATTATCGAATGGCTCTCCGGTTTTGAAGGCAAAACACTCTCGACAGATGACATGAAAGACTGTCTCGAATCATCAATCACTGCATCCAAGGAAGCAGCTGATGACACCCTCTTGCGCAAAGGTTTGCGTCAGCTCAGACAGCGAGTCATGGCACACCTCATCGTGCGAGATATCGCTGATGGCGCCTCATTAGCAGAAATTGTCGAAACAATGACCGTTCTGGCTGATGTCACCACGCTGTTTGCGCTCGATCATTTGCACATAGATTTATCAACGCGCTATGGCAACCCTATTGGCAGCAATGGCGAAGCGCAACACCTCGCCATTATCGGGATGGGAAAACTAGGTGGGCGTGAGCTGAACGTATCTTCTGACGTAGATTACATTTTTGTTTATCCCGAAGAGGGTGAGACCTCTGGCCGTGAAGACGGCGGTGGAAAAATTGACAGCTATGATTTCTTTACCCGTCTTGGCAAGCGGCTCATCGCCAGCTTGAACGACCTAACGGAAGATGGACAGGTGTTCCGTGTAGATATGCGGTTACGGCCTAACGGCGACTCTGGCCCATTAGTCTGCTCCAGTGACATGCTTGAAAATTACTTCATTACTCAGGGTCGAGAGTGGGAACGCTATGCCTGGATCAAGGCACGCGTCATGAATGAAGCAGACGCGGCCTGCGCACCGGCAATGACTACAGCTGTCGCCAAACCTTTTATTTATCGCAAATACCTAGACTTCGGCGCAATCAATGCCATGCGGGCACTCCATGCGCAAATTCGTCAGGAAGTCACCCGTAAAGATCGTATTGAACACATCAAACTCGGCCCCGGTGGCATTCGTGAAATCGAATTTATCGCCCAGGTATTCCAGCTGATTCGCGGAGGACGAGACAGTGCTCTGCAAATTCGCCCGACACTCCTCGTTCTTAATCGTCTTGGGAACAGTGGACATCTTGCAACCGAGGACGTAAGCGCTCTCACCCAGGCCTACGTTTTCCTCCGCCGCCTTGAACATCGCCTGCAATATCTGGATGATGCTCAGACTCACATGTTGCCTGACTCGCCTGAAGACCGTGCATTACTTGCCGAAAGCATGGGGTTTGCAACGTGGGACGATCTCTATGCCGCCCTGAATGCGCATCGTGCCATTGTTAGCAAGCATTTCCATGCGGTTTTTGCCGACCCTAACGACAATCATGCAACGCAACCGCTGCAAGACATCTGGCTCGGCAATGCTAACGCCGAACAAGCACAGGAGCGTCTATCTGGCCTAGGTTACCAGGAGCCAGGTGCCATCCTTGAACGTATTCAACGCCTGACACAGGCTGGTCGCTACCAGCAGCTACCAGCATCTAACCGCGAACGTCTTGATGCAGCTGCTTGTAGCCTGATGTCTTTGGCGGTTAAGACATCGACGCCCGACGCCGCGCTACTCCGCGGCCTCGATTTTCTGGAATCCATTTCCGGGCGAGGCGCCTACCTGGCGCTGCTTCAGCAATATCCTCAGGCACTCAGTCGTGTAGCGGATCTTGTGGGCGCATCCAGCTGGGGCGCCCAGTTCCTGACCCGGCATCCGTTGCTCCTGGACGAACTACTGGATCAACGACTACTTGATACTGCGACAGACTTTGACGCCTATCGTCATGAGCTTGATTGCGCTCTCGCCGAAGCCAATGACGATATGGAAGTCGAAATGAATATTTTGCGTGAAATGCACCACGCACAACTGTTCAGGCTCCTAATTCAGGATCTGGCGGGTTTACACACCCTAGAGCGGATTTCCGACTTCTTGTCCGAACTGGCAGACATCATTGTAGATCGCACCATCGGGCTCGTTTGGCGCAAACTGAACAAACGCCATACTGATACACCGCACTTTGCCGTTATCGGCTACGGGAAGCTTGGTGGCAAAGAATTGGGATACGGTTCAGATCTGGATGTCGTTTATCTTTATGACGATGCCGATCCTGACGCAGCGCAAACCTATATGCGTCTGGGCCAGCGTCTGACCACATGGTTATCTTCGCAAACATCATCGGGCATTATCTATGAAATCGATACACGCCTTCGCCCTAATGGCGAGTCCGGCATGTTGGCCATTAGCCTCGATGGTTTCCGCGAATACGAAGAAAGATCTGCATGGGTGTGGGAGCATCAGGCGCTAACACGTGCGCGCTTTGTGGCTGGCGATAGCGCACTCGGAGAACGCTTCGAACAATTACGCCGCGACATCCTCTGCAAAGAGCGAAATATCGACGAATTAAGGTCTGAGGTCATCGCCATGCGCCAGAAAATGTTTGATGCGCATGGCGCCGTCAAACCCGGCGAATTTGATTTAAAGCAGGACCCCGGCGGCATTATCGATGTGGAGTTTATCGTTCAGTTTCTGATCCTGGCGCATGCGCACACGTATCCGAATCTCACTGAAAACTTGGGCAATATTGCACTACTCAATCGTGCCGCAGAACACAAACTGATTGATCAGAAACTCTCAGAATCTGTGCAATCGGCGTATCGGGAATACAGACGTTTGCAGCACGCCAATCGTTTAAACGACGACCCTAAAGCCAAACTGTCTATTACCCCTGGTTTGCAAACACATATTGAGGCTGTGCTTGCACTGAAACAACAGGTTTTTGGTTAAACAATCACCTAGCTGCTTTCTTTAAGCTGCGCCTCTACCCAGAGGTTGCGGCATGCAGTTTCGCGAATAAAGAAGGCGGCAGTCAGGCCAAAGAAAGCCAGCGCAACCACAATCGTCAGCCCGAATCTGAAGTCGTCCAGCGTATACACACGCACACCGTTAACTGTAGCTCCCAGCCAAACCATATCCATCAGCACCCCCACGAGTGGCTGCATGAGTGCGGCACCAAAAAAGCCGCCCACATTAGCAATGGACGTTGACATTCCTGCCAACTGCGGTGGATTAACCTCTTTCGCGCAAGCCCAGGTTAAGCTAAACCCGGCCGTACTGAAACCCATCAGAAAACATAAGGGCATCGTCATTGCAGCACCTAATTGACCACCCCACCACCACACACACCAGATCGCACAATAGACAGCACTGGCAAGAACCAGTATTGATTTTCGCTGCCGCAAACGATCCGAAAGGATCCCTAGCACCAGACACCCAATGGCAAAACCTGCATACATTAATGAAAGGTGTGTGGCTGCCATGTTACGGGTGTAGCCGTGCACTTGCGTTAGGTACGGCATCGCCCAGAGGCCAGCAAATGTGAAATAACTTCCGCAAAGTCCCAGGTTGGTTAGAGCTGGCGCCCAGGTCAGGCGATTACGAATCACTGAAAGCAAACCACCCAGGACAATGGTACGGTCTACTTTTACGCCACCCATCGCGGCACTACTACGCATCATTGCCCAAGATAGCGTACCCAGTACCAGCGAAGCGACTGCTACCGCTACAAATACATTACGCCAACCGAGCTCGGTCGCAGCAAATGCCAAAGGCACACCGGCCAGTACGGAACCAATATTGCCAACAAACACACCCAAGCCTGTCAGCGAAGCGAAGCGTCGTTCTTCAAAGCTCAGGGCAATAATCTTCAGCATGGCAATAAAGGTCACTGAAACACCCAGCCCAACGAGCGTTCTGCCAATCAAAGCATGCGTAAGGGACTCAGCAAGTCCAAACCATAAGCTACCAATAAACGAAACAATCCCACCCAGCAGCATAATCCGGCGCGGCCCGAGCGTATCAACCAATACACCTGTCGGCACCTGCATCAGGGTGTAGACATAGAAATAGGTCGCTGCCAATACACCGAGCGAGGCAGCCGTAGTGTCGAATGCCAGTGATAAATCCTGTGCAATCGATGCCGGTGCAAAACGCTGAAAAAACGACAGCGTATACGCTGCCATGACTACCGCTAAAATTACCGTCGCCTGACGGGTTGTCGATGTACCCGAACCCGGTTTCATAACTTACTGCTTACCGGTACTGCCAAAACCACCTTCTGCCCGACTGCTTTCTGTAAAAGCGTCAACAATATTCATAGAGACCTGAAGCACCGGAAATACAACAAGCTGCGCAATCCGGTCCAGTGGATTAATTTCAAAGGCGGTATCACTCCGATTCCACAGGGATACCTTAATCTCACCCTGATAATCCGAGTCAATCAAACCGACCAGGTTACCCAGCACGATGCCGTGCTTATGCCCTAAACCCGAGCGCGGCAGAATCATCGCTGCCAAGCCCGGATCAGCCAGATGAATGGCAATACCTGAAGGGATTAATACGGTTTCGCCCGCATTTAATACGCAGGGTGCGTCAATACACGCACGCAGATCCAGGCCTGCGGCGCCCGGGGTGCCGTAAGCGGGTGGGCTATCGTGCAAACGGGCATCGAGAACACGAACATCAATACGGTGCATGGTGCTATTCCTTTATTGCTTGTTGAGGCGTGCCGCCAGCTCATCGACCAATCGTCTGGCCAATATCGGCTTCGACATCGGAGGCAACGGGTAACGCCCCGTCTCATCGTAAAGCGTGACGCAGTTATCGCTCGTACCCAATCCATCACTGACTAGATTACCAATCACCAACGGCAAGCGCTTACGCAAACGTTTGGCCTCGGCATAGTCATCCAGATTCTGGCTCTCTGCGGCAAAACCGACACAGTATGGGGCTGCGGGCAAGGATGCCACTTCCGCCAGAATGTCCGGGTTGGGGGCAAGTGAGATCGTACGGCTGCCGTCACTGGCCTCCGATTCCGTTTTCTTCAACTTATGCTCAGCAACTTCAACAGGACGATAATCCGCCACAGCCGCCACGCCAACAAAGACCTGTGCCTGGGCAATTTGCCCCATCACAGCCTGTCGCATCTGTTCTGCGGTCTGTACATTAATGCGCTGCACACCCAATGGGGTAGGGAAAGCAACGGGGCCACTCACCAGTACAACCTCAGCGCCTGCCTGAGCAAAAGCGCGGGCCATCGCAAAACCCATCTGCCCAGAGGACAGGTTGGTGATACCGCGCACGGGATCAATAGGTTCAAAGGTCGGCCCTGCCGTCATCACAATCTTCTTTCCGGCCAACTGCTTAGCGGTCAAAGCACCAAGCACCGCCTCGGCTAACTCACACGATTCCAGCATGCGGCCTTCGCCCGTTTCGCCACAGGCCTGTTCGCCTACCCCAGGCCCCCAAATAGCAATGCCATCGTTTTCGAGAAGTTGCTTGTTACGTTGTGTTGCCGGGTTAGACCACATCTGGCGGTTCATTGCCGGCGCAATCGCTAGCGGACAATCCCTTGCCAGCACAAGCGCTGACAACAAATCATCTGCCCGCCCCTGCGCCACTTTCGCCATAAAATCAGCTGACGCGGGTGCTATCACCATCAGATCTGAAGACCGGGTCAGATCGATATGCGTCATGCCGCCGCCCTTTTCAGGGTCCCAGGCATCCACGGCCACCGGGTTACCGGATAGGGCCTGAAACGTCAGCGGTGTGACAAAGCGCGTTGCGGCTTCCGTCATAACCACCACCACATCGGCACCTGCTTTTTTGAGCAGACGTACCAATTCTGCGGATTTATAGGCAGCAATGCCACCCGTAACGCCCAGCAGAATCTTTTTACCCGTCAATTCGTTCGAAGTTTGCACGCAAACCGTCATAGCCAAAGCCTTTTTGTTAAGTATCGCCCTTAGGCGCTCTTGGTTTGGGCTATTCTATCCACATTTAGCTTTCAGGCGGGTAGTTCATCTTTGGACCCGGGGAATTAAACCCAGCAGATTGAGGCACGCATGAGTTTGACTGATAGACCCAGCAGTGAGCGGCCACGCGAAAAACTTCTGCAACGGGGTCCCGAGTATCTCTCGGATAGCGAACTGGTTGCCATCCTCTTGCGAACAGGGCTGCCCGGCCAGGATGCCATTGCACTTGCCCATGCATTAATAGAACGCTTCGGTGGTTTATATGGGCTATTGTCAGCGCCATCGGCCGAACTCACCAAGACTTTGGGGCTTGGTCCGGCTAAAACAGCCCAGCTGATCGCCGTACTGGAACTGGCTAGACGGACACTCCGCGAAGAAATGGCACAGGGCGTTTCCCTCTCGTCTGTCGACAATGTCCGGCGCTATCTGAAACTTAGTCTCGCTAATCGAGAATACGAAGTGTTTCACGCACTCTGGCTCGATGCACGCAACCGCTTAATCGCCAGCGAAGAGCTATTTCGCGGCACACTGACCCAAACCAGCGTCTACCCGCGGGAAGTAGTACGTCGCGCTATGCATCACAATGCCGCCGCAGTCATCTTCGCCCACAACCACCCCAGCGGCACCGCCGACCCCTCTGGTGCCGATGAACATCTGACAGATGCCCTACAACAGGCACTGAACCTGATTGATGTCAGGCTTCTGGATCACTTTATCGTGGCCGGCCTTACCGAGCCCTACTCATTTAGCGAGCACGGCAAACTGACCTAAATCGCCTAAAAACGGCCAATCTACGTATTGCTTGTCTTTTTTATAGTTTTTGCCTTATAATCATCGGCTTTCCGTTTGGGATAACAGGAGTCAATCATGGCACGCGTTTGCCAAGTAACGGGCAAGGGCCCGATGGTGGGAAACAACGTTTCTCACGCCAATAACAAAACGAAGCGTCGCTTCCTGCCGAATCTGCAGTACCGCCGTTTCTGGGTTGAGACTGAAAACCGCTTCGTACGCCTGCGCGTATCGAACGCCGGCCTGCGCGTTATCGACAAGAAGGGCATCGAGACTGTTCTCGCTGACCTGCGCGCCCGCGGCGAAGTTTAAGCCGCTCACCCGAATCTAGGAGAACACCATGGCCAAAGGCGGACGTGAAAAGATCAAGCTCGAATCGAGCGCTGGTACCGGTCACTTTTACACCACTACAAAGAACAAGCGCACCACGCCTGAAAAGCTGGAAATCACCAAATACGACCCGAAAGCTCGCAAGCACGTGGCGTATAAGGAAACCAAGCTTAAGTAAGCTGCGCGCGTCCCAAACGCAACAAAGCCCACCCTTGAGGTGGGCTTTGTCTTTGGTGGCAGGCAACGACATTAGCCGTCACCTACCTCCATTCCTAACCAGCTAGCTTGCTCTGGAACATCAGGCCCGCATGCTCGCGTAACGCATGGTACTTAATGGTTTTCCAGCGCTCGGGAATCACCAATTCGCCTTGATAAGAGGCCAGGAACGTTGGCGCTTCAACCACGTCATAGGCAATCCGGTAAGCATTGAAGTCAATGAACTGTTTGAGTTCTGCCGGATCATCTGCTGTAACCCAGCGCGCCAGGCGATGCTTTGTTGGCATCAGGCGAGCCTCAACACCGTATTCGTGCTTGAGTCGATGCGCCACCACTTCAAACTGCAACGTCCCTACAGCGCCGAGCAGCAACGAACCGCCATCGTGCGGACGGAACACCTGGATAGCGCCCTCTTCACCCAGTTGCATTAATCCGGTACGCAGTTGTTTGGCACGCATCGGATCAGCCACTTCTACCGCCTGGAAAATTTCCGGCGCAAAGAAT
Source organism: Fluviibacter sp. (assembly GCA_046093345.1). Taxonomy (GTDB): domain Bacteria; phylum Pseudomonadota; class Gammaproteobacteria; order Burkholderiales; family Rhodocyclaceae; genus Fluviibacter. The sequence continues at coordinate 7,578 of JBJTFJ010000043.1, read as the reverse complement.
GGCAAGCCCGTGTACTGAAGCTTTTCTCCCTCTGTCAGCGTATCACCCAACTGTAACAACCCATGGTTAGGGATGCCGATGATATCGCCCGCATAAGCCTCTTCCAGTAGCTCACGACGCTGCGACAGGAACGACATGGCACTGGCCGTTCTGATACTTTTACCTGTGCGGCCAATCTTGAGCTGCATACCGCGGGTAAATTTACCGGAGCAGATGCGTACAAAAGCGATGCGGTCACGGTGTGCCGGGTCCATATTGGCCTGCACTTTGAAAACCACCCCCGAAAACGCCTGCTCTTCAGGGTTAACCACACGTTGAATGGCTGCCCGTGGCTTGGGTGCAGGCGCTAACTCGGCTAGTGCATCCAGCACCTCCTTGACGCCAAAGTTATTAATCGCCGAACCAAAGAACAAAGGCGTTTGCTCACCACGCAGAAACGCCTCTTTATCAAACTCTTCCGAGGCGCCGCTAATCAGTTCGACTTCCTGCTGCGCCTGTTCGAACTCTGCGCCAAACCGATCGGCCAACTGGGGATGATCAAAACCCTGCAAGGTTTCCGACTCCGTTTCCAGACGATCTTTACCCGAACGGAATAAGCGCATCTGATCTTTACGGATGTCATACACACCGGCAAAGCGCTTACCCATGCCTACAGGCCAGGTAAATGGCACCACCGTGAGCTTCAGTACCTTTTCAATTTCATCCACCAGATCGAGCGGGTCTTTTACCTCGCTATCCAGCTTGTTGATAAAGGTAATAATCGGTGTGTTACGGGCACGACAGACTTCCAGCAAGCGCAGTGTCTGCGGCTCAACACCATTACCGGCGTCAATCACCATCAGCGCCGCATCTACGGCGGTCAGAACGCGATACGTATCTTCAGAAAAATCCTGGTGACCCGGTGTATCCAGCAGATTAATCACGCAATCGCCGTACTCCATCTGCATCACAGAACTGGCCACGGAAATGCCGCGTTGCTTTTCAATTTCCATCCAGTCTGAGGTGGCATGACGACTGGCCTTACGTGCCTTAACACTCCCGGCAATCTGAATCGCACCCGCGAACAGCAACAGTTTTTCGGTCAGCGTGGTTTTACCCGCATCCGGGTGAGAAATAATGGCAAAGGTCCGGCGACGTTCTACCTCGGGCAAAATGCCCTTGCCCCGCGCTGCTGTCGATGCGGATTGTTCTACTACTGGAACCTCTGGCGCCAGTGTCTCCTGGCTTTCAACGTCACTCATTGCTCTAACCCTTGAAAAAAAACAACCGGCCGTAGCCGGTTGTCTCGTACGACCGTTAAATCTTAGATCACGTAGCGGCGAACGCGCACGGACAATTCTTCTAGCGCATGGACACCTGAAGCCTCAGCCTGCTTGCACCACTCTTGCAGGCTCTGAACCAGTTGCTCACGCGAGGCGTTAGTCTTTTCCCAGATCGCAACCAGTTGCGTGCGCATTGCACAGAGCTTGGTCAGCGCAGGACTTTCAGCCAGCACGCTGTCTACAGGTTGACGCAATTCGGCAGGCATCTGATCCAGATCACCGGCCACCCAGCGTGATGCCTGACGCATCGTCTTCTTGTCAGCCAATGTATGGCTACGCTTGTGATGATCCAGCGTACGGGCAAACTCATGGCGAATGGCCTTGCCATAACGCGTCATCAGATCAAATCGGTGCGTAATAACTGCATCAAGCGTTTCTGCATTCACTACAGCGACTTCCTTGCCTAGCTTCGGACGTGGCGCCACCTTTTTCACTTTGGCCAGACCCAGCACCTCCATGGTGCGGATATACAACCAGCCAATATCGAACTCGTACCATTTATTCGACAGCTTGGCCGATGTACCAAATGCATGATGGTTATTGTGCAGCTCTTCACCGCCAATAATGATGCCCCAAGGGAACAGATTGGTCGAAGCATCAGGGCAGGTGAAGTTGCGGTAGCCGTAGTAATGACCAACGCCATTGACAATACCTGCCGCCCAGAACGGAATCCATACCATCTGCACAGCCCAGATTGTCAGACCAATCGGTCCGAACAGAATCAGGTTGATAATCATCAGGATCGAAACACCAATCACCGAATGGCTATAAACATGACGCTCCATCCAGTCATCCGGCGTACCGGCACCGTAGCGCTTCATGGTTTCATCGTTCTTGGCTTCGGCACGGTACAACTCCGCACCTTCCCAGAGCACTTTTTTCAGACCCAGCACTTGCGGGCTATGCGGATCATCCGGAGTTTCACACTTAGCGTGATGCTTACGGTGAATGGCCGTCCATTGCTTGGTCACCATGCCCGTGGTCAGCCACAGCCAGAAACGGAAGAAATGCGCTACGGCCGGGTGCAATTCCAGCGCGCGGTGCGCAGAATGGCGATGTAGATAAATCGTCACGCCCGCAATCGTGATGTGCGTCACGATCAAGGTGTACACGATATAACCCCACCAAGGCAGATCAACGAGTCCGTTAAACATGTATGCAACTCCTAAATTGGTCAAACTTGCGATACCGACCTGACAAAGAGGTCGTTTTGCTGCACAGGCACAACTCACCGGCAAAAGATGCCGAATGAATGAAATCAATGGATTATAACACTTTCACAGCCTACATTAGGCCATAAGTTCGCGTTTAAACCCCGCATGCTTTGATGTGGTGCAAAAAACACAAGAATCAGAAGTCGTCCAAGGTAAATCGAATCCGCAATGGAATTTTCAGGTTGCGCCCCTGAAGCTCCGTTGGCACAGGCGTACGCTCAGCAGCAAGTCTTGCCATAGTAAATGCTGCCTCATCTAGGGTCTGCGACCCGCTGCTTCGCCCCTGAATCACAACGGGAACACCGCCATTTTTGGACAAAACAACAATAACCTCACAGACACCTTCATGACCACGGGCACGCGACACTTCGGGATAGCGCCGCGCTTTTCGGGCTTCAGCACCCAGCGCAAGCCGATAACGCTGCAGCGCATCGGCGTCGACACCATCGCGCGCAACATCAGGGGCGCCACCCAGCGTCCCTGCCTTTGAAGCCGTATTGGGTGCCACGGCTGCATCGCCCTGGGCAACCCCTACCTGTGTCGGCTTAACAGCCTTCACGGTTTCCGGAGCCAGTTCCCCGCTTTTCGCCTTCACGATCGGCACAGGCTTCACCGGATTTGACTTCTTCGTGTCACCAGCCGACAGCGGTGCCAATTTCGGGGCATCTGTTTTCGCCATTTGTGCCGTATCACCAGCCCCGCGCAACACGGCGCTCAGAGGCGCTTGCGGCATCGCAATCGGCGTGTACAAATCAAACGCCAGCGGGAAAATAATGAAAAGATGTATCGCGACTGAGATAGATACCGCCCAGCGTAACGATTTTGGCCAACCTTGCCAGAGTTCAGCGACCCCTTTCACGCAAAAGCCTCTGCAGGCTTTTGCCCGCCCGACATACGTGGGTTACCACTCAAGTCTCGCCGCCCACTCACATTAACTAATCCAGCTTGCAGCCACAGCGCCGCTACAGCCGCTGCTTGATCGTGCCCGTGTTCCACCAGCAGCCATCCACCGGGCTTAAGATGGGCAAAAGCGCCCAGCGCAATGGCCCTATAGGCATCCAACCCATCCGACTCGTCAGTCAACGCCAGCCGTGGCTCAAAGCGCACCCCGTCACCAACCAGATGCGGGTCATTTGCGGGAATATAGGGCGGGTTGCTGACTATTAAATCAAAGGCATCTGATGGCGGTATGGCCTCGTACCAGCTGCCACAAAGCACATCGACATTAGGCCTATCTAGGCGCTGTCGATTTCTGGCTGCAACCGACAAGGCGGCTAATGACACATCAACCGCCAACACATGCGCATCCAACCTAGCCCCTGCCAAAGCCAGAGCAATCGCACCGCTGCCGGTACCAAGATCCAGAATTGAAGGCGACTGGCACCCCTGCAATACCTCAAGTGCCCAGTCCACCAGATCTTCTGTCTCAGGACGAGGCACCAATACGGCTGGCGTAACCTCGAGCAGATCGCCATAGAAACCCGCCTGCTCGACCAGATATGCCAAGGGTTCACCCGCTGCGCGTCGGTTGACCAGGTCAGAGAAACGACGCTGCTGCTGCGCATCCAGTACAACGTCCGGATCAGCAATCAGGGCATTTGCCGTGCATCCGGAAACAAACTCTAGTAATAAACGCGCATCGAGGCGATCTACGGATTGTCGCGCCCACTGTATTGCCCCGGCACGCGTTAATTGCGAAACCGTGCTCACGCCAATCAGTCCTGATCGGCCAGTGCGGCCAGCTGCTCTGCCTGGTGCTCGGCGGCCAGCGATCGTGCCAGCTCTTCCATGTCGCCATCCATCAGGTACGACAGCTTATACAGGGTAAGGTTAATGCGGTGATCGGTCATCCGACCCTGCGGGAAATTGTAAGTACGAATTCGCTCTGAGCGATCGCCGCTACCAATCAGGCTTTTACGCGTCGCCGCTTCCTGTGCGTGTTGCTCACGGCGCCGCTGATCTTCGATACGTGCCACCAGTACACGCATGGCCTGATCGCGGTTCTGGTGCTGTGAACGTCCATCCTGGCACTCCACCACCGTGCCCGTAGGCAAGTGAGTAATTCGCACAGCGGAATCGGTTTTATTAATATGCTGTCCACCTGCCCCGGACGCCCGGAAAGTATCGATCCGCAGCTCGGCAGGGTTAATGGTAACGGCCTCCATAGCATCGGCTTCGGGCATAACTGCCACCGTACAAGCCGAGGTATGTATACGCCCCTGGGTTTCCGTTTCTGGCACGCGCTGCACGCGATGTCCACCAGACTCGAACTTAAGTACCGAGTAAGCACCCTGGCCAATTACGCGAAAAATAATTTCTTTATAACCGCCCAGATCTGATTCGCTGGCCGAGATTACTTCAACCTGCCAACGCCGACGCTCGGCAAAGCGGCTGTACATGCGGAATAGGTCACCGGCAAAGAGCGCGGATTCATCACCACCCGTACCGGCACGAATTTCAACAATGACATTTTTGTCATCGGAAGGATCACGAGGTAAGAGCAAAGTCTGTAGCTCTTGCTCCAGGCCTGGCAAATCAGCCTTAACCGCTGCCATCTCTTCCTGAGCCAAACCCTTCATATCCGGGTCCGAAAGCATCGCCTCGGCAGCTGCCAGATCTGATAGACGCTGGCAGTAGGTTTCATAGCGCGTGACAACAGGCTCGATTTCCGCCCGTTCTTTAGAAATACGCCGGAACTCATCCAGGTCGTCATGAACACCCTGCTCGCTCAACCGTAAATCCAGTGCTTGCAGGCGATCGGCAAGCTGACGGAGTTTATCGAGGAGGCTAGGTTTCATGACGGGCTTAAAGAAAATGGTGCGGATGGCCGGACTTGAACCGGCAAGGCTATTCGCCGGCAGATTTTAAGTCTGCTGTGTTTACCAATTTCACCACACCCGCATCAGGGCGACATTGTACCTGCACGAGCCGCAATTCGGCTCAGATATCAATGCAACAAATTCCAGAGCATCTTTGTTGCTAGCAAAGCCAACATAACGCCAAAGGCACGCTTGAGCTGCTTAACCGGCAAACTATGCGCCAACTTGGCGCCTACTGGTGCCATAAAGACCGTTGCAATGACCACCCCCGCGAAGGCCGGCAGATAAACGAAACCAAGATTAGGGCCTGGTAAGTCCGCTATGGACCAGCCCCCCAGGATGTAACCCACCACACCCGCCAAAGCGATCGGAAAACCCAGGGCCGATGAGGTACCAACGGCCTGACGAATATTGACGTTACACAGCACCATAAAAGGTACCGATAAAAAACCGCCGCCTGCTGCAACCAAGCTAGAAACACCACCAATCAGGCCACCTACACCAACCAGCCCGGCCGCACCCGGTAATTCACGTGTTGGCTTTGGCTTGATGTCGAGCAGCATCTGTAACGAGGCCCAATACACGATGCAGGTAAAGACAATCGCCATAGCGTCAGTTGGGACACGGCTAACGAACAAACTGCCCACCAGAGTGCCCACGACCAGGCCAGGTGCCATAGAGCGGAAAATATCCCACCGCACCCCGCCATGCTGGTGATGCGCCCGCATGCTGGATATCGATGTCACAACAATGGTTGCCATCGCTGTGCCTAGCGCCAAATGCATCAGCTGGGCGTCCGGAAATCCTTGCGCCTGAAACAGCATCAGCAGAATTGGCACAATGGTCAAACCACCGCCAACGCCAAAGAGGCCCGCAATAAACCCCGAGCCCATCCCCAACAGCAGGTAGGTCAGTAACCACCAACTCATTCGGTAACGTCCCAGCCCGCCATAAAACGACGCATTGCTTCCTGCAGCGTCTCTCTGTCAGCCGCTTCTGCCTTGTTCATCGCAGAAAGCGGGCCGTGGAGAAATTTATTCGTCAGACGTGTCGCCATCTGCTCGAGCACCAGTTCAGCCGACTCACCTTTGACCAGACGTTTTTTTGCCAGCTCGAGCTCCTGCAGCCGCAACTGAGTTGCGCCTTCGCGGAAAGCCTGAATAACAGGCACATGAGCACGGCGCGCATGCCAATCTAGAAAATCGCCGAGACGGCCAGCAATAATGCTTTCTGCCTCAACGACTGCCGCCTGACGCGAGGCGACACCACTCTGCACCACACTGGCCAGATCATCCACCGTGTAGAGAAAGACGTCATCAAGATCAGCCACTTCAGATTCAATGTCTCGTGGCACCGCCAAGTCCACCATAAACATCGGTCGATGGCGCCTTGCTTTGATTGCCCGCTCCACCATACCCAAGCCGATAATGGGTAAAGAGCTGGCCGTACACGAAATAACAATATCAAACTGCGGTAACGCCTCAGCCACCTGGCTCAAGCGCATGGATTCGCCATGAATCTGATGCGCTAATTCGCTGGCACGTTCAATAGTCCGGTTGGCAACGACCATCCGTTTAGGTTTGCTGGCTGCAAAATGCGTGGCACAGAGCTCCACCATATCGCCGGCGCCCACAAACAGCACAGACTGCTCGGACAGATCACCGAAAATACGTTCGGCCAAACGCACAGACGCGGCAGCCATAGACACAACACTCTCACCAATGCCCGTCGTACTACGAATCTCTTTGGCAACAGCAAAAGCATGCTGAAATAAACGATGTAGATTGCTGCCTAAGGCACCGACCTGTTCTGCCGTACGAACAGCATCTTTCATCTGTCCGAGTATCTGGGGCTCACCTAACACCATGGAGTCCAAACCCGCTGCCACACGCAAAGCCTGGCGAACAGCATCCTGATCCGCATGATGATAGATATAAGGGCGCGCTTCTTCCAGCGACATGCCTGCATGCTGCATCCACCAGTCGAGCACCACATCCACCGTATTTGCAGAGACATATAGCTCTGTACGGTTGCAGGTAGAAAGAATCGCTGCCTCTTCAGCTGCACCCATCTGGCGTAGCGTGCCAAGGGCGCTTCCTACAGACTCCGCAGCAATAGCTACCCGCTCCCGGATTGCCAGGGGGGCAGTATGGTGATTAAGTCCGATAAGATGAAGCGGCATAGTACCCGGGCAATTCCTGCAAGAACGGCGGTGAGTATAAC
>JBJTFJ010000042.1:0-3094 GCA_046093345.1 Fluviibacter sp. | reverse complement strand
GCCTGGTTGGTGACCGGTTTTCTGATTGCGGGCTGGTTTTATTGGCTAGCGCTTCGCCCCGTTAACGTTTTTTACGCGGAAATTAAATCCCGTTGGCCAGCGTTGCTGATTGCTGCGTTGGCGCTGATTGTTCTCTGGCATATACGGGCGACGATCTTGCAAGGTCTGAGTCTGCATCTGATCGGGGCCACTTTATGTACGCTGGTGTTTGGCCATCGGCTGGCGTTGGTGCCTTTGACCACGGCATTGGTGCTTGCCCAGACAAGTGCCGCTGGGGATTGGAGCACCTTGGGTCTGAATGCCTGTTTGCTGGTTTTGTGGCCGGTGGCATTAAGTCAGCTGGTTGCGTACCTGGTTGATCGATTGCCCTCTAATTTATTTGTCTTCATTTTTGCGGGCGGGTTTTTTGGGAGTGCCGGGGTGGTAGTTCTAACCGGTTGGCTATTAACACTCATGCTCTGGTTGACGCAGCTTTACCCATGGGGCCCTTTGCTTGAAGACTACGCATCATATTGGTTGTTGGTGGCATTTTCCGAGGCCTGGCTGACCGGGATGCTCCTCACGGTTATGGTGGTTTATCGTCCGGATCTAGTTCGATTGTTTGATAGCGCGCGATATATTGATAACGCCTAAGTGATGTTGCGCTCCTCAATCACTCGTTTATATCGTCTGGCATGGCCTGTTCTGATTGCGCAACTAGCAACCATTGGCATGATGGCGATCGACACCATCGTTGTAGGACGCTCCAATACCGATAACCTGGCCGCCTTAGCGGTGGGTGCGAGTATTTACGTATCGTTGGCTTTGGCACTTTCCGGTGTTGTACAAGCCTTGCTGCCGAGCATCGCGCAACAGATTGGCCGTGGTGATGCACCAGCAACTGGCAAATTAATCTATCAGGCTTTCTGGCTCGTTGTCTTGCTCTCTTGCTTTGGTGATCTGGTACTGTGCTTTCCCGGGTGGATGATAGCGCTTGCGGAATTGCCGCCAACAGTTGAGGCGCTCACCCGGGATTACCTTTTTATCCTGGCATTTTCTTTACCGGCTTCTCTGGGCTATCGCGCCTTTCATGCGATTGCAGGAGGGGTCGGTAAAACAAGACCTTTGATGTGGCTGAGTTTAGGTCAGACCAGCGGCCATGCCATCCTGGCGCCCATACTCGTGGATAGCCTAACGTTCGGCACCGTGTCTTTAGGAGTCGGACTAGGGGTGAGCGGCGCAGCTTTATCACAGGCTTTTCTAGCCTGGATGGTGTGCGGAGCGGGAGTCTTTGTGCTCTGGAAGGCGCCGATTTATCAGCAATTTTTAAATCATGTCCGATGGTCTGGCCCGGATTGGCAGATTCAGTCGAAGTTGTTACGGGTGGGATTGCCGATGGGACTTTCCTATTTTGTAGAAATTACTGCATTTACTGTGATGGCCATTTTTATCGCCCGGCTAGGGCCAGAAGTGCTTTCTGGGCATCGCATCGTCGCCAATTTATCCGCCATGGTTTATATGTTTCCCTTAGCCATTGGTACGGCAACGGCCGCATTAGTGGGTCAGGCAGCAGGGGCGGATCGTGATGCCGAGGCGCGGGCGATGGCGCGCAGTGCGTTTTTAGTCGCGTGTTGCGGCTCCGGTTTACTTGCTTTGGTGCTTTGGGTCTTGCGCGCCGATCTGGCCTGGTTGGGTAGCCCGGACGTAGACGTTCAGATCGTGGCGATTGGCCTGGTCGGTTATGTTGCGGCTTACCAGCTATTTGATGCGGCCCAGACAGTGGCTGCTTTTGCGCTAAGGGGCTATCACGTTACGTTGCTGCCCTTGGGGATACACCTTGCGGCATTCTGGTTGATTGGGCTTTGGGGCGGCTATCAATTAGCTTTTTATGGATTGCCGTTACTTAATGTACCCGCGATGGGTGCGGCAGGTTTTTGGTGTGCCGTACTCGTTGCGACAATATTAGCCGCTGTTGGCTTGGTCAGCCTGTTGGTCTGGGTGCAAGCCTTACGACGGCGCTAAGCTTGCCCCAGCCTCAGGTGCAAATTACTTGCGTGGTGGCATCACTGGTGGCCAGCTGCCATCGGCGCGTTTACAAAAGCGGTAATAGCCCGAGCTTTTAACATTTTCGGCGATGTTGACCATGTGAATCACGCGGCAGTTGGCGTCCTTTTCCGTGTCGGGATAAGGGGTGAGGGTGCCAAAAGCACCGGTACCGGGATTATTCCATTTGATCTCGGTGCCATCCTTGGCTTTAAGCGCCTCATGGGCAGCCTGATTGAAAAACTCCGCATCCTGATCAGTAAAGCGCGACATTGCCTGGTCGGCCATAAAGGCCATATTGGCGGCTTGTGCAAAACCGCTGCCCAGGAGCGTCAGGGTAATGCCGAGGGCGATGAGGGTTTTATTACGCATAGAAGACTCCTGAGCCGATAGGTTATCGGTAAGTTTAGCCGCGGGTGCTGGCCTGTCCAGCCACTTCAACCAGTGTTACCGGTGGAAGCTGCTGCCAGCCCTGTTTGCGGTGTTCAGCGATCACTGTGGTGAATACACCGCCACGAACATAGAATTTTGCGGTGAGACGCATGAAACGCGGCTGTGTTGCAACAACCAGGTCATCCAGAATCCGGTTGGTTACGGCTTCATGAAAAGCGCCTTCGTCACGGAAGCTCCACATGTACAGTTTGAGACTTTTTAGCTCAACACAAAGCTGGTCTGGGATGTAATCCAGGATCAAAGTGGCGAAGTCTGGTTGCCCGGTTTTAGGACAAAGACATGTAAATTCAGGGATTTCCATGTGAATCGTGAAATCGCGCTGAGGAGTAGGGTTCGGAAAGGTCTCTAGGGACTTGCTCGGCTGCGTGCTCATAGGTAGTAGCTCTTCTGTGTCTGGTTCTCTGCAACTGATATTATAAGCAGCCTTTACCGGTAGTTCAGCCATATTCTGGGCTGATTACCTAATAACTACGTCCGCTCACGGGCGCATCATGAATTATGCGACTTACCAAGCTTAAACTTGCCGGCTTTAAATCCTTCGTAGATCCGACAAATGTCGAACTTCCTGGCCAATTGATTGGCGTGGTGGGTCCGAATGGTTGCGGCAAATCCAACATTA
>JBJTFJ010000041.1:0-14882 GCA_046093345.1 Fluviibacter sp. | reverse complement strand
GGTTAATTGACTATTTGATATTTGAGGAACTGGAATGGCTAAGGAAAAATTCGAGCGTACCAAGCCGCACGTGAACGTTGGCACGATTGTTCACGTTGACCATGGCAAGACGACGCTGACTGCTGCGATCACCACGGTGCTGTCCGCGACGGTTGGTGGTTCTGCGAAGAAGTACGATGAAATTGACGCGGCGCCGGAAGAGAAGGCCCGCGGCATCACCATTAACACCGCCCACGTCGAATACGAAACCGCCGGTCGTCACTACGCCCACGTGGATTGCCCGGGCCACGCCGACTACGTCAAGAACATGATTACCGGTGCTGCCCAGATGGACGGCGCCATCCTCGTCTGCTCGGCCGCTGACGGCCCGATGCCCCAGACCCGGGAGCACATTCTGCTTGCCCGTCAGGTTGGCGTGCCCTACATCATCGTCTTCCTGAACAAGTGCGACATGGTCGACGACGCCGAACTGCTCGAACTCGTTGAAATGGAAGTTCGCGAACTTCTGTCGAAGTACGACTTCCCGGGCGACGACATCCCCATCATCAAGGGTTCGGCCCTCAAAGCCCTCGAAGGCGACCAGAGCCCGATCGGCGAACCGGCCATCCTTGAGCTGGCAGCAGCCCTGGACAGCTACATCCCGACGCCTGAGCGCGCCATCGACCAGCCGTTCCTGCTGCCGATCGAAGACGTCTTCTCGATCTCGGGTCGTGGCACCGTCGTCACCGGTCGTGTTGAGCGCGGCATCGTCAAAGTGGGCGAAGAACTCGAAATCGTCGGCATCAAGCCGACCACCAAGACCACCTGTACCGGTGTTGAAATGTTCCGCAAGCTCTTGGATCAAGGTCAAGCCGGTGACAACGTCGGCGTCCTGCTGCGCGGTACCAAGCGCGAAGAAGTCGAGCGTGGTCAGGTCCTGTGTAAGCCGGGTTCGATCAAGCCGCACACCCACTTCGAAGCCGAAGTGTACGTCCTGTCCAAGGACGAAGGCGGTCGTCACACCCCGTTCTTCAACAACTACCGTCCGCAGTTCTACTTCCGTACGACCGACGTGACTGGCGCCATCGCCCTGCCGGAAGGCACCGAGATGGTCATGCCGGGTGACAACATCCGCATGACGGTCAAGCTGATCAACCCGATCGCCATGGAAGAAGGTCTGCGCTTTGCGATTCGTGAAGGTGGCCGTACCGTCGGCGCCGGCGTCGTCTCCAAAATCATCGAGTAATTCCGCAGCCTGACGGGCGCTCTGGCCAAAAGCCGGGGCGCCCAAGCTTGACGGCCCGGCCTTTGCAGAAGGCGGTTTTCTCTGTATAGTCCGCCCCTCGCAGTTTGCAGCTGAGTTTACGGTCTCCGGACCGCCTGTTCTTTTATTGCTCTTTGGATGTCAACATGCAAAACCAAAAAATTCGTATCCGCCTGAAAGCGTATGACTACCGTCTGATCGATCAGTCGGCCCTGGAAATCGTCGAAACCGCCAAGCGCACTGGCGCTGTGGTTCGCGGTCCGGTTCCCCTGCCTACCCGCAAGCAACGTTTTGACATCCTGCGTTCGCCGCACGTCAACAAAACCTCGCGCGACCAGCTGGAAATCCGTACGCACCTGCGTCTGATGGACATCATTGATCCGACGGACAAGACCGTCGACGCTCTTATGAAGCTGGATCTCCCGGCTGGCGTGGACGTCGAAATCAAGTTGCAGTAATTCACCCGAGCGTGTAAACTCTTGGGTTTTTCCGGCTCCGGGTCTTCCGGGGCCATCGTAGTTCCGTAGTCATTTTGCAGTGCTTATAACCGACGCCGGCCAATCGTAGCCGGTGATTAGGAGAATAACGATGAGTCTAGGCCTTGTAGGACGCAAGGTCGGCATGACGCGCATCTTTGCCGAAGACGGTGCTTCCGTCCCGGTCACAGTGCTCGATGTGTCGAACAACCGCGTCGCACAAATCAAGACGCCCGAAACGGACGGCTATGCCGCCGTCCAGGTTGCATTCGGGCAGCGTCGTGCCTCGCGCATGACCAAGGCGCTGAGCGGCCACCTGGCAAAAGCCGGTGTGGAATCCTCGCGCGTTCTGAAAGAATTCCCCATTGCTGCTGATCAGCTCGACGGCTTCAAGCCGGGTGACGTGATCGCTGCCACCATTTTCGAAGCGGGCCAGAAGGTCGACGTCACCGGCGTTACCATCGGTAAGGGCTTCGCCGGTGGTATCAAGCGTCACCATTTCAGCTCGAACCGTGCCTCGCACGGTAACTCGGTGTCGCATAACGCACCGGGTTCGATCGGTATGGCGCAGGATCCGGGTCGTGTTTTCCCGGGTAAGCGCATGGCCGGTCACCTCGGTGACGTTCAGCGTACGACCCAGAACCTGGTTGTGGTTCGTGTCGATGCTGACCGTCAGCTCCTCCTCGTCAAAGGTGCCGTTCCCGGCGCCCGCGGTTCGGACGTTGTCGTACGTCCCGCCGTCAAGGCCTAAGGAGATCGCATGGAACTGAAAATTATCAACGATCAGGGTCAGGAAGCCAGCCGTCTGCAGGCCTCCGATGCACTGTTCGCTCGCGAATACAACGAGAACCTGGTGCACCAGCTGGTCGTCGGCTATCAGGCCAACGCCCGTAGCGCCAACTCGAAGCAAAAGGGTCGTGACGAAGTTGCGCACACTACCCACAAGCCGTGGCGCCAGAAGGGTACGGGTCGTGCCCGTTCCGGTATGTCGTCCAGCCCGATCTGGCGTGGAGGCGGTCGCGCTTTTCCGAATTCGCCGGAACAGAACTACTCGCAGAAGCTGAACCGCAAGATGTACCGTGCCGGTATGGCCACCATCCTGTCGCAGCTGGTGCGCGAAGATCGTCTGGCAGTGGTCGACGCTTTCGCTGTCGAAGCCCCGAAGACCAAACTGTTTGCACAGAAGGTCAAGAACATGGGTCTCGATCAAGTGCTCGTCATCACGGACAACCTGGACGAAAACCTGTGGCTGTCGTCGCGCAACCTGCCGAACGTGCTGGTGCTCGAAGCCAAGGAAACCGATCCGGTCTCGCTGGTGCGTTACGCCAAAGTGCTGGTGACGCGCAACGCCGTGGCCAAGTTTGAGGAGATGTGGGGATGAACCAGGAACGACTGTTACAAGTATTGCTGGCGCCCCAGGTATCCGAAAAGGCTACCGATGTTGCCGACAAGAACAATCAAGTGATCTTCAAAGTGGCCGCTGACGCGACCAAGCCGGAGATCAAGGCAGCCGTCGAGCTGCTCTTCAAGGTCGAAGTCGACGCTGTTCAAGTCCTGAACGTTAAGGGCAAGGGCAAGCGCCGCGGCACGATCCAGGGTCGCCGCAAAGGTTGGAAGAAGGCATTCGTTTGCCTGAAGGCCGGCCAGGAGATCCAGTTTGCTGAAGGAGGGGTGGCATAATGGCACTCGTCAAAGTCAAACCAACATCGCCCGGTCGTCGTGGCGTCGTTAAGGTTGTTCACGAGAATCTGCACAAGGGTCGCCCTCACGCAGCACTCGTTGAGAAACAATCCAAGAACGCCGGTCGTAACAACAACGGCCGTATCACTGTACGTCACCAGGGTGGTGGTTCAAAGCAACACTACCGCCTGATCGACTTCAAGCGTAATAAAGATGGCATCCCTGGCAAGATCGAACGCCTGGAATATGACCCTAACCGCACTGCCCACATCGCTCTGGTGTTGTATGCAGATGGTGAGCGTCGTTACATCATCGCCCCGCGTGGTCTGGAAGCTGGCGCAACCATCATGAGTGGTTCGGAAGCCCCGATCAAAACGGGTAATGCCTTGCCAATCCGCAACATCCCAGTGGGTACCACTATTCACTGTATCGAAATGATTCCAGGCAAGGGTGCTCAAATGGCACGCTCGGCTGGCGCTTCGGTTCAGCTGATGGCCCGCGAAGGTGTTTACGCTCAGGTTCGTCTGCGCTCCGGCGAAGTTCGCCGTGTGCACGTTGAATGCCGCGCCACCATTGGCGAAGTCAGCAACGAAGAAAACAACCTGCGCAAACTGGGTAAAGCCGGTGCAACCCGTTGGCGCGGTATCCGTCCGACCGTTCGTGGTGTTGCCATGAACCCAATCGATCACCCGCACGGTGGTGGTGAAGGTCGTACGGGCGAAGGTCGCGTACCTGTCTCGCCATGGGGTACCCCAGCCAAGGGTTACCGCACCCGTAGCAACAAGCGTACGACCAGCATGATCGTGCAGCGTCGTCACAAGAAATAAGGAATAGACCATGACTCGTTCACTGAAAAAAGGTCCGTTCGTTGATGCGCACCTCATCAAAAAGGTCGAAGCAGCGATTGCCAGCAATGACAAACGCCCAATCAAGACCTGGTCTCGTCGTTCGACAGTGCTGCCCGAGTTTCTCGGCCTGACACTGGCGGTTCATAACGGTCGTCAGCACGTTCCCGTGTTTGTGACTGAAAACATGGTTGGCCACAAGCTTGGCGAGTTCTCCCTGACGCGTACGTTCAAGGGTCACGTTGCCGGCAAGAAAGCCAAGAAGTAAGGAGCCGATGATGGAAACTCGTGCTGTACTGCGCGGCGTGCGCCTCTCGGCGCAAAAAGGCCGTCTCGTTGCTGACCTCGTTCGCGGCAAGTCCGTGGGCCAGGCCCTAAGCATCCTGGCATACTCCCCTAAAAAGGGTGCCCTGATCGTTAAGAAGGTGATTGAATCTGCAATCGCCAATGCCGAGCACAATGAAGGTGCCGACATTGATGAGCTGATCGTCAAAACCATCTACGTCGAAAAGGGTATGGTGCTCAAGCGCTTCACTGCGCGCGCCAAGGGCCGTGGTAACCGTATCACCAAGCCAACCTGTCACGTTTTCGTGACCGTGGGCAACTAAGGAATCGCTATGGGACAGAAAATTCACCCAACTGGCTTCCGCCTCAGCGTTACCCGTGACTGGAACTCGCGTTGGTATGCAAGCGACAAGGATTTCGCTGGCATGCTGGCCGAGGACAACAAAGTCCGCGTCTACCTGAAGAAGAAGCTCGCTCACGCATCCGTGGGCAAGGTTCTGATCGAGCGTCCTGCCAAGAACGCCCGTGTAACTGTATTCTCGGCTCGTCCGGGTGTGGTTATCGGCAAGAAAGGCGAAGAAATTGATCAGCTGCGTTCGGATCTGCAAAAGATCATGGGCGTGCCTGTTCACGTTTCGATCGAAGAAATCCGCAAGCCGGAAACTGATGCACAGCTGATCGCCGATTCGATCGCGCAACAGCTGGAAAAGCGCATCATGTTCCGTCGCGCCATGAAGCGTGCTATGCAGAACGCCATGCGTCTGGGTGCCCAGGGCATCAAGATCATGAGTTCCGGTCGTTTGAACGGTGCTGAAATTGCCCGTACCGAATGGTACCGCGAAGGTCGTGTGCCCCTGCACACCCTGCGTGCAAACATCGACTACGCAACCTCCGAAGCCATGACGACCTATGGTCTGATCGGTATCAAGGTCTGGGTCTACAAGGGCGAGCATCTGGCACCAGGCGAGCAGCCTGCTGTGGTTGAAGAACCAAAGCGTGCGCCGCGTCGTCCACGTGGTGATGATGAAGGCAAGTCGGACAAAAAGCCGGCAGCCAAGCGTGTTAGAAAGGCAGGTGCATAATGCTGCAACCCGCACGTCGTAAATACCGCAAGGAACAGAAAGGCCGTAACACCGGCCTGGCGACCCGCGGTGCCACCGTTGCCTTCGGCGAATTCGGCCTGAAGTCAACCGATCGCGGCCGTCTGACGGCTCGCCAGATCGAAGCGGCCCGTCGCGCCATGACCCGTCACATCAAGCGTGGCGGTCGTATCTGGATCCGTGTATTCCCGGACAAACCGATCTCCAAAAAGCCAGCCGAAGTCCGTATGGGTAACGGTAAGGGTAATCCGGAGTACTACGTTGCTGAAATTCAGCCGGGTAAGGTTCTGTACGAAATGGATGGCGTCAATGAGGCGCTGGCTCGTGAAGCATTCAAGCTGGCTGCTGCCAAGCTGCCACTGCGCACGATCTTCGTTACTCGCCACCTGGGGTAAGAGATGAAAGCAACTGAACTCAGAAACAAATCGAACGACGAGCTCAAGCAAGAACTGCTCGATCTGCTGAAGGCCCAGTTCTCTCTGCGCATGCAGAAGGGCACGCAGCAGCTGAGCAACACCAGCCAGCTCGGCAAGGTACGTCGCGACATCGCTCGCGTGCGCACCATTCTCCGTGAAAGGGTCTAATCATGACTGATAAGACTGGTATGAACCGCACCCTCGTGGGTCGTGTGGTTAGCGACAAGATGCAAGAAACAGCCACCGTGCTGGTCGAGCGTCGCGTTAAGCACCCGATGTACGGCAAGGTCATCACGCGCTCGAAGAAATATCACGCGCACAATGCAAACAACGACGCCAAGACGGGTGACCTCGTCCAGATCGTTGAATGCCGTCCGATGTCCCGCACCAAGACCTGGCAGATCGCCAAGTTGCTGGAGCGCGCCGAGGTTCTGTAAGAAAAAAAGAGGCAAAAGTTGTTTTGCCTCTTGCAACGGCCGGATTAGTTCGTTATAATCCGGCCTCTTTCGCTGTAACCTTGCATTGCACAACTGTGCAATCTCGGGTGCAGTAAGTTTTGAAACCCAAGACTGCCCGTGCGCCATCAGTTGGTAGCGGGACAAGTTGGAGTTAATGATGATTCAGATGCAGTCGATGCTGGACGTCGCCGATAACACCGGCGCTCGTTCTGTAATGTGTATCAAAGTGCTGGGCGGCTCAAAGCGCCGTTATGCCGGCATTGGCGACATCATCAAGGTGTCGATCAAAGATGCAGCGCCGCGTGGCCGCGTGAAGAAGGGTGACGTCTATAACGCCGTCGTCGTTCGCACCGCCAAGGGTGTTCGCCGCCCCGATGGTTCGCTCGTTAAGTTTGATGGCAATGCCGCCGTCCTGCTCAACAACAAGCTCGAACCAATCGGTACCCGTATCTTCGGGCCGGTAACCCGTGAGCTGCGCTCGGAGCGTTTCATGAAGATCGTTTCGCTCGCTCCTGAAGTCCTATAAGGAAGCCGCCAAATGGATAAGATTCGTAAAGGCGACGAAGTTATCGTCACCACCGGTAAGGACAAGGGCCGTCGTGGCACCGTTGTTCTCCGCGTCGACGCTGACCGCGTTGTTGTAGAAGGCATTAACCGTGTCAAAAAGGCAACCAAGCCGAACCCAATGCTGGGTACGCCAGGTGGCCTCGTAGACAAGGACATGCCGATTCAGGTTTCCAACCTGGCTCTGTGGAACGCCAAAGCAGGCAAGGGTGACCGCGTCGGCTTCAAGGTGCTCGACGATGGTCGCAAGGTTCGCGTGTTCAAGTCGAACGGCGAACAGGTTGAGGCATAAGGGGATCCGCATGTCACGTTTGCAAGATTTTTACAAAAATACGGTTGCCCCGGCGCTGATGAAAGAATTCAGCTTCAAGTCGCCTATGGAAGTACCGCGCATCACCAAGATCACCCTGAACATGGGTGTCGGTGAAGCCGTTGCTGACAAGAAGGTTCTTGAGCACGCCGTTTCCGACCTGACCAAAATTGCTGGCCAAAAGCCTGTAGTTACACTGTCGCGTAAGTCGATCGCCGGCTTCAAGATCCGTGATAACTACCCGATTGGCTGCATGGTAACCCTGCGCGGTCCGCGCATGTTCGAATTCCTGGATCGTCTGGTCACCGTGGCTCTGCCGCGTGTACGCGACTTCCGTGGTATTCAGGGCAAGGGTTTTGATGGCCGTGGTAACTACAACATGGGTGTCAAAGAGCAGATCATTTTCCCGGAAATCGAGTACGACAAGATCGATGCTCTGCGCGGGATGAATATCAGCATCACGACAACCGCGAAGAATGACAGCGAAGCCAAGGCTCTGCTGACTGCCTTCAAGTTCCCTTTCAAGAATTGAGGCGATTATGGCCAAAACAGCCCTGATCAATCGTGAAGCGAAGCGTCGCGCCCTTGTTGCGAAATTCGCCAAGAAGCGTGAAGCCCTGCAAGCAATCATTAACGACCAGTCGCAAAGCGACGAAGTTCGTTACGAAGCTCGTCTGAAGCTGCAACAGCTGCCGCGCAACGCTAACCCAACCCGTACCCGCAACCGCTGTCAGTTGACGGGCCGTCCCCGTGGCACATTCCGTAAATTCGGTCTGTGTCGTCACAAGATCCGTGAGCTCGCCTTTAAGGGAGAAATCCCGGGCGTGATCAAGGCCAGCTGGTAAGCAGGAGGATTTGATATGGCAATGAGTGATCCGATCGCCGATATGCTGACCCGCATCCGCAATGCGCAAATGGCACAAAAGCTGGTGGTGCGTATGCCCTCCTCCAAGCTGAAAGTAGCCGTTGCAAAAGTGCTCAAGGATGAAGGTTACGTTGAGGATTTTGCCGTGCGTGGTGAAGCTGCCAAGCCGGAACTAGAAATTGGTTTGAAGTACTACGCTGGTCGCCCGGTGATTGAGCGCATTGAACGCGTCTCGCGCCCTGGCCTGCGTGTCTACAAGCCGTCTGCTGACATTCCCCGCGTCATGAATGGCCTGGGCATCGCGATTGTCTCCACACCGCAAGGCGTGATGACCGATCGTAGCGCCCGTGCAGCCAATGTCGGCGGCGAAGTGCTCTGCTACGTGGCGTAAGGGAGGATTCGACATGTCTCGTGTAGCTAAGAATCCAATCGCACTGCCTAAAGGTGTTGAAGTCAATCTCGCTGGTACGCAAGTCACCGTTAAGGGCCCGCTGGGTTCGCTGACGCTGAATCGTAGCGCGGCAGTTGACGTGTTGGTTGAAGGTGAGCAGTTGGTCGTTAAAGCAGTTGCTGGCGCAGAAAATGCAAACGCACTGTCAGGCACCACCCGTGCTCTTCTGGCCAACCTGGTCAATGGCGTGTCAAAGGGTTTCGAAAAGAAACTCACCCTGGTTGGTGTGGGCTATCGTGCCGCAGCCCAGGGCGACACCCTGAACCTTTCGCTCGGTTTCTCGCACCCGGTTGCCCATAAGATGCCTGCTGGCGTCAAGGTGGAAACCCCGTCGCAAACCGAAGTCCTGATCAAGGGGATCGACAAGCAACAAGTAGGTCAGGTTGCTGCCGAAATTCGTGCTTACCGCAAGCCAGAGCCTTACAAGGGCAAGGGTGTGCGTTACGCCGATGAGGTCGTCATCCTCAAGGAAACCAAGAAGAAGTAAGGGTGCCTCATGAAAGATAAGAAACAGTCGCGTCTGCGCCGTGCCCGTCAGGCACGTGCCCGCATCGCTGGCCTGAAGGCCGTGCGCCTGAGCGTTTTCCGCACCAACCAGCACATCTACGCCCAAGTCATTTCGGCTTGTGGTGGCAAGGTACTGGCTGCTGCCTCCACCGTTGAAACGGAAATCCGCAAGGATGTTCCAAACGGCGGTAACGTTGCTGCTGCACAAACGGTAGGCAAGCTGGTTGCTGAGCGTGCCCGCAAGGCAGGTATCGAAGAAGTAGCTTTTGACCGTTCGGGTTTCAAGTACCACGGCCGTGTCAAGGCTCTGGCTGAAGCTGCCCGTGAAAACGGTCTCAAGTTCTAAGCCGCGTAGGAATCGAGGATAACTATGGCGAAAGCACAAAGTCGCAAACCGCAACAAGCGGAAGAGCGTGATGAGTCTGGCCTGCGCGAGAAGATGGTTGCCATCAACCGCGTTAGCAAGACCGTAAAGGGTGGCCGCATCATGAGCTTCGCCGCACTGACCGTGGTCGGTGACGGTGATGGTGGTGTTGGTATGGGTAAGGGCAAGGCTCGCGAAGTGCCATTGGCAGTTCAAAAGGCCATGGAAGAAGCCCGCCGCCGCCTGTTCAAGGTTTCGCTGAAGAACGGTACCGTTCAGCACACGCTGATCGGCCGTCACGGCGCAGCCAAGGTGATCATTCAGCCGGCACCGGAAGGTACCGGGATCATCGCCGGTGGCGCAGTACGTAACGTGTTTGAAGTCGTTGGTATCACCAACGTCGTAGCCAAGTGCCTTGGCTCGACCAACCCGTACAACGTCATCCGCGCAACCCTGAATGGTCTGAAGGCAATGAATACACCTTCGGAAGTTGCTGCCAAGCGCGGCAAGACCGTTGAAGAAATTCTGGGGTAAGTCATGTCGAATAAAAAACTCAAGGTTACGCTCGTCAAGAGCGTTATCGGCACCAAGCAAGACCATCGCGCTACTGTGCGTGGTCTGGGTCTGGGCCGTCTTAACTCGACCGCTGTGCTGGAAGACACCCCGGCTGTACGCGGCATGATTCACAAGGTGCAATACCTGGTGAAGAGCGAAAGCGTCTAAGAGGAAGCTATGGAACTCAATACCATTAAACCGGGTGCTGGTGCCAAACACGCTGCAAAGCGCGTTGGTCGCGGCATCGGCAGCGGTCTGGGCAAAACTTCGGGCCGTGGTCACAAGGGTCAGAAGTCGCGTACCGGCGGTTACCACAAGGTTGGTTTCGAAGGCGGTCAAATGCCTTTGCATCGTCGCCTGCCAAAGCGTGGTTTCGTCTCGCTGACACGTGCACGTGTTGCAGAAGTTCGTCTGAGCGATCTGCAGAACATGCCTGTTGACGACGTCGACCTGGCCGTGCTCAAGCAGTGTGGCGTTGTATCGTCGCTGGCATTGTCAGCCAAGGTTGTGCTGTCTGGTGAAATCAGCCGCAAGGTTGTGCTCAAGGGCATCGGCGCTACCAAGGGTGCCAAGGCAGCCATCGAAGCCGCTGGCGGCTCGATCGAAGCAGCTTAAGTCATACAGGAACTGATCGGACATGCAGCAAAACGCACTCACGCAGGGTAGCAAACACGGGGAACTCAAGCGCCGCTTGATGTTCCTCCTGGGTGCGCTCATCGTGTACCGCATCGGCGCGCACATTCCCGTACCGGGAATCGACCCGTCGGTGCTGTCCGATCTGTTTTCTCGTCAAAAAGACGGCATCCTCGGCATGTTTAACATGTTCTCCGGTGGTGCATTGTCTCGCTTTACCGTATTTGCACTGGGCATCATGCCCTACATCTCGGCATCGATCATCATGCAATTGATGACGGTTGCCAGTCCTGCGCTCGAGTCTCTGAAAAAAGAGGGTCAGGCCGGCCAACACAAGATTTCGCAGTACACCCGTTACGGCACCGTAGTTCTGGCATTCTTCCAGGCACTGGGCATTGCCGTCGCCCTCGAAGCACAGCCAGGTCTCGTGCTTGATCCGGGCATGGGTTTCCGTTTTGAAACCGTCATCACCCTGGTCACAGGCACCATGTTCCTGATGTGGGTGGGTGAACAGATCACCGAGCGTGGTTTGGGTAACGGCATTTCAATCATTATCTTTGCTGGTATTGCCGCGGGCCTGCCAGGTTCGCTGGGTGGCATTCTGGAGCTGGTTCGTACCGGTGCCATGAACCCACTCACCGCAATCGTTATCGTTGCCATCGTTATCGTTGTTACCGCCTTTGTCGTATTCGTCGAGCGAGGCCAACGCCGTATTCTGGTCAACTATGCCAAACGTCAAGTCGGCAACAAGCTTTATGGTGGTCAGTCATCATTCCTGCCGCTCAAGCTCAACATGGCTGGTGTCATTCCACCGATTTTTGCCTCATCGATCATTCTGTTCCCGGCAACTCTGGCAGGCTGGTTCGGTTCGGGTGAAAACATGCTGTGGCTTAAAGATATTGCAAACGGCCTGTCGCCTGGCCAGCCGCTATACATTCTTTTCTATGCGGCCGCTATCGTATTCTTCTGTTTCTTCTATACCGCGCTGGTATTCAATACCCGTGAAACTTCAGACAACCTGAAGAAGAGTGGTGCGTTCATTCCTGGTATCCGTCCGGGTGAGCAGACCTCGCGTTATATCGAAAAAATTCTGACTCGCCTCACACTGATCGGTGCTGTATACATCACCATCGTCTGCCTGTTGCCAGAATTCCTGATTCTCAAGTGGAACGTACCGTTCTACTTTGGCGGCACCTCGCTGCTCATTATTGTGGTCGTCACCATGGACTTCATGTCCCAGGTGCAGGCTTTTGCAATGTCGCATCAGTATGAAAACCTCCTGAAGAAGGCTAACTTCAAAGGCGGCTTAGGTAGCCGGTAATTAACTACCTAGTCATACCGATCTAGCAGTAACCGTTTTTTGTTTTAAATCTCTACGCAAGAACCCGACGGGAAGCCACGGCTGGGCTGAACGTCGATATAAAGGAGTAGGTAATGAAAGTTTTGGCTTCGGTACGGCGCATCTGCCGGAACTGCAAGATCATCCGCCGCAAAGGTGTGGTGCGTGTGATTTGCACCGATCCGCGCCACAAGCAGCGTCAGGGTTAATTGCGTCGTCGACGCAATTGTTCAAGTTCAGTAGAGACTGAGGATACTCAATGGCTCGTATTGCTGGGGTAAATATTCCCAACCATCAACATGCCGAAATCGCACTGACTGCCATCTTTGGCATCGGTCGTACACGTGCACAGAAAATCTGTGACGCTGCCAGCGTTACGCGTACTTCGAAGATCAAAGATCTGACAGACGCGGACATGGAGCGTCTGCGTGACGAAGTAGCTAAGTTCACCGTCGAAGGTGACCTGCGCCGCGAAGTCACCATGAACATCAAACGCCTCATGGATCTTGGCTGCTACCGTGGCTTCCGCCACCGTAAGGGTCTGCCTTGCCGTGGTCAGCGTACGCGTACCAATGCCCGTACCCGTAAGGGTCCGCGCAAGGCCGCGATCGCTGGTAAGAAGTAATCGATAAGGAAAGGCACCAGAGATGGCCAAGACATCGACTAAAGTTCGTAAAAAAATTAAAAAGAACATTGCTGACGGGATCGTTCACGTTCACGCATCGTTCAACAACACCATCATCACCATTACCGATCGCCAGGGCAATGCACTGTCGTGGGCAACTTCAGGTGGCGCCGGCTTCAAGGGCTCACGTAAGTCGACCCCGTTTGCTGCCCAGGTTGCTGCGGAAGCAGCCGGTAAAGTGGCTCAGGAATGTGGCATCAAGAATCTTGAAGTCCGCATCAAGGGTCCAGGCCCAGGCCGTGAATCGGCTGTGCGTGCACTGAACG
Organism: Fluviibacter sp.; assembly: GCA_046093345.1. Classification (GTDB taxonomy): domain Bacteria; phylum Pseudomonadota; class Gammaproteobacteria; order Burkholderiales; family Rhodocyclaceae; genus Fluviibacter. The sequence continues at coordinate 1,840 of JBJTFJ010000041.1, read as the reverse complement.
CACTGGGAATCAAGATCACTGCAATTTCGGATGTGACACCGGTGCCGCACAACGGCTGCCGTCCTCCGAAAAAGCGCCGTATTTAAGGAGAACCTGACATGGCTCGTAATCTAGATCCTAAATGCCGTCAGTGCCGCCGTGAAGGCGAAAAGCTGTTCCTCAAGGCTGAGAAATGTTTCAGCGACAAGTGCGCCATCGAGCGTCGTGCTTACGCACCTGGCCAGCATGGTCAGCGTTCGGGCGCCCGTCTGTCTGACTTCGGTGTGCACCTGCGTGCCAAGCAGAAGATCCGTCGCATCTACGGCGTGCTTGAAGGCCAGTTCCGCAAGATTTTCTTCGAAGCTGATCGCCGCAAGGGTCAGACCGGTGAAAACCTGCTGCAACTGCTGGAAGCCCGTCTGGACGCCTCGACATACCGTATGGGTTTTGCCGGTTCGCGTGCTGAAGCACGTCAGCTGGTTCGCCACAACGGTGTTCTGGTTAACGGCAAGCGCGTCAACATTCCTTCGTACACCCTCAAGCCGGGTGACGTTGTAGAGCTGACAGAAGCTTCTCGTGGTCAACTGCGTGTTAAGGCTGCGCTTGAAGCTGCCGAAAGCCGTGGTTTCCCAGAGTGGATTTCGGTAGACGCCAAGGCTGGCAAGGCAACCTTCAAGGCAATGCCACAGCGCTCGGAACTGTCGCCGACCCTCAACGAAGGCCTCGTCATCGAACTGTATTCGAAGTAAGCCTTAAGGCTCACTGAGTTTTCAGCTTACTTTTGAATCTTAAACAGGAATCGCTCATGCAAGGAAATGCACTATTGAAGCCGCGCAGCATCGATGTCCAGACCATCTCTCCGGTTCACGCCAAAGTGGTCATGGAACCGTTCGAGCGTGGTTATGGTCATACGCTGGGTAATGCACTGCGTCGTATCCTGCTGTCTTCCATGGAAGGCTACGCGCCGACCGAAGTCAAGATTGACGGTGTCGTACACGAGTACTCCACCATCGACGGCGTTCAGGAAGACGTTGTTGACCTGCTCCTCAACCTGAAGGGCGTTGTGTTCAAACTACACAGCCGCAATGAAGTTGTGGTCAAGGTGAGCAAGTCGGGTGAAGGCGTTGTGCGTGCTTCGGATATCGAAGTACCGCATGATGTAGAAATCATCAACCCGGATCACGTGCTAGCGCACATCCATGCTGGCGGCAAGCTGGACATGGAAATCAAGGTTGAAAAAGGCCGTGGTTACGTGCCTGCCAACCAGCGCAAGCAAGCCGAAGAGCACAAGGTCATTGGCCATCTGATGCTGGATGCCAGCTTCAGCCCCGTGCGCCGTGTTGCCTACTCGGTTGAAGCCGCCCGTGTCGAACAGCGTACTGACCTCGACAAGCTGGTAATGGATATTGAAACAAACGGCGTTATCGATCCAGAAGAAGCCGTGCGCGTTGCTGCACGTATTCTGATCGATCAGATGTCGCTGTTTGCAGACCTCGAAGGCACCACGAATGGTGCTGACGGTGGCAAGTCGGCTCCGATCGACCCTGTACTGCTCAAGCCGGTCGACGACCTCGAGCTCACAGTGCGTTCGGCCAACTGCCTCAAGGCTGAAAACATCTATTACATCGGCGACCTGATTCAGCGTACCGAAAACGAGCTGCTCAAGACCCCGAACCTGGGTCGCAAGTCGCTCAACGAAATCAAGGATGTCCTCGCTTCGCGTGGCCTCACCTTGGGTATGCGCCTCGACAACTGGCCACCGGCCGGTCTCGAGCGTAACTGATCGCCGGATTAACGAAAGGAACTCATCATGCGTCACCGTCATGGTCTTCGCAAACTGAATCGCACCAGCAGCCACCGT
>JBJTFJ010000040.1:0-6318 GCA_046093345.1 Fluviibacter sp. | reverse complement strand
CCTACGAAATTCTGGAAGTGGCACGGACCCTGTAAGCATGAAGCGTGGTCCACAACGCGGATTTGCCCGGACGGATCGGGTGGCGGAGCAAATCCGCCGCGATCTGTCCGAGCTGATTCGCACAGAGCTGCGCGATCCGCGGGTACAGCAGGTTTCGATTACTGCGGTAGAAGTCACGCCGGACTATGCGCACGCCAAGGTCTTCTACACGGCTCTGGTCGCTGCAACAGAACGTGAAGCGCTGGCCAAGGGCCTGCAACGTGCCGCCGGTTTTCTGCGTCATGAACTCTCGCGTCAACTGTTGTTGCGCACCGTGCCGGAGTTGCATTTCGAATACGACACCTCGGTTGAGCGTGGTATCAGCCTGTCTTCGCTGATCGATACCGCTGTTTCACGCACGGCCGATGATGCAGACGAAGAGTCGCCTGCCAAGGATTAAATTTGTCGTTTGAGGATTTGCCGGTCATTCCGCGCCCGGATTCCTGGCGCAATCTCGATGGGGTTGTCTTACTGGATAAACCGGTTGGCTTAACGTCCAACCAGGCGCTGCAGTGGTGCCGCCGTCTGTTTGCGGCTAATAAGGGTGGCCATACCGGCACCCTCGACCCTTTTGCCACCGGCGTATTGCCGCTGTGCCTGGGCGAGGCCACCAAGTTTTCTGCCGATCTGCTTAATGCCGATAAAACCTATCTGGCTACCGTGCGCTTTGGTCAGCGTACCGATACGGGTGATCTCACCGGCACCATCACAGAAACAACCGATCAGTTGCCCACGCCGGAACAACTGCAAAGCATTCTGGAACAGTTTACCGGGGACTCCGAACAGATTCCGCCCATGTATTCCGCGCTCAAGCGCGATGGTCAGCCGCTCTACAAACTGGCCCGGGCGGGCATTGAAGTTGAACGTCAGCCCCGCAAAATCCATCTGCAGGATCTGCTCTGGTCTGAGCTGGAAACCAACCAGGCGGGTAGGGTAGTCACTGCCAACCTGTCTGTCCGTTGCAGCAAAGGCACCTACATCCGCACACTGGCTGAAGATATCGCTGTTGCCGTGGGTAGCGTGGCACATCTGGTGGCGCTACGCCGCACCCGCGTGGGTGATGTATCTCTAGAAGGCTGCAAAACCCTGGAACAACTGGTTACCGGCGTCGGCAAACTTGCTGCGAGGGGTAATCCTTCGGATGAACAGTTAATCCAAGCGCAGTTGCTGCAGCCCGCAGACTTTCTGGTAAAAAACCTGCCGCAACTGGAAATTACCGACCAGCAGGCCATTCTTTGCCGCCACGGTAATCCGTTCAAGCCAGAGGTTGGCCAAAAGCTGGCATCTGGAGACACCGTTCGTATTTATCTCGCCGGCCGATTCATCGGGGTGGGGCAGGTCGATGGCAGTGGAAAAGACCAGAAAATTCAGCCAGTTCGCTTGGTATCCACATCAAATTCTTGATATACTTTCGAATTCTTCGCAACCGGGTTTTCCGGGAGCGGTTTTAACCCCTCGGGGTAACCTGAATGTAGCTCTCTCAAACTGGGGCGCATTCGTCACTAAAAGGAAAGTTTGACATGACGCTAAATGCTCAAGGCAAAGCTGCCATCGTTGCTGATTACCAACGCGCTCAAGGCGACACCGGTTCGTCGGAAGTTCAAGTCGCACTGCTGACTGCACGTATCAACGAACTGACTGGCCACTTTAAAGAACACAAGAAGGATCACCACTCGCGCCGCGGTCTGCTGCGTATGGTGAGCCGTCGCCGTAAGCTGCTGGACTATCTGAAGAACACCAATCTGGATAGCTACCGCACCCTGATCGAACGTCTTGGCCTGCGTAAGTAATTACGTGCCAGCTGTTTAACATTACGGGCGCTCTCTCTGGAGAACGCCCGTTTTGTTTTTGTTGTTGTCGTTGTTGATATTGTTGTCGTTATTGTTGAGAGGAAGAGAAAACAATGAGTATGTTTGAAATTGCACGTGAAAGTATTCAGTACGGTGCCCACACCCTGACCCTGGAAACCGGCCATGTGGCCCGTCAGGCCAGCGGTTCGGTCATGGTTACTTATGATGACACCGTCGTTCTGGTTACCGTGGTTGGTGCCAAGAAGGCTAAGCCAGGTCAGGACTTTTTCCCGCTGACTGTTGATTACGTTGAAAAGACCTATGCCGCCGGTAAGATTCCAGGTGGTTTCTTCAAGCGCGAAGGCCGTCCTTCGGAAAAAGAAACGCTCACATCGCGTCTGATCGACCGTCCACTGCGTCCGCTGTTCCCGGAAGGTTTCTACAACGAAGTCCAGATCGTTGCTACCGTCATGTCGATCAATCCTGAAGTGGATTCCGACATTCCTGCACTGATCGGTGCATCGGCTGCTCTGGCCCTGTCGGGTATTCCGTTCAACGGCCCGGTTGGTGCTGCCCGCGTGGGTTACATCGATGGCCAGTACGTCATCAACCCATCGTCTTCGCAGATGAAGACTTCGCAAATGGACCTGATCGTTTCGGGTACCGAAGCCGCTGTACTGATGGTTGAATCCGAAGCACAAATGCTGTCGGAAGAAATCATGCTGGGTGGCGTGGTATTCGGTCACGAACAGCAACAAGCTGTTATCCAGATGATCAACCGTCTGGTTGAAGCTGCTGGCAAGCCAGAGTGGGATTGGCAGCCTGCACCTAAGGACGAAGCTTTGATCGCCATGGTTTCGGATTTTGCCAAGCCACGTCTGGAAGCTGCTTACAACGAAACCAGCAAGCAGGTTCGTAGCCAGAACCTCAAGACCATCTACGCTGATACCGAAGCTCAATTCGCCATTGGCGAAAACGCTAACGGTACACCGGTTGATGCCAACACCATCGGCAACATCCTGTTTGATCTGGAAGCCGGTATCGTTCGTGGCCGTATCCTGGCCGGCGAACCACGTATCGATGGTCGCGACACCCGCACCGTTCGTCCGATCGAAATCAGCAACGGCGTACTGCCACGCACCCACGGTTCGGCACTGTTCACCCGTGGCGAAACCCAGGCACTGGTTGTAGCCACACTGGGCACCGGCCGTGATGAGCAGATCATCGACGCACTGATGGGCGAGTACAAAGACCGCTTCCTGTTCCATTACAACATGCCTCCGTACGCCACTGGCGAATGCGGTCGTATGGGCGGCACCAAGCGCCGTGAACTCGGCCACGGTCGTCTGGCCAAGCGTGCACTGGTTCCAGTGCTGCCATCGCCAGAAGAGTTCAGCTACACCATGCGTGTGGTTTCGGAAATTACCGAATCGAACGGTTCGTCGTCCATGGCTTCGGTCTGTGGCGGCTGCCTGTCGCTGATGGACGCTGGTGTACCGCTGAAGGATCACGTGGCAGGTATCGCCATGGGCCTGATCAAAGACGGCGGCCGTTTTGCTGTGCTGACCGACATCCTGGGTGACGAAGATCACCTCGGCGATATGGACTTCAAGGTAGCCGGTACTGAAAACGGTATCACCGCGCTGCAGATGGACATCAAGATCCAGGGCATCACCAAGGAAATCATGCAGGTTGCACTGGCCCAGGCCCGTGAAGCCCGTCTGCACATCCTCGGCCTGATGAAGGGCGCGATGGGCGAAGCCCGTACGGAAGTCTCGACTTTCGCACCACGCCTGTACACCATGAAGATCAACCCTGAGAAGATCCGTGATGTTATCGGTAAGGGCGGCGCCGTAATTCGTGCGCTGACCGAAGAAACCGGTACCACCATCGACATCCAGGACGACGGTACGATCACCATCGCCTCGACCAGTGGCGAAGCCGCTGAGCTGGCACGTGCCCGTATCCAGGCCATTACGGCTGAAGCCGAAGTCGGCGCCATCTACGAAGGCACCGTACTGAAGCTGCTGGACTTCGGTGCCATCGTCAACGTTCTGCCAGGCAAGGACGGTCTGCTGCACATCTCGCAAATCGCTAACGAGCGTGTCGAGAAGGTATCGGACTACCTGCAAGAAGGCCAGGTCGTTCGCGTTAAGGTTCTGGAAACCGATGACCGTGGTCGTATCAAGCTGTCGATGAAGGCACTGCTGGAAGCTGCACCACCAGCCGCCTAAATCGCCAAGGGTAGGGCACCGGGTTGATCCCGGTCTGCCCAACCTGAAGCAACAAAAAAGGCCAGTCGAAAGACTGGCCTTTTGCTTTGGAGCTTGCCTACAGGTTACTTGGCGGTTTGCTTCTCGCGCAGTTCTTCCAGCGTTTTGCAGTCAATGCAAAGCGTGGCAGTAGGGCGGGCTTCCAGGCGCTGGATACCGATTTCGATACCGCACTTGTCGCAGAAGCCGTAATCATCGGCCTTGATGCGATCCAGCGTTTCTTCGATCTTCTTCACCAGCTTGCGTTCGCGATCGCGGTTGCGCAGTTCCAGGGCCATATCGGTTTCCTGGCTGGCACGGTCGTTCGGGTCGGCAAACACGGTTTGCTCATCCTGCATGGTGTGCACCGTGCGCTCGATGTCGGCCATCAGGTCACCCTTCAGGCTACCGAGAATATTGGCAAAGTGAGCCAGTTGGCCCTTGCTCATATATTCCTCGCCCTTTTTGGCGACATACGGCTGGAACGAAGAGGAACCGTTATTCACGCTCTTAGCCGGAGCGGCTTTAGCGGCAGCCGGCTTTGCAACAGCCTTATCGGCTGCTTTAGGTGCTGGCTTGGTTGTCTGGTTGGTTGCCTTAACAGCAGGCTTTGCAGTTTTAGAAGTTGCCATGAGTTTCTTGAAAGATGGGCAAAAGAGGATCTACGAAAACCCTTAATCCTAACACAGCCTTTGCCTTAAATTACTACCGCTAAATGACGGCAAGTTATTGTTATGACTTTGTCATTTTAAACGGGTGATCGGGTTGCCAATAGCAACCGTTGGCCTATCATGACGTACATTACATCTGGAGGTATCTGCCATGGCTAAAAAACTCACCGTCTCTATCGAACTTGAACTGACAGTGCCGGATGACTGGCAGATTGTAGAAACCGAAGATGGCATTGGCGTACTTAAAATCGCCCCGGATCAGTACCTGGATCTCACCTTTGAACCCATGGTTACCTCCGATATCGAAGGCTCGTGGACCAACGCCGTGACCGAAGACTTCATGGAAGAGCTCATGGACATGGTCGAAGCCGAGTCTGTGGCCTACGAACTAAAGCAGACGCTCAACTAAGATCTATGGGTCAGGCGTCAGGACTCGCCGGGTGCGGCCTCGGGCTCAGTTATAAAGCCTTACCGGCCGCATTCTATTCAGACCTCACGCCACAGCCCGTTCGGGCACCCGTACTCAAAGTATTAAACACAGCCCTGGCGCAAAGCTTAGGGCTGGATCCTGTTGCATTAGCAGCACCAGACAATATCAACCTACTGGCAGGTAATGCCTTTTTGCCAGAGCAACCTGCCATTGCCCAGGCCTACGCCGGCCACCAGTTTGGTCACTTCACCCAGTTGGGTGATGGCCGGGCATTGCTGCTCGGTGAGCTACAAACCTCCGAAGGCAAGTTGGTTGATATCCAGCTCAAAGGCTCCGGCCCCACACCCTATGCTCGCCGTGGCGATGGCCGCGCTGCCCTCGGCCCCATGCTCCGTGAATACCTCATTAGCGAAGCCATGCATGGCCTGAGTATACCCACCACCCGCAGTCTGGCCGTGGTGGCCACCGGTGAACCCGTCTTCCGGGAAACCGCCCAACCCGGTGCCATTCTCACCCGGGTGGCCGCCAGCCATATCCGCGTAGGCACCTTTGAATTTGCCGCCACCCAGGGCGCAGCAGAACTGAAAGCCCTGGCCGATTACGCCATCGACCGGCACTACCCGCAGGTGCGTGATAAGGTAAACCCGGAAGCCAACCCGTATCTGGCATTCCTCAAAGCAGTGATCGACCGGCAAGCCGCACTCATTGCCCGCTGGATGCAGGTGGGTTTTGTGCATGGGGTGATGAACACCGACAACATGAGCATCGCTGGCGAAACCATCGACTACGGCCCCTGTGCCTTTATGGATCGATACGACCCGGCCACCGTGTTTAGCTCCATAGACCGGCAGGGCAGATACGCCTACGGCAACCAACCCAGAATCGCCCAGTGGAACCTCAGCCGCCTGGCTGAAGCTTTGCTCCCAATTCTGAATGAAGACGAAGCCACCGCCCTGGAACTGGCGCAAAGCGCCATTGGTGAATACCCCGGCCAGTACCAGCACTACTGGCATACCGCCCTGTGTCAGAAGGTGGGTATCAACAACCCGGACCGCAACGCCATCCGCCTGGCCGGTGAACTGCTGGAAATCATGTGGGAAGCACAGGCCGACTTTACCGCTACCTTCAGCCAACTC
>JBJTFJ010000039.1:0-6046 GCA_046093345.1 Fluviibacter sp. | reverse complement strand
CCTGAACCCGTCGACTCGGCCTTCTTCTCTTCGCCGCCAACAGATAAGGTCAAACGCGCTACGGGCACTTCACCGGTTTCCGAAGTGACTTGCGAGTAGGTGAGTTTGTAATGCTCAGTTTCTGGCGTTACGGCTTCGTCCGACAACAATGCCTGAAGGTCTTCATCAAAGATCTCGTGCTTCTTGTCGGCAAGTTCTTTGAAGCGTGCGAATGCTGAATTAAGGGCTTCTTCACTTTCAAGAACCACACCCAACTCGTTCAAGCGCGACTTGAATGCATTACGGCCTGAGTGCTTACCAAGAACCAGTTTATTCTGCGACCAGCCCACATCTTCTGCGCGCATGATCTCGTAGGTTTCGCGATGCTTGAGTACGCCATCCTGGTGGATACCAGATTCATGCGCGAAGGCATTGGCGCCCACAATAGCCTTATTCGGCTGAACCGGATAACCGGTGATCTGCGAAATAAGCTTCGAGGCCGGCACGATTTGCGTGGCATCAATCTTGGTCTCAACCGGGAAGATATCGGCACGCGTACGCACCGCCATCACCACTTCTTCCAACGATGCATTACCGGCACGCTCACCAAGGCCGTTAACCGTACATTCCACCTGACGAGCCCCCGCCATCACAGCGGCCAATGAGTTGGCCACGGCCAAGCCGAGGTCGTTATGGCAATGTACGGACCAGATGACTTTGTCCGAACCCGGTACGCGCTCGATGAGCTGACGAATAGTTTCGGCATACTGACCAGGTACGTTATAACCCACGGTATCCGGCACGTTCAGCGTGGTTGCACCAGCTTTGATCACGGCTTCAAACACACGGCAAAGGAAATCAATATCCGAACGGCCGGCATCTTCTGCCGAAAACTCCACGTCATCGGTGTACTCACGTGCCCAACCAATAGCTTTAACAGCCTGTTCCACCACCTGATCCGGTGTCATACGGAGTTTCTTTTCCATATGAATCGGGCTGGTGGCAATGAAGGTGTGTACACGCTTACGCGGTGCCGGCGCAATCGCCTCGCCTGCACGACGGATGTCATTCTCATTGGCCCGCGCCAATGAACAAATCGTCGATTCACGAATCACCTGGGCGATCGAGTTAATCGAATCGAAATCACCCGGCGATGCTGCAGCAAAACCGGCTTCGATCACATCCACACGCATACGCTCAAGCTGGCGTGCCACACGGATCTTTTCGTCTTTGGTCATCGACGCACCCGGGCTCTGCTCGCCATCGCGCAAGGTGGTATCAAAAATAATCAATTGGTCTTTTTTCATGTCAGGCTCCTACGGACTAGGCTATTTAATGTGCCCATGTCCTGAATCAAAATCTTGGGGGTTCCGGCTAAAGGCCGGATCAGTCATGGCAATACGGGTGGGGGTTTAATATGTGCGCGCCACGCGCAGCAGCGGCCGGGCACCCAGTAGCAGATGCAGCCAATATGTCGCCCAACTGCCCGAGGCAGCTTTCTCAGCGAGAAGAATCATGAACATTGCAGACATGCCCTGTAATATAAGGCCTAGATGGGCTGCTGGCAATCGTTTTTGCCTATAAGTTCAATAGCTTCGGCCCATTCCAGTGCTGCTCGCAGGAGAAAATGCATGAAACTCGATGCCCACCGATCTGTTTTACTGATTATCGACCTTCAGGAACGGCTGCTACCCGCGATTGATCAGGGTGTAAGCGTCATAGAACATGCCGCCTGGTTAATTGGTGTTGCCCGCCAACTCCAGGTTCCCGTGCTGCTGACGGAACAGTATCCCCAAGGCCTGGGCGCTACCGCCTCGGCCATCGCCCAATTAATCCACTCAGAAGAACGGATCGAAAAAATCCACTTTTCGGCCGTTGCCGAAGGTAACTTGCTAAATCACCCCTCGGCTCAACGCAAGCAATGGGTTGTCTGCGGTACCGAGTCCCATGTCTGCGTGCAGCAGACGGTACTAGATCTTCTGGCTGCCGGCAGGGACGTCGCTGTTGTTGAAGAAGCCGTTGGCTCCCGGCAGGCCCGAGACAAAGCCTTGGCGCTAGAACGCATGCGTCAAAATGGTGCCGATATCGTATCGCGGGAAATGGTAGCTTTTGAATGGCTAGGCCAGGCTGGCACGTCCGCCTTCCGGAGCCTTCTCAAAGACTTTATCCGCTAAAAACGGCATCCACCTCAGATTGCGTGGTGGGACGTAAAACCCGGGCAACCTCCTGGCCGTCTTTCATAAAGATCAGCGCCGGCCAGAGTTTGACTGCAAAAGTACGCCCTAGTCGCCGCCCTTTTCCATCCTCAATGCGAAGATGACACACTGCGGGGTAACGCTTGAGGGCATCGGCAACCAGTGGTTGCACCCGCTGGCAATGCGGGCATTCATTGATGCCAAACTCAAGCAACACACTGCCACGCATCGCATCAACTTCATCACGGGTGGGTTCTGGCGTAAAAGGAACAGGGGGCATAGCGCACTCCTCAACAATGTAGCGATATCATAGCGCCCATGCAGCCCCATCATCTAGAACTTCTTGCCCCTGCGCGTGATGCCGATATTGGCATTGAAGCCATTATTCATGGTGCCGATGCCGTCTACATCGGCGGTCCTTCGTTCGGCGCGCGTGCTGCGGCTGACAATACGGTTCAGGATATCGCCCGCCTGGCGAGCTATGCCCATCGTTTCAACAGCCGTATCTTTGTCACACTGAATACCATTCTGCGCGACGACGAACTGGAATCTGCCCGCAAGCTTGCCTGGCAACTTTATGACGCGGGTGTCGACGCACTCATCATTCAAGACATGGGGCTACTGGAAATCGATCTACCACCGATCCAGCTACATGCCAGCACCCAAACCGATATCCGCACGCCCGAAAAAGCCCGCTTCATGCAAGACTGCGGTCTCTCGCAGATCGTTCTGGCACGCGAGCTCACCCTGCAGCAAATCTCTGACATCGATAGAGTCTTGGGCCCTCATGCGGCAAATGGCCGTGCCGCCCTTGAATTCTTTATTCACGGGGCACTCTGCGTCGCTTACAGCGGACTCTGCTACATCAGCCATGCCCACACGGGTCGAAGCGCTAATCGGGGGGATTGCTCCCAGGCTTGCCGCCTCCCTTATGAAGTGAAAGATACTCAAGGGCGGATTGTTGCGCACGACAAACACGTGTTGTCGATGAAAGACAACAATCAGAGCGACAACCTACGCGCACTCATCGACGCGGGTATTCGCAGCTTCAAGATTGAAGGCCGTTACAAAGACATGGCCTACGTCAAGAACATCACGGCACACTACCGCCTGTTGCTCGACGTGATCCTCGAAGAACGCCCAGAGTTGGCTCGTAGCTCCAGCGGCCACAGTACGTTCAGCTTTAAGCCCGATCCCAATCAGAATTTCAACCGCGAATTCACCGATTACTTCGTACAAGGCCGCAAAGAAGATATCGGCGCCTTTGATACGCCAAAGAATCCGGGGCAACCCATCGGGTGGGTAAGCAAAGTGCGCCCTGATCATCTGGAACTCACCACGGACCAGCCAGATACACAAATCAATAATGGCGACGGCCTCTGCTACTACGATCTCCAGAAAACGCTTGTCGGCCTGCAAATCAATCGTGCTGAAGCCACTGCCCAGCCCGGTGTCTGGAAGCTTTGGCCCAAAGACCCAATGGCCAGCTTCAAAGATCTTCGCGCCGAAGTGCAGGTAAATCGTAACCGCGACATGCAATGGACGCGGACGCTGGATAAAAAATCTGCCGAGCGCCTGATTGGTCTTTATATTGCGCTACGCGACGAAGGGGACAAAATACATCTGGAGCTGATGGACGAAGACGGCCACAGTGCCAGCGCCACATTAGAAGGCCCTTTCCAGATTGCTAACGACCCGGCGCAGTCAGAAACAAAACTGCGTGATGGTTTACAGCGCTTAGGCGATACGATCTTCACACCGATCAACGTATCACTCGCGCTATCACAGCCCTGGTTCATCCCGGCATCACAGTTAAACACGCTCCGCCGTACCGCCGTAGAGGCACTCATGAATGTACGTAGCGCTGCCTGGCATCGCTTACCGCGCGCAACGCCGGTGTCGCCACCCGCGCCTTATCCGGAAGACTCGCTCAGCTATCTTGCCAACGTATTCAATCAACACGCGCGGGACTTCTATGCCAAACATGGCGTCAAAGTCATCGACGCCGCTTACGAATCACACGAAGAAGACGGCGAAGTCAGCCTGATGATCACCAAGCACTGTGTACGCTTCTCGCTGAACCTCTGCCCCAAACAGGCCAAAGGGGTAACCGGCGTGCAAGGCACGGTACGCGCAGAACCGCTACAGCTGATCAACGGCAAAGAGAAGCTCACGCTGCGTTTTGATTGCAGACCCTGTGAAATGCATGTGATGGGCAAAATCAAACCCAGCGTACTCAAAGCGGCTGCAACCAGCCCAGTGACCTTCTACAAAACTCGACCAGACGCCAAAGGTGCGCACTAGGGGTTACCAGGCCGTCTTTTAGCCAGCAGTCGGTCAAGCTGGTTGGCAAAGGCCTGCACATCAGACTTTGAAAGCCCGGATGGTCCGCCAGTATCAACACCACTGTTACGCAGGCCTTCCATGAAATTCCGCATGGTCAGTCGCCCTTCAATATTGCCCTTATCCATCAGTTCGCCACGCGAATCTAAAACAAGCGCACCTTTTGCAATAACTTGGGATGCCAGCGGAATATCTGATGTAATCACCAGATCTCCGGCCTCAACTTCTTGCACGATACGTTGATCTGCCACATCAAACCCAGCGGGCACCTGTAGCGCCCGGATCCAGGGCGATGGGGGCACGCGCAACATCTGATTGGCAATCAGGGTTACAAACACCTTGGCACGATTAGCCGCCCGATAAAGCACTTCTTTAATGGCAATCGGACACGCGTCGGCATCAACCCAGATTTTCATGCATTCGCCCTAATGAAAAAGCCCCGACATAGGTCGAGGCTTTGAATGGAGATGGTGCCGATGGCCGGAATCGAACTGGCGACCTTCGCATTACGAATGCGCTGCTCTACCAACTGAGCTACATCGGCTCCAAGCACGAGATTATAGCAAAATTTATGGCAATGGCTCACGGGAGGGCACCCCTGATTGAATGAGCCAGGCTTGTGCGGTGAGTGCCGATGGGCTGAGCATTGCGGGCAAACTGAGCGTTCCTTCTTCCCCGGTTCTGGGGTCTCGCCATTGAAGGGTTATATTGCTTTCTACCAATCCCGTTGGACTTAACTTTAAGTTCCAATGTCGTTGCAGGATGACATCCTGAACTTTGGGTTCATCTGATCCTGCCTGAGGCAAACGACCTTCGGCTAGCTCAAATCGTAACGACTCTAATTTGTCTTCCGCCAGTCGGACTGCACTATCGTGCAACACGCTTTCGGCTGTGCCACCCAGCATATTGAGCTGCAACCGCGCGAGCCCAAGCAGACCCACACCAAGAACAACCAATGCAATCAGCACTTCAACCAGGCTAAAACCTTTGGCACTTGCGGCCTTGAATCGCACATAACTCATTCGCCATCACTCCAGCTGCCGGGCACCGGCACAAAGGTGCCCAATCGTGTTTGTGCGGCCTGAAGTACTGTAGGGTTATAAGTAAAAATACCACCGCCCTGAACAAGCAGATTGTTTTCGGCAATCAATGCGCCTTCCAAACGACCTGATATCAACTGTACCTCAGTCGTTGGTGCCATGCTGTAAACCACACCGCTGATTCTGGTGGAACCCGATATCTGCAACCCGCCACCCGCGATGATGACTACAGGGCTCGTGGCGGAACCTAAAACACCACTACTCAGACGTGCGTTCCCTTCCAGCCAGATCACGCGACTAACAGCCGCAGCGACTGCGCTACTGCAGTCTCCGTTGCAGTTAATCACGGTAGATGTTTTTTTAACCAACGTTTTGTCTGCACCAAACCAGAATTCAAAAAATCGATCCGCTGAAAGCTGCGCATAGGACTTATCATTGGCTAACGCAGCGGCCTCCGCTTGTTGACCGGGAATTGTCGTCCGCTGCACG
>JBJTFJ010000038.1:0-7403 GCA_046093345.1 Fluviibacter sp. | reverse complement strand
TGTCAGATCTCGGTCCGATGGTTTATGGTGAAAACGAGGGCGAGGTATTCCTTGGCCGTTCGGTGACGACGCAGAAAGCGATGTCGGAAGCGACAGTGCAACAGGTAGACGCCGAGATTCGTCGCATTATTGATCAACAATATGCGCTGGCTAAGCGGTTGCTGGACGAGAATCGTGACAAGGTTGAAGCCATGACGCAGGCCCTGCTGGAATGGGAAACCATCGATGCAGATCAGATCAACGACATCATGGCCGGCAATACACCGCGTCCGCCGCAACCGCCGGGCGGTGGTGCCAGTCACCCACCGTCTGCGCCGGCAACGGAAGCTACAAACGGTACACCTGCAACGGCATAATGTGTCGTTGACGGTTTAATCCCTTCAGGCCGGCCCGATAATCAGTTCGGGTCGGCCTTTTGCTTTTAGCTGTAAATTTCATGCCAGAAAACATTATTTCCTGCGGTACGCATCAACTTTCCTGGCGATCAGGAAATCCCCTTGTTATGGGTATTGTGAATGTCACGCCGGACTCCTTTTCTGGCGATGGCCTGGGCTGTCGGGTTGATGCGGCTTTTGATCAGGCTGTTGCCATGATCAAGGCTGGGGCTGACTTGGTGGATATTGGTGCTGAGTCAACCCGTCCTGGGGCGGCGGTGGTTGATGCTGAAGAAGAGCTGGATCGATTGACGCCATTGCTCGAAAGACTGGTGGCGACTGGGATACCGGTGTCGGTGGATACCTATAAAGCCAGCGTGATGGCCGAAGCGATACGTCTGGGTGCGGGACTCATTAACGATATTTCTGCGCTGGGTGATGCAGGATCCGACCATGTGCTGGCCCCGCATAAATCTGTTTCTGTTTGTTTGATGCATATGCAGGGAACGCCTCAAACCATGCAGCAGTCGCCAAAGTATGAGGACGTTGTTGCAGAAGTGGGTGTGTTTCTAGAAAGGGCTGTCGCCCGGGCAACTGCAGCTGGTATCGAGCGGGAAAGACTTATCCTCGATCCCGGGTTTGGCTTTGGCAAGACATTTGCGCATAATCAGATATTGTTTCGGGCTTTGCCGCAATTGGTAACGCTTGGTTATCCTGTGCTCGTTGGCGTGTCGCGTAAAGCAGTGATCGGCCAGATTACCGATAAACCCGTTGATCAGCGTGCTACGGGTAGCGTTTCAGCAGCATTGTTGGCGGCACAATCGGGCGCGGCAATTATCCGCGTCCATGATGTTGCGCAAACCGTGGATGCGCTTAAAGTTTACCGGGCGTTGGGTCCGCTTGATATGGAGTTGTGATGGGTCGTAAATACTTTGGAACCGATGGTGTTCGTGGACGCGTGGGGCAGTATCCGATTACGCCGGATTTTGTGTTGCGTTTGGGTTATGCCGCTGGTCAGGTTCTGGCAAATCGTAACGCGTCAGGAGCGCATCGCCCTGGTGTGCTGATTGGTAAGGACACGCGAAATTCCGGCTATATGCTCGAAGCTGCGCTGGAGGCCGGATTTTCAGCTGCAGGCGTGGATGTCTTTCTGACGGGGCCATTGCCCACACCGGGCATCGCTTATCTGACCCGGGCGTTGCGCCTTCAGGCCGGAGTGGTGATTTCTGCATCTCATAACCCGTTTCAGGACAATGGCATCAAGTTTTTTTCGGCGGATGGGAAGAAGTTGCCGGATGATGTAGAGCGTGCCATTGAAGCAGCCATCGATGCGATGGATGGTAAGCCGATGCAAACGGTTGAGCCCAAAGATCTGGGTCGTGCACGCCGTATTGATGATGCTGCCGGCCGTTATATCGAATTCTGTAAGAGCACGGTGCCAGCCAGTTTTGATTTGCGTGGCTTGAAGATTGTGGTGGACTGCGCCCATGGTGCGGCATACCACATTGCTGCCGAAGTTTTGCATGAGCTGGGTGCAGACGTCGTCGCGATTGGCAATATGCCCGATGGGGTAAACATTAACGAAGGGGTGGGCGCGTTGCACCCCGAGCTTCTGGCGTCCACGATTGAAGCTACCGGTGCAGATTTCGGTATTGCCCTCGATGGTGATGCAGACCGTCTGGTGATGGTCGATGCTGCAGGCCATGCCTATGATGGCGACCAGATTCTCTATGCAATTGTTCAAGAGCGCTTGCTCGATGGCCCGGTGGCTGGCGTCGTCGGTACCTTGATGACGAATATGGCGCTGGAACAGGCGCTCAAAGCACGGGGCGTGCCATTTAAACGTGCCAAGGTAGGCGATCGCTACGTCATGGAGATGCTGGCAGCCGAAGGGTGGCTGTATGGCGGAGAAAATTCCGGGCATATTCTGGCATTGGATCGACACACAACTGGTGATGGCCTGGTTTCAGCATTGCAAGTGCTGGTCGCACTCAAGCGCTCTGGCGGTAATATGGCCGATTTGCTTGGTGGTTTGGTTCTTTTCCCGCAATGCATGATCAATGTGCCGGTAAAAGCCGGGTTCAACTGGCAGGATCATGCGGGTGTTGTTGCTGCTGTTGAAGCCAGCGAAACGCGTTTGGGTGGAAGAGGCCGTGTGCTTCTGCGTCCTTCTGGAACGGAGCCTGTTTTGCGTGTGATGGTTGAGGCAGAAGCGGGTGATTTATCCCGAACTGAAGCAGAATCCATCGTTGCTGCCGTAAGTGCTGCGCTTTGAGTCATTGACCGGATGTCCGCAAGAAAATAGAATCTAGGCCGTAAACGGGCGCTCTCCAGTGTGTGAGCGCCTTTTTCTCGTATAAAGCGCAAATAGGATCAGTGATGACAATCGTCAGAACACCGCTGGTAGTAGGCAACTGGAAGATGCATGGTGCCTTTGACGCGAACCAGTCGTTACTGGAAAGTTTGCTGCGCGAGCTTGCTCAAAAACGCTTGCCAGAAATTGGTGTCTGCCCGCCGTTTCCTTATATCGCCCAAGTGGGTGCATTGCTGGCCAACACCCCGATTGTTTGGGGCGCTCAGACAGTGAGCGAGCATCGGTGTGGTGCCTATACCGGTCAGGTTAGTGCCTCGATGCTCAAAGAGCTAGGCTGTGCTTACGTGATTGTTGGCCATTCGGAGCGTCGCCAGTATTGTGCAGAAACCGATGATGGTGTGGCGCGCCAGGCTGTTGCCGCCCTAGATAATGGTCTTATGCCGATTATTTGCGTAGGTGAATCAGCTGATGAAGAAGCGGCAGGTAAAACCTTGGCTGTAATTGATCGTCAGTTGGCGCCGGTATTGTTGGCTTTGGCTGGCGTGGCAGACGAGGGTGCAAGCGTGGTGATCGCTTATGAACCTGTTTGGGCAATTGGTACTGGCAAAACCCCCACGCCAGAAGGCGTTCAGGCGGTTCATGCCCATATCCGTCAGCGCCTGGTCGCAGCGGGCATGGTGCAAACCCGAATTCTTTATGGCGGCAGCGTTAAGGGAAGCAATGCAGAAGTCTTGTTTGCTTTGCCGGATGTCGATGGGGGGCTGATTGGTGGCGCCGCCCTCGATGCTCTAGATTTCAGTACAATCTGCATCGCTGCGGCAAACCGCATGATGTAACAACCGGATTTTTCAAGAAAGAGAAGTAGGCAATCAGATGGATATTCTTTACGTAGTCGTTTTAGTCGTAAACATTGCTTCGGCCCTGGGTGTGATTGGGCTGGTGCTGATGCAACATGGTAAAGGCGCCGACATGGGTGCGGCTTTTGGCAGTGGTGCTTCGGGTAGCTTGTTCGGAGCAACGGGTTCTGCCAATTTTCTATCGCGCTCGACCGCTGTTTTGGCGACTATCTTCTTTGTGACGGCGCTGATCCTGGCCAATCTACAATCTTCGCAAGCGAAAAATGCTGGAAGTGTCATGCAAAGCAATGTAGAATCCACCCCCGTTACTGCTGGTGCTGCGAGTGTTCCAACGGAAGGCAAAACTGCTGATCCGGAGGGTGCGTCGAAGGCCAAAAACGTACCTCGGTAAGTTGCTGTTTTATAAGCGATAAGCCGAACAGGAATGCCGACGTGGTGAAATTGGTAGACACGCTATCTTGAGGGGGTAGTGGCGTAAGCTGTGCGAGTTCGAGTCTCGCCGTCGGCACCAGGACAAGCTGTTCGCCCTGGTTGGTTGTTGGTTCAAATTGTTGCGCGTCATTTGGCAAACTTTAGGTGGCTTGATGCTCGAAAACTACTTTCCGATTTTAGTGTTCATTGCGGTAGGCGTCGCCGTTGGCGTTTTGGGCCGACTGCTGAACCATGTGCTTGCACCGAACAACCCCGATATTGAAAAGCTTTCTGCGTATGAGTGCGGCTTCGAGGCATTCGAAGATGCGCGCATGAAGTTTGATGTTCGTTACTATCTGATCGCCATCCTGTTTATTCTGTTTGATCTGGAAATCGCCTTCCTGTTTCCTTGGGCGGTGGTGATCAAAGAAATCGGCATGCATGGTTTTATTGCCATGATGGTCTTCTTGGGCATCCTGGTGGTTGGTTTTATCTACGAGTGGCGCAAGGGCGCCCTTGAGTGGGAGTAAGCGATGTCGAAGATTCAGGGCGTCCTTAACGAAGGCTTTGTAACCACAACAGCCGACACACTCATTAATTACTGCCGTACCGGTTCTTTGTGGCCAATGACCTTTGGTCTGGCTTGCTGCGCGGTTGAGATGATTCATGCGGGTACGTCGCGTTACGATCTTGACCGCTTTGGCATGGTGTTCCGTCCTAGTCCGCGTCAGTCTGACCTGATGATCGTGGCCGGCACGCTGACCAACAAGATGGCGCCTGCCTTGCGTAAGGTTTATGACCAGATGGCTGAACCGCGCTGGGTTGTTTCGATGGGTTCGTGTGCCAATGGTGGTGGTTATTACCACTACTCATATTCGGTTGTTCGCGGATGTGATCGCATTGTTCCTGTGGATATTTATGTACCAGGTTGTCCGCCAACCGCTGAAGCCCTGTTGTATGGTCTGATCCAGTTGCAAAACAAGATTCGACGTACCAGTACGATTGCCCGCTAAGGCTCGGTTTAGGAAATTTCACGATCATGACACTAAACACGCAAGCACTCGCTGATCTACTGCAGCAGGTTCTGGGTAACAGCATTGTGCGTCTGAAGCAGGATCTGGGCGAAGTTACCGTAGATATCGCTCCCTCGGAGTATCACGCAGCGGCAATGAAGCTCCGTGACACGGCTGGCCTGAAGTTCGATCAGCTGATCGACCTCTGTGGCATGGACTACTCAACCTATGGTGGTCAGGAGTCACATCCGCAGCGTTTTGCAGCGATTGTTCATTTGCTCTCTGTAGAACTGAATCAACGCGTCCGTCTGCGTGTTTACGCACCTGATGATCAGATGCCTGTGCTGGATTCCGTAGTGGATGTCTGGACGGCAGCCAACTGGTTCGAGCGTGAGGCTTTTGACCTCTATGGCATTCTGTTTGTGAACCATCCGGATCTGCGTCGCATTCTGACTGACTACGGTTTTGTCGGTCACCCGTTCCGCAAAGACTTCCCGATCTCGGGCTATGTCGAGATGCGTTACGACGAAGAGCAAAAGCGCGTTATCTACCAACCAGTCACTATCGAGCCACGCGAGAATACGCCGCGTATCGTGCGTGAATCAACTTACGGCGAACCTGCGGTCTAACCGCGGGATCACTTTTAAAGATCAGTACGGACCTAACCGGACATCCAGGATCCCAGCATGTCAGAGATTCGTAACTACACATTGAACTTCGGCCCACAGCACCCTTCGGCACACGGTGTGCTCCGTCTCGTGCTGGAGCTAGATGGTGAAACTGTTGAGCGTGCCGACCCGCACATTGGTCTGCTGCATCGTGCGACGGAAAAGCTGGCAGAAACCCGTACCTGGGTGCAGTCGGTGCCTTACATGGATCGTCTGGATTACGTGTCGACGATGTGTAATGAGCATGCCTACTGTCTGGCTATTGAAAAGCTGCTAGGCGTGGAAGTGCCTGAACGTGCGCAATACATCCGCGTGATGTTTGACGAAGTAACCCGTTTGTTGAATCACCTGCTTTGGATCGGTTGTCACGGTCTGGACGTGGGTGCTATGACCATGGCGCTGTACACATTCCGTGATCGTGAAGATCTGATGGATGTGTATGAGTCGGTATCAGGCGCCCGTCTGCACGCTGCCTACATTCGTCCAGGTGGCGTCTATCGCGATTTGCCAGATGTGATGCCGAAGTACGAAGTGTCACGCTGGAAAGATGCCAAGCGCGTTGCAGAGCTGAATGAAAACCGTCAGGGTTCATTGCTCGATTTCCTCGAAGACTTTACGAATCGTTTCCCGAAGTATCTGGACGACTACCATAATCTGCTTACCGACAATCGTATCTGGAAGCAGCGTCTGGTCGACGTGGGTGTGGTTTCGCCTGAGCGTGCGTTGAATATGGGCTTTACTGGCGCTATGCTGCGCGGTTCGGGTATTGCTTGGGATCTGCGTAAGAAGCAGCCTTACGAAGTTTATGATCGTATGGACTTTGACATTCCCGTGGGTACCAATGGCGACTCGTATGATCGCTATCTGGTTCGCATGGAAGAAATGGCACAGTCGAATCGGATTATCAAACAGTGTATTACCTGGCTACGCGCTAATCCTGGCCCGGTAATGACCAATGACTATAAAGTGGCGCCGCCGCCGCGCGAAGCCATGAAGTCGAACATGGAAGAACTGATTCACCACTTTAAGCATTTCACGGAAGGCATTCACGTGCCTGAACACGAATGCTATGCCGCCATTGAGCATCCAAAGGGTGAGTTCGGTATTTACCTGGCATCGGATGGTGCTAACAAGCCGTATCGCATGAAGATTCGCGCTCCCGGCTTTGCCCATCTCTCGGCGCTGGAAGAAATGTCCCGCGGACACATGATTGCAGACGTGGTCACGATCATCGGGACCCAGGATATCGTTTTTGGTGAGGTTGACCGCTGATGCTGACTCAGGAAACCCTCGCGCGCTTTGATCGCGAAATTGCCAAGTACCCGGCTGAACAGAAACAGTCGGCCGTGATGGCTTGCTTGACACTGGCCCAGGTTGAAAAGGGTTGGCTGGCTAAAGAGACTATTGCGTTTGTTGCTGATTACCTCGACATGCCTGCGATTGCAGCAGAAGAGGTAGCAACGTTTTACAACATGTACAACCTCAAGCCAGTTGGCAAGTACAAGCTGGCGGTATGTACCTGTATTCCCTGCGCGCTTTCGGGTGGCCGTGATGCTGCTGCTTATCTGGCCGATCGTCTGGGTATCAAGCTGGGCGAAACAACGGCTGATGGCCGTTTTACTCTCGTTGAGAGCGAGTGTCAGGGTGCGTGTGGTGATGCGCCGGTTGCGCTGGTGAACAACCACAGCATGAAGAGTTTCCTGACGCCTGACAAACTGGACCAACTGCTGGAGGAACTGAAGTAATGGCTATCCTCGGTTCCATCA
>JBJTFJ010000037.1:0-4300 GCA_046093345.1 Fluviibacter sp. | reverse complement strand
TCCCAGATCAGTGGCATCGGCCAGGTGACAGTGGGGGGGAGTGCGCAACCGGCAGTCCGTGTCACGGTGATCCCTGCGGTTATTCAGGCGATGGGGATCAGCAGTGAAGATATTCGCAATGCGGTACTCAAGGCCAATCTGAATCTACCCAAGGGCACGCTCGAGAACGAACATCGACAATGGGTTGTGCGCGCCAATGACCAGGCCAAGACGGCCGCTGACTACAAGCCCGTTATTGTGGTCTGGCGCAATGGGGCACCGGTAAGGCTGGAGGATGTTGCGACAGTGACAGACTCCGTGCAGGACGTGCGCAACATTGGTCTCACTAATGGCCAGCGTTCGGTGATGCTTATCCTGTATCGCCAGCCAGGCGCCAATATTATTGAAACCGTGGCACGCGTCAAAGCCGTACTCCCACAACTGGAAGCTTCCATACCGGCCGGTATCCGCATCGAAACGGTGATGGACCGAACCCCGACGATTCTGGCCTCGCTGAAAGAGGTAGAACGAACCCTGGTGCTTTCGGTTGCGTTGGTGATTCTGGCGGTTTATCTGTTTCTTAAGAATGGCCGCGCTACGCTCATTCCCGGCATTGTTGTTCCCGTATCCCTCATCGGCACATTCGGGGTGATGTATCTATGCAACTACAGTCTGGATAACCTGAGTCTGATGGCACTTACCATTGCCACAGGTTTTGTCGTGGATGACGCGATTGTCGTACTGGAGAATATTACCCGTCATCGCGAAGCAGGCATGCCTTTACGGCAGGCGGTTTTGCAAGGCACGAAGGAGGTGAGCTTCACCGTTATTTCGATTAGCCTGTCGCTGATTGCTGTCTTTCTGCCCATCCTGCTGATGGGCGGCATTATCGGTCGCCTTTTCCGTGAATTTGCCGTTGTGCTGTCGATCGCGATTCTGATATCGATGGTGATTTCCCTGACGGTAACGCCCATGATGACGGACATTCTGCTCCGCGATCACGCAGCCAGGATACCGGCTTCTCCCCATCAGAATCGCAGCCGCCTGCATCGTCTCGGTCAGCGCCTGGTTGCCGGTCTGCAGTGGCTCCAAAGAGGTTTCACCAAGGTCTTTGATCGCGTTTATTCAGGTTACGCCATGACCATTGGGTGGGCACTGGATCACCGTAAGCTGATGTTGGCCGGTCTTCTGGTGACCATCATCCTTAATTTTCAGCTGTACAAGATTGTGCCTAAAGGCTTCTTTCCGCAGCAGGATACGGGTCGGATTATGGGTTTCATCCAGGCAGACCAATCCGTGTCTTTCGGTACGATGAAGGACAAGCTGACAAAATTTATCAATATTATTAAGGATGATCCGGCAGTTCATAAAGTCTCCGGCTTTACCGGCGGTTCTCAACGCAATAGCGGTATTGTCTTTATTTCGTTGAAACCACTCAGCGAGCGAGACGTTTCTGCAGATGAGGTGGTTAACCGGCTCCGGCCAAAACTCGGGAGAGAGCCCGGGGCAGGCTTGTTCCTGGTACCGATGCAGGATATCCGCATCGGTGGGCGTCCATCGAATGCCCAATACCAGTACTCGTTACAGAGTGACGACCTGGAAGAACTTCGCGAGTGGGAGCCAAAAATTCGGGCCGCATTAAGCAAATTACCGGTATTGGCAGATGTAAACACCGACCAGCAGGATCTGGGTTTGCAAACCCGTGTTGAAATTGATCGGGATGCTGCATTCCGCCTTGGCATCACGCCTAAAATGATCGATGCGGCGCTAAACAATCTCTTTGGCCAGCGACAGGTCTCCATAATTTACAGACCTCTGAACCAGTATCGCGTGGTGCTGGAAGCGGCACCTGAATACACGCAAAGCCCTGACACGCTGGATCGACTGATGCTGACAGTACCTGCTACGGCAACCGCGCCAGCACGCCAGGTCGCCCTGAGCAATGTTGCCCGGATCCTTCCGGACAAAACACCGCTCGCCGTTAATCATGAAGGCGCCTTTGTCGTATCAACTCTATCTTTCAATCTGCCGCTTGGCGTGTCTTTGTCACAGGCAACCGAAGCAATTCAGAGCACCATGTATGAGATGGGCGTACCAGATTCCATTCGCGGCACATTTTCGGGAAGTGCCAAGGCATTTCAGGCTTCCTTGAAATCGCAACCACTACTCATATTGGCCGCCATTATTGCTGTTTATATTGTTCTGGGCATGCTTTACGAAAGCCTGATTCATCCGCTGACGATTCTGTCGACGCTACCATCAGCCGGCGTAGGGGCGTTACTCGCTATTCTGGCAACAGGCACAGACTTCAACATCATCTCGCTGATCGGTGTCATTCTGCTCATAGGTATCGTCAAGAAAAACGCGATCATGATGATCGATTTTGCCATTTCGGCTCAACGCACTGGGCTGGCGGCTCGTGAAGCGATTCACCAGGCCTGTCTACTGAGATTCCGGCCGATCATGATGACCACATTTGCCGCATTATTTGCCGCCATTCCACTGGCGATCGGGCAGGGCGATGGGGCAGAGCTCCGTGTACCGCTTGGCGTTGCGATTGTTGGCGGACTGATTCTGAGTCAGATCCTGACCCTTTACACGACACCGGTTGTTTTTCTGGCTCTGGACCGATTTACCCGCAAGCCAAAGGAAGAGGGGACGCAACCCGCTAGAATAGCGTCTGTGGAATCACCCTAACTATGTCACGTACGCACAACCCCTCGATCAAATTCTGGCTATCCATGCTGGGCATTAGCCTTATGGCCGCTGGCTGCGCGGTTGGCCCTGATTACGTGCGCCCTGACGCGCCCATCGCGGCAGAGTTCAAACCCGCACCAGGCTGGAAAATTGCCGCCCCTGAAGATGATGTCACCAAAGGCGAATGGTGGAAGATCTACAAAGACCCACAGCTTGATGAGCTGATGGCGCAGGTTTCGCCTAATAACCAGAACATCGCCATTTATGTCGCCCGGGTTCGTCAGGCTCAAGCTTTAGCCAGTGGCGCCAACGCGGCACGCTATCCGACCTTTGGCCTTAACGCGAATGGCGGTCGCCAGGCATCGGGCACGGGCATGGGCAACCTGGTTAATCCAGATGGCACCATTAATGATGGTGCCATCCTGAATCAGGTCAATATGTATGGCGGAGTCAGCTGGGATAGTGATCTTTGGGGCAAATTACGTAGAAATGTCGAGTCTAAGGACGCTAGCCTCGTTGCCAGCGTTGCCGACCTGGAAAACGCCAAGCTCTCGATGCAGACGCAGTTGGCTCAGGCATATTTTCTGGTGCGTTCTCTGGATTCGCAAAAGCAATTACTCACCGATACCACGGCATCCAATATGGAAGCTGTGCGCTTGACCAAGAATCAGTATGAAGTCGGTGTTAAAGCCCGTCAGGATCTCATCAATGCGGGTTCGCAGTATCGTAGCGTGCAGGCACAATTGATTGATGTGGGTGTTAATCGAGCAGCTCAGGAGAATCTGATCGCTGTACTTATTGGTAAGCCGCCTTCCGATTTCTCTATTGCTTTCAATCCGTTACCGGCGAGATCTAATCTAATGGTTCCGGTTGTTCCGGCGGGTTTGCCCTCCGATTTGCTAGAGCGCCGTCCTGATGTGGCAGCTGCTGAAAGACGCATGGCTGTGGCCAACGCACAAATCGGCTACCAAATGGCAGCGTACTTTCCGAGCCTGACTCTGAACAGCAACCAGAATAATATTGGTTATCTGGGTCAATCTTTCAGCCAACTGCTAACGGCACCCTTTCTATATTGGGGTATAGGCCCTAGCATTGCCTTTACCTTGCTTGATTTTGGTGCGCGCGCAGCCAATGTGGAGCAGGCACGCGGCGTCTACGATGAAAACGTGGCAACTTATCGCCAAGCGGTACTTACGGCGATGCAGGAGGTTGAGACACAACTGGCCGCCTTACGGATTTACGAAGAAGAAGCAGGTATTCAGGATGAAGCAGCCGATCTTGCCGAACGTAGCGTGGTTATAGCACTGAACCGTTATCAGGCCGGTATCGACAATTACACGAATGTAGTGGTTGCCAAGAACGGCGCGCTAAGCAATCAGCAGAAGTCCATCCTGATTGCCCAGCAACGACTTAATGCCAGCGTACTACTCATCAAGGCCTTGGGTGGTAGCTGGCAAACACAAAACAAAACGTCCGAGCAAACTTCGTTAACGACGCCTGATAGCCAAACCCAGCAAAGCACCCAGAACAATCAGGCCAAGCAGGGACCAGGCGGGCAAAGCTAGGCCAAACAAAGGTGGAATTGGATCGGAACAAAGGCCGAGTGAAATAAACACCTTCGGAA
>JBJTFJ010000036.1:0-3176 GCA_046093345.1 Fluviibacter sp. | reverse complement strand
GCCGATGCACTGGCTGAGCAAGGCCACGCTGTTGCTGCACTACACGGCGCTATGCCGCAAAAAGTTCGTGCGCATCGCCTGAAGCAATTGCGTAGCGGCCACGTTCGCGTGCTGGTGGCTACCGACGTTGCTGCCCGCGGTATCGACGTGCCAAGCATTACCCACGTATTCAACTTTGGTCTGCCAATGAAGGCGGAAGACTACGTACACCGTATTGGTCGTACTGGCCGTGCCGGTCGAACGGGTAAAGCCATTACGTTTGCCGAACATCGTGATCGCATGAAAGTGCGTACCATCGAAGCGCTGACGGATCAGCGTATTCCGGTGGCCGTCGTAGAAGGTCTTGAGCCAAAGACGCCAGAGCGCGGCGAAGGCCGTGGTGGTCGTGGCGAAGGCCGCGGCCGTCCAGGTGGTTTTGGTGGCGGTGGTCGTGGTGCTTTCGGTGGCCATGGTCGCAGTGGCGGTGGTGGTCGTTCGGGCGGTTGGGAAAAACGTTCCGATAGCCCACGCGGCGATTTCGATGGTGACAGAAAACCACGTGAATTCGGTGATCGTCCACCGCGTTCATTCGAAGATCGTCCAGCGCGCTCATTTGATGACCGTCCTCGTTCATTCAATGATCGCCCACGTGAAGATCGCCCGGCACGCTCGTTCGACGACCGTCCTCGTTCTTTCAATGATCGCCCGCGTGAAGACCGCCCAGCTCGTTCGTTTGATGATCGTCCACGTTCGTTCAACGATAAGCCACGCAGCTTTGACGATAAGCCACGCAGCTTCGGCGACAAACCGCGTAGCTTTGGTGATCGTAACGACAAGCCACGTTCAGGCGCTGGCGGCGGTAAATTCGGCGGTAGCAAGCCTTGGGGCGATAAGCCTGCAGGCGGCAAGTTTGGTGATAAGCCACGTGGTGAAGGTCGTTCGGATAAACCCGCTGGTAAGTCATTCAGCAAACCTGCTGGCAAAACCTTTTCCAAGCCGGGCGGTAAAACTTTTAGCAAGGCCTCTGGCCACAGCGGGTTTGGTGGTCGCGGCCGCTAAAACCCTGCACAACAACTGTCTCAGCTTCGGCTGAGGAGCATGCCGGTCAGGTTCGCCTCACCGGCATGTTGCATTTGGGGCGCTTGAATTTTCTCGACTGACCCCAATATGGCTACAATAAACGCAGCCAAACAACGAGAAGAAATCAGGCATGAAATTCAAGGACTATTACGAAACTCTTGGCGTCTCGCGCGAGGCATCCGCCGACGAGATTAAAAAGGCATTCAAGAAACTCGCCCATAAATACCACCCGGATATCTCTAAAGATCCGGATGGCGAAGAAAAGTTCAAAGAGGTTAACGAAGCGTATAAAACGCTTAAAGACCCGGAGCTACGTAAAGCCTACGACCAACTGGGTCGCCATAACCCGGGTGAGCAGTTCCGCCCACCACCAGGTTGGGAGCAGTACGCCCAGGGTGCGGGCTTTAGTGGCTCTCATGGTGGGGCAGGTGGCTTTGGCGGTGGCGGTTTTGGTGCCGGTGGTTTCGAAGGTGCCGGCTTCGAAGACGTTGATCTATCAGAACTCTTTGCGCAAATGGGCCGCGGTCGGGCGCATGCCGGACGCGGCGCACATCAGGCGGGTGGTCAGCCTTTCAAGGCACCGGGGCAGGACTTTGAAGTCACCGCCCATATTTCGCTAGACGAAGCCGCTAAGGGCACCATGATCGAGCTCAATCTCGAAATGCCCGAATACGATGCTCAGGGTCGTTTGCATCGTGTGCCACAAGTATTCAAGGCGCGCATCCCCAAAGGTGCGACCGATGGGCAAAAGATGCGGCTGCCAGGCAAAGGCGGCAAAGGTTTCAATGGCGGCCCCAATGGCGATCTGTATCTGAACATCGCACTGCATCCGCACCCATTATTCCGTGCCGATGGCCACGACCTGTTCCTTGATCTGCCTGTTACTCCGTGGGAGGCAGCGCTGGGTGCCGAGATCGACGTGCCCACACTCGACGGTACCGTCCGCATGAAGATTCCGGCGGGCACGCCGGCTGGTCGCAAGCTGCGCTTGGGTGGCCGTGGCTTGCCCAAACCCAAAGAGGGGCAGGGCGACCTGTACGTCATCGTACAAGTGGCCACCCCGACAGAACTGAATGATGCAGAAAAAGCCCTGTACCAACAGCTGGCTGACGCATCCACCTTTAACCCGCGTGGCCATTTTGTGGCCGAAGCGCATCGCGCAAGCTGATTGGCTAGGGAATGGTTATGACAGAACAAATCACCACATTAGAAGCCACCTGGCTTAGCGTTACCGAATTCACTCAGGTGGCTGGCCTCAGCCAGGGTGACGTTGTAGAGCTGGTTGAAGTGGGCGTCCTCAAACCCCTAGGCCGTAGCGTTAACGACTGGTCTTTTGATAGCGAATCCATGAACCTGGCGCGACGCTTGCGCCGAATTCGTGAAGATTTAGAGCTTAACCTTGACGTGCACGCATTGGCCTTGGGCTTCCGCCTGCTGGAGCGGATTAATGAGCTGGAAACAGCTTTAAACCGTGCTCAGATACAACAGCTGCAAGATCGCACATAATCAGGTATAATATTGCCTGCTTCAGGAAGGGTCGTTAGCTCAGTTGGTAGAGCGTCTGCCTTACACGCAGAATGTCGGCGGTTCGAGCCCGTCACGACCCACCACCTCAAGCCTGCTTAACCCGCACTCGGTAACGACTGCGGGTTTTTTATTGCCCGGTGTCTTATCAGGAAATATGGTTAAATAAGCACATGAAACCCTCTGTGGCACTCCAGACGCATCGAGACCTCATCCGAACCGTGGTTGAGCGGTATCGTGCACGTAATCCACGCGTGTTCGGCTCGGTGTTGCATGGTGATGATAAAGAGGGCAGTGATCTGGATCTTCTGGTTGAGCCAACGCAAGGTGCAACCTTGTTTGATCTAGGTGCGATTCAGATTGAATTAGAAGAGCAGTTAGGTGTTCCGGTGGATGTTCTGGTGCCCAAAGATCTTCCGATCAGATTTAGAGATGCGGTGTTGAGAGAAGCTTTGCCGGTATGACGATTCAACAGGAGCGTACGCAACTGCATGTTGACTTGATGCGTCAATCAGCGCGCCAAGCTATCGAATATGTTTTAGGAATGGATCAGATTGCCTTTGATCAAGATCCTAAGACGGTTGATGCTGTCA
>JBJTFJ010000035.1:0-4798 GCA_046093345.1 Fluviibacter sp. | reverse complement strand
CACACCGGGAAAGCGATAACGCTGTGCAGCAAAGCGCGCGACTTCTTCTTCGGTTAAACGTGAACGAATCGGAATCGACTCAAAGGTCTTCGCTTCACGCAACAGTTGTTTGAAGCGACGCTTGTCCTTGCCCTCAATCGTTACGACCGTCGACAACGCTTCGATGGTTTGATCAATCGGCCCGGCACGACCCGGCACAATCTCCAGCGTGTAGGCCGAGGTATTGGTGGCCATCAGCACACCGTTACGGTCAAAAATCAAACCACGATTCGGCACCACCGGCACCAGCGTTAACCGGTTATCTTCTGCACGTGTCGTGTAATAGCTGTTCTGAACCACGCCCAGCCAGAAGAAGCGCAACACCAGAATAAAAAAGGCGATCAGCATGATCACCGAGGCGGTGCTTAACCGACCCTGAAATTTCTGGCTAGCGTCCCGGTCTTCGAAGTGCGCCATGAATCAGATTGGTCGCTCGAAGTCCCGGTCATTCGACAGGAACTGCGGCAACATCAGCACGTAAGTTGCTGGCACCCAGAGCGCAACCGTGACAAAAGGCTGCACGAAATAGAACAGGCTTGGCAATTCATCACCGGCGAACCAGCGCACTAAGACCTGCAAGCAGGCACCAATAAAAATGATTGGCAACACGCTGACCAATTGTTGCTTCAATGGCAGCCAGAGAATGCGGTGAGCTAATACACGGCCTGCATACGACATCAGCACATAGGCTAGCGCGTGTTGACCCATCAGACTGCCATCGACCACATCCATCAAGATGCCCAGCACAAAGGCGGTGCCGGTACCCACAACCAGCGGCGAACGAATCGACCAGAAAACAATGACCAACGCCACCCAGTCCGGAAACCAGGGCCAGAATGAGGTGGGCAGCAAATTCAGAAAAAACGCCAACAACAACGTCAGCCGGATAAAACCGGGGCGGGCAGGGCGCAACAAACGAGACGACTGGAAATCAATCTGCATGATTACTGCGCCTTACGTTTCTTTTTGGACATCGTGGTGCCCGTTGCCTGATCAGCTGGCCGATCTAATGATGCGGGACGATCAGTCGGTAACGTGATCGGCTCCAGCAACAGGACTTCACCATACCTGCCCATACCTGCGGCCGGCGTCAGAATAAATTTGGAGAAGATGCCGTTGGGATCACTTTCCAGGCTTTCTACTTTACCCACGCGCAATCCGCGTGGATAAATACCATCAATGCCGGAGGTGACGATCCAGTCGCCCACCTGCACATCGGCATTGGACGACATGTAACGCATTTCCAGGCGGCCATCACCTGTACCAAAAACTACCGTACGCAAACCATTACGTACCACCTGCGCCGGAATTGATTGATTGCGATCTGTCAGCAGTGTGACTTCGGCATAGTCAGGTGCCACACGAGTCACCTGACCCACGACGCCCTGATCATCGACCACAGGCTGACCTTCGATTACACCTTGATCGCTACCCCGATCAAGAATGACACGGCGATTGAACGGATCACGCGCGCTGTAAAGAATGGTAGCCGGTTGTACACGCGCACCCAGTGCGCGCTTGGTCTCTAGTAACTTGCGCAGATAGAGATTCTCAGCTTCAAGTAATTGCAGTTGTTGTGTCTTCTCAGCATCGACTAAACGCGCCTGCCTCAACGCCGTATTTTCATGACGCACCTGATCTAAGGTCACGGCATATTCATCGACGGTTGTTAATGCAATCACTGGCCACTGCACTATCTGCTTGAGTGGTGCAGTGACATAAGTCAGCGCCATACGCATGGGCTCAAGGTAGCGGAATCGATCATCGAGCACCAACAAGGAGATCGATGTGCAGACGTACAGAATCAACAGGGCCAGCGGTGCTGGCCCTTGCTTGAATAACGGAGGGGGTTGGTGATCCAGTCCCGACATCAAAAAACTCCGCCAGATCGATAACGGACCTGGCGATAATTTTTATTCGCTGGCGAACACGTTACCCAGTTTGTCCATCTTCTCGAGGGCGATACCACAGCCACGCACCACACAGGTCAGCGGATCTTCGGCCACCATCACTGGTAGACCGGTTTCTTCGCGCAGCAGACGATCCAGATCGCGCAGCAATGCACCACCACCGGTAAGAATCAGACCACGCTCGGCAATATCAGCCCCCAGTTCCGGCGGCGTCTGTTCCAGGGCCTGCTTCACTGCGGTAACAATCTGATTGGTCGGCTCTGACAGCGCTTCCAGAATTTCGTTCGAAGTAACGGTGAAAGTACGTGGAATGCCTTCTGCCAGATTACGACCCTTTACTTCCATTTCCAGAACCTCAACACCCGGAAAGGCTGTACCGATTTGCTTCTTGATGTTCTCTGCAGTAGTTTCACCAATCAACATGCCGTAGTTCCGACGGATGTAATTTATGATCGATTCGTCGAATTTATCGCCGCCAACGCGTACTGATGTGGAATAAACCATCCCACCCAGAGAAATAACACCGACTTCGGTAGTACCACCACCAATATCCACGACCATCGAACCCGTTGCATCTTCAACCGGCAGGCCCGCACCAATTGCGGCAGCCATCGGCTCTTCAATCAGATAGACCTGCGATGCACCAGCACCCAGCGCCGATTCACGAATCGCACGACGTTCAACCTGTGTTGAACCGCAAGGCACGCAAATGATGATACGTGGCGACGGGGCAAACATACGGACGTCATGCACACGCTTGATGAATTGCTTGAGCATCTGCTCGGTGACCGTAAAGTCAGCGATCACACCATCTTTCATCGGGCGAATGGCATTGATGCTGCCCGGGGTTTTGCCCAGCATCATCTTGGCTTCTTTGCCTACTGCTTCAATCGATTTACGGGCGCTCGGGCCACCATCGGTACGAATGGCCACCACCGAAGGCTCATCCAGCACAATGCCTTTGCCTCGCGAATAAATCAGCGTATTGGCTGTACCCAGATCGATAGCCAAGTCGTTAGAAAACATTCCGCGAAAGAGTCCGAACATGTAACACTCCAAATCTAAAATTAGGGCATGCGCGCAGAATCTGTCATTCGCGCTGCAATGCAGCAGGGCTTCAGAATTGAACCCCGACCAAACCGCGTATAATACCGCAAATTCAAGGGGATATTCCAAGGAATGCCTTTGGCATACCCCCCGGGTTGGCGATCCGATTTCGCCTCCTTAGCCGCATTTTTCAGGCGGTTGAGGCAAATTCCACGATTACTTACGGCAACAGTAGATTCACGACATGGCTTTTACCCCTGAAGACGTACAAAGACTGGCCAAATTGGCCAGGATTCAGCTCAATAACGAGCAGGTTTCGGCCACTTTAGGCCATCTGGATAACATTTTCGGCATGATCGCCGATATGCGCCAGGTTAATACCGATGGCATCGCCCCCATGGCCCACGCCTGTGATGTGGCGCAACGCCTGCGCACCGATGCCGTGACCGAAGGCAGCCTGGAGCAACGCGATCGTTGTCTGGCGCTGGCACCCGAAGCAGAAGCAGGTCTATTCCTTGTGCCAAAGGTGATCGAATGATTAACGCCAGCCTCAAAGAACTATCCGCTGCACTGGCCGCCAAGCAGGTTTCCAGCCTGGAGCTTACCGATCTCTTTTTAGGTCGTATTGCCCAACATAACCCGCTGATTAACGCCTTTGTGACGGTTGACGAAGAGAAATCCCGCGCCGCAGCCAAAGCCGCTGATGCCACACTTGCTGCCGGTAATGCCGGCCCGCTCACCGGCGTGCCCATCGCCCATAAAGACATCTTCTGTCAGGACGGCTGGCGCACCACCTGCGGTTCGCGCATGCTGGAAAACTTCATCGCGCCCTACAACGCCACGGTAATTGAACGCTGCAACCAGGCCGGCCTGGTGCCGCTCGGCAAGGTCAACATGGACGAATTCGCCATGGGCTCGTCGAATGAAACCTCTTATTACGGCCCGGTACGCAACCCCTGGGATACCGATCGTGTTCCCGGAGGCTCTTCAGGTGGTTCGGCCGCAGCGGTAGCTGCACGTCTGGCACCTGCCGCTACCGGCACTGATACCGGCGGCTCGATTCGCCAGCCGGCCGCACTATGCGGCCTAACGGGTTTAAAACCGTCTTACGGCACCGTGTCGCGCTGGGGCATGATCGCCTTTGCCTCGTCGCTGGATCAGGCTGGCCCGATGGCCGCCTCTGCAGAAGATTGTGGCCTGTTGCTCAATGCCTTTGCCGGTTTTGATGCTAAAGACTCCACCAGCCTGGAACGCGAAAACGAAGACTACACCCGCTCGCTCGACCAGCCGCTCAAGGGTTTGCGCATCGGTCTGCCCAAAGAGTTTTTTGGTGCCGACGGCGATGCCGCCACCATGGCCGCTATCGAAGCAGCGCTGGCTGAATACCGCAAACTCGGCGCCGAAACGGTTGAAGTTTCGCTACCCTCCATCGGTCAATCGGTGTCTGCTTATTACGTCATCGCCCCGGCCGAAGCCAGCTCCAACCTATCGCGCTTCGACGGTGTTCGTTATGGCTATCGCGCTCCAGAGTACGGCGACCTCAACGACATGTACGCCAAATCGCGCGCACATGGTTTTGGTGAAGAAGTAAAACGCCGCATCCTGATTGGCACCTATGTGCTGTCGCACGGCTACTACGATGCCTACTACCTGCAGGCACAACGTATTCGCCGTCTGATCGCCAACGATTTCGATGCCGCTTTCAAGCAGTGTGATGTCATCGCCAGCCCAACCACACCGGGTGCCGCTTTCAAGTTCGGTGAAAAGTCTGCCGACCCGGTACAGATGTATCTGTCAGACAT
>JBJTFJ010000034.1:0-9694 GCA_046093345.1 Fluviibacter sp. | reverse complement strand
AAAAACCTGACCGGGCAAGCTATCAAAAGCCACCAGCAACACATCACCAATGTGGATGCTGCTGGCAGATTGTTCAGGCGCATCAACGATAACCCACAAGTGCCCAAGGTCCGTAATAACGAACAGGGGATCACTTTGATCTGAACGGATTTCACGGCCAGGATTGATGTTGGCCGATGCAATCACCCCGGGGATCGGTGCGCGCAAGGTTAGCCGTTCGCTTTCCGGGTCAGGTTTGCCGTAGGGCACCAGATTAGCAATACGAAGATAAGCGCGTCGTGCTTCTGCATCAGCAATACGGAAATCGCTTTCTGCAACTTCATAATCTTGCTTAGCAATCGCTTCACCAGCCAGCAGCTCCTTCGAACGACTGAAGGCGGCTTTCTTGCGTTTGGCGTCTGCTTCGGCCTTTTGCCAATCTGTCAGAGCTGTACCGTAATCAGGCGAGTCAATCGTGACTAGCGCATCACCCGCTTCAACCTGGTCGCCCAGCTGGGCATGCTGTTTAATAATGCGGCCATTGAGCGAGGCACTGATCGGCGCAGTGCGGGTATCGTCGACGGCAACGCGGGCAGGAACCGGGGCGCCTGTAGGCAGGGGAGATAGGACCAGCGGCTCGGAGCGGATAAATGAAAGCTGCGGCGATCCCTTTTTGAAGCTGATCTCATTCTGATTAATACGAAAATTGGGCACCTCAGGGGCGCTGCCAAATGATAGCCACAGCACAATCACCAGGAAGATGGCAAAGCCTCCCGTGTACCAGACCTGATCCTTGAACTGGCGTGATTCCTGGTATTTCTTTACCCAGATTGGAAGGTTGCTCTCCAGGTAGGCCTTGGATCGGGTAATGGCCGGATCGTTTTTTACGCGCGTCAGGCCACGTTCAATACGACCGCGAATTGCGTCTGAATTCAACCAGTCGATCGTGCCTGATAGCAATAAATGCCAGGCGCGTTGTAGTTTATTGCGGGACTGCGTCATTGTTGTCGTGCTCCGGGTAAATCCGGCAATTGAAGATC
The DNA here is from genome assembly GCA_046093345.1 of Fluviibacter sp. Taxonomy (GTDB): domain Bacteria; phylum Pseudomonadota; class Gammaproteobacteria; order Burkholderiales; family Rhodocyclaceae; genus Fluviibacter. The sequence continues at coordinate 8,675 of JBJTFJ010000034.1, read as the reverse complement.
TTTGTCTGGCAGATTAACTGGGGCCATAGACTGAACGGGTGAATCATAATGGGCTGGTTTGTTGGCTACGGCAGCCTCTGAAACGGATGCCAGAATACGAATTGCACTGGCCGCTTTGGCCGCCTCGGCGCGCGCTACCAGCGCCTCAAATTCGGCCTGACGTAAAGCGCGTTTGGCGTCGAGATATTCGAAGGTGCTCATGGCGCCACGCGTGTAAGCCACGTCGGCCGCTTTATCGGTACGTCGGGCTGATTGCAAGGTGTGATCCTGCAGGCTTTTCAGGCGCGCATTCGCCTGATCCAGCTCGTGCAGGTAGAGCAGGGATTCGGAACGTGCAGCACGTTCGGTTTGCAGCATGGCGATTTCTGCCTGGGTCATCTCTGCCATGCTTTTACGTATATCGCCTTCAAAGTTGTTACCGGTAAATAACGGTATGGCAATGCCGGCGCCCACCGAATTAATAACCGTCGGGTTATTACGCTCGTATTGCAGACCGACAGAAAAATCCCGTGTCTGTTGTGCGCGGGCTAATTCAACGCTCTGTTTGGCAGCGGCCAAACGGGCGCGGGCTGCCTGAACATCTGGCCGTTTGTCGGCCAATGAGCCAATGAGCTTTTCCGCGTCCTGATGTGTCATTACGCCGGGCCATTCTCCCCGCGTGCCGATCCGTTCGCGCTGCATTTCCGAGCCCAACAGATTCGAGAGATTGGCTGCAGCACGTGATCGGTCCCGCTGTGCCGCTTGTGATTCCGCCAGCAATCGACCGTGATCTGATTCAATGCGACCTAGATCTGCCCCTGAAAGATCACCCGATTTGAATCGGAGGCGACCTTTTTCCAGTACCTGGTTGGCATGCGCCAGATTGGCTTCGGCAATCTGATGGGCCTGTTCCGCTACGCGCAAATCCAGCCACGCCGAAACCACACGAAAGCGCTCCTGGCGAATCGTGTCATGCATGTCCCAGACAGTGGCCTGACCCAGGTCGGTTGCTTTGGCAATGCGTAAATCCCGCTTGTTGCCGCGCTCAAAAGGCTGATCGATTCTGACTATCGTATCCAGCGCATTCAAACGTGTGCCATATTGATACTGTGTTTTATCAACACCAGAGGTGTTTACCGACATCACGGCATTCGGTCTGGCGCCCGCAGTAATCAGATCTGCCTGAGCGCCATCCAGCGCAGCGCGGGCATTCTGGATCTGGGCATTATGTTTGAGCGCTACATTTTCAGCCTCAAGATAACCAATGCCCACAACGGGTGCCTGCGATGCAGCATGTGCAGCCACTGCAGCAAAAAGCAGGGCGCACATCACCACCCGGCTTTTTATCCGGCGAGGGTAAGCGGTAAGGGCGCGGCGGTCATTAGGCATTAACTCGGCATCATGCCTTAAGGCTTCCTTAAGGTCTACCCGCGGTGCAGCAAACACGGACCACAAGTAAAAAGCCCCAGCGATAAACGCTGGGGCTTTGAATTTTGGCTCCTCGACCTGGGCTCGAACCAGGGACCTACGGATTAACAGTCCGGCGCTCTACCGACTGAGCTATCGAGGAACAGCGGAGCGAATTATAAGGGAGTCGGTTTTGCTTGGCAAGCCTTTTTACTAGGCCATGCCCAAAGAAGAGAATACGGGTAACTCTTCAAGAGCCGTTGTGTAGCGCCTTGAACGGCGTGAGCAACTCATGTGCCAGTCTGCCTTTGTTCTATAGCCCATACTCGCGACGCGTATGGCATCCCGACCAAAACGCTCGTTCACCTGATCCATCACCTTCATGAGCGAAACCGAGTCGTTACGTTGCTTGGCCGTGAGTAGATCAGGCTGGTACTGATGCAGGGGTACGATGCCACCCAGAACGACACCAGCTTTTTTGTAGCGGCAGCCCGGTCGATACATATGTTTTAGACCAGATAAGGCAGCATCTACCAATCGTCGGGTGTCATCAGTCGGCGAATCCAACTGGATGAGAATGGCGGCATCGGCGTTATCTTTTTGTTCGGCAAAGGGATTGCCTCGAACGTAAACCTGTAGGCTGCTGGCGAGTGAACCATCTTCTCTGAGGCGCTCGGCGGCCCGGGTTGCAAAAGTGGAAAGCGCTTCATGCAGATCTTCTTCTTTTTCCACCACATGTCCGAATGAGCGGGAGGCAATAATCTGCTGACGCGCCGGTGTGTCCTGCTCAAAACCGATACAGGGCTGTCCGTTAAGCTCAGCAATCGTACGGAATAGATTGACGGAATAATTTTTGCGGAGTTTTTGAGGTGCCGTTCGTAGTAGTTGCCCCACGGTTTTGATGCCAAGGGCTTCAAGGGAGAGGGAGGTACGCCGGCCAATGCCCCAGACGCTGCCCACCGGCATCTCTTCCATCTGGCGCTCTCGCCAGGGAGACAGATTTTCACCCAGGTTGCAGATGCCGGAAGGCTCTTTCAGCGTTTTAGCCATTTCGTTGGCTAGTTTGGCGAGAGTCTTAGTGGCACCCAGGCCGACACACACGGGCAAGCTCAGGCATTGCCACAAAGTTTGGCGGATCTTTGCCGCCTGAATCATGGCCTGATCGAGTGGCAATCCGGAAAAATCAAGAAAACATTCATCAATCGAGTAGATTTCCTGACTCTCTGCCATGTCACGCATGAGACTCATAGCTCGCTGGCTCATATCGGCATAAAGCGCGTAGTTTGACGATAGGGCAATGCCACCGAGTTGTTTGAGTTGGGCTTTGATCTTGAAGTAGGGTACGCCCATGTGGATACCCGCCAGCTTTGCTTCGGCCGAACGGGAGACAACACAACCATCGTTATTGGATAGCACGACAACAACCCGTTTGCGTAACGTCGGGTTAAAAGCCTGTTCACAACTGACATAGAAGTTATTACAGTCAACCAGAGCCAGACGGCGTGTTGCAGTCATTTCGATTGGGCGCTCTTGGTAGGCCGCTTGCGGCGGCCAGTTGCGCGTAAGTCATGGATCACCCGTACCACAACCCCCCAGATCCTGACCTCGTCATCCGGTTTGATCGGAATAGCCGGGTAATCCGGATTGGCGGGCATCAAAAAGCTGGCGTTCGATTTTTGTACCAGGCGTTTTACGGTAAAAGATCCGTTCATGTCGGCAACCACAACGTCGTCGTGCCGCGGTGTGAGTGATCGGTCGATCACCATCAGGTCGCCGTCCAGAATGCCCAGATCCTGCATGCTGTCACCTTCGGCCCAGGCGCAGAAAGTGCTCGCCCGGTTTTCAATGAGCTGGTTCAGATCCAGGCCGGGTTCGGCGTGGTCATCGGCAGGGCTCGGAAAACCGGCGCGGACGCCCGAGGCGAATACCGGAAAGAAGTGCGACTCCGGGTTCATCGCTAACGGCAATGGGCTGATGACTGTCTGTGGAAACACCTGCTGATGCAAAAAGGCGCGCACCGATTCAACCTGGCTCAGGGGGATTCTGACGGGTTTGGTCGGCTCCAGAAAAGCGGCCTTTCGGCCTGCGCCTTCACGTGCTCCACCATGTTTTTTATGCGGGTTGTTTTTCATGATCCAACTTGATTTCGTAACTGTAACAAGAATAGCAAGACAGACGGCTTGAAACAACTAAAAACAAGGTGGTCTGCCGTTAGAATAGCGGTATGCCATTGATTAATCGTGACCGTATTGCCGCATGGCGGCGTTCCCTGGGCCAGCTTCCGGCCAAATGGACTCATCAGTTTAAGCAGACCGATTGGCGCAATGTCGCCCAGACGGCACCCGGCCGTATCAGGGCGGCGGGACATAAACATCTGCACGCTTTCAAAGCACGTAGTAAACGCGACCAGTGGCTGATTGGCGGTGGTGCTTTCCTGTTAGTGATTGCAGCCTATGCGCTGATCGGATTCCTTAATGGGGATAGCAGTCCTCTTAAACGCGGTAAGCCACCAGTGCCTGTAGCGGTTCAAGCCGTTGTTGAAGGTAATTTCCCTGTGCTGGTTGATGGTCTGGGGACGGTAACCGCCCGGCGTGATGTGGTGATTCGTACGCGTATTGATGGCCAACTCGATAAGGTGTTGTTCCAGGAAGGCCAGATGGTCAAGGCCGGCGAGCTTATTGCTGTTGTTGACCCGCGTACGGCTGAAGCCAAGGTCATGCAGGCGCGCGGCAAACTGGAGCAGGATCAGGCCTTGTTGCGTGACCACCGGATCAAGTTGAAGCGCTATCAGACCTTGTTCAAGCAGGATTCCATTGCGCGCCAGGATCTCGACTCTCAGGCGGCCTTGGTGCAGCAATATGAAGGCGCTACAGAAACCGATAAGGGGGCACTTGAGGATGCTTTAACGCAGCTGTCTTATACGCAGATTACAGCGCCGTTTGATGGGCGCCTGGGTTTACGTAAAGTCGATGCGGGCAATATCGTTAAAACCAGTGACGCCAATGGCATCGTAACGCTGACGCAAGTGCAGCCGATTGACGTGCTCTTTACCATTCCTTCCGAACAGTTGCCACGGATTCTGGCGCGCTTTAATGCTGGCGACCCAATGCCGGTAGCGGCTTATGATCGCAATTTCAAGAACGTACTCGCTACGGGCACACTGAAGTCTATCGACAATGTGATCGATGCCACAACGGGTATGGTGAAGCTGAAAGCGGAATACAGCAACGATGACAGCGCGTTATTTCCTAATCAGTTTGTGAACGCACGGCTGGAAGTCGAGACCAAGGCCAATGCCATCATTGCGCCGAGCAATGCCATCTTGCGCGGTAGTCAGGGCACCTATGTCTATGTCGTTACAGAGGCTGGCACAGTAACGGCAACACCGATCAAACTGGGTGGTGTGCAGGGTGCGCAGGCCGAAATTCTTGAAGGCCTGACCCCGGGTGCGTCTGTTGTGATCGATGGTTTCGACAAGCTTAAGCCAGGCGCCAAGGTTAACGTCGTTCAGCGCCCAGCCCGGTGAACCCCTCACGTTTATTCATTCTTAGGCCGGTTGCCACCTCGTTACTGATGGTGGCAATTCTGCTGGTGGGTTTAATTGCCTACCGCCTGTTACCAACCTCCGCATTGCCGGAGGTGGATTATCCAACGATCCAGGTCAACACCTTCTATCCGGGGGCTAGCCCCGAGGTGATGACGGGAACGGTGACAGCACCGCTGGAAAGACAGTTTGGTCAGATGCCCGGTCTGGAGCAAATGACTTCGACCAGTTCGACCGGTAGCTCTGTCATTGTCTTGCGCTTTACCCTGGATATGGCGCTGGATGTTGCCGAACAGCAGGTTCAGGCGGCGATTAACGCGGCAACCAATTTGCTGCCAAAGGATCTGCCAACCCCCCCGGTCTATAGCAAGGTTAACCCTGCTGATGCACCGATCCTTACGCTGGCCATTACCTCGCCCACATTACCGGTGACGCGGCTGCACGATCTGGTGGAAACACGGTTAGCCCAGAAGATCTCACAGGTAAGTGGTGTCGGTCTGGTCTCACTCAGTGGCGGTCGCCGGCCCGCCGTAAGAGTTCAGGTCAATCCCACGACGCTGGCAGCCATGAATCTCAGTTTCGAGGATATACGCACAGCCATCGGCAATACCAACGTGAATGATCCCAAGGGTAGTTTCGATGGTGATCTGCGTGCCGTTACGATCGATGCAAACGACCAGCTCAAGTCGGCTGATGAATACCGCAACGTGATTGTGGCCTGGCGCAATGGTGCGCCGGTGCGTCTCAGTCAGTTAGCCGAAGTCGGGGAGGGTGCGGAAAACGCTTATCTCTCTGCCTGGGTGAATCGGCAACCGGCCGTTCTTGTGAACGTACAGCGGCAGCCTGGCGCCAATGTGATTGAGGTGGTCGATCGTATCAAAGCACTTATGCCACAGTTGCAGGCCAGTCTGCCGGCCGCCGCAGAACTGAAAGTGCTGACTGATCGAACCATTACCATCCGTGCCTCGGTCAACGATGTGCGTTCCGAACTAATGCTCGCTATTGCGCTGGTGGTGATGGTGATTTACCTGTTCCTGCGTAGCGTGCCCGCCACGATTATTCCCTCAGTAGCCGTGCCGCTTTCTCTGGTAGGCACATTTGCCGTGATGTATCTGGCCGGATTTTCGATTAACAACCTGAGCTTGATGGCGTTGACCATCGCTACCGGTTTTGTGGTCGATGACGCCATCGTCATGATCGAAAACATTGCCCGGCATCTTGAGCTGGGCGAGTCACCGCTCAATGCTGCACTCAAGGGTGCTCGCGAAATCGGCTTTACGATCATCTCACTCACCATCTCCTTGATCGCGGTGCTGATTCCGCTGCTGTTCATGAGCGATGTCGTTGGCCGGCTGTTCAGAGAGTTTGCAATTACCCTGGCCGTGGCAATACTGATTTCTGCTTTTGTCTCTCTCACGCTCACGCCAATGATGTGCGCCAAGCTATTGAGATCAGATGAACATCTGGTGAAACATGGCGCTTTTATGCGCTGGGTAGGCACTTCATTTGACCGGCTTGTTCAGCGCTATGAACTGGCCTTGAACTGGGTTCTTGACCGTCAGCGCCTGACCTTGCAAGTAGCTATAGGTACTTTGCTGTTAACGGTGCTGCTCTATGTTGCTATTCCCAAAGGATTCTTCCCTGTAGAAGATACAGGGGTTATCCAGGGGGTCACCGAAGCAGACCAGAGCGTGTCTTTCCAGGCGATGTCGCAACGCCAACAGGCCATTGCCAATGCGATTCTGGAAGATCCGGATGTAGAAAGTCTGTCATCATTTATCGGTATTGACGGCGCCAACACCACGCTTAATACAGGGCGCATCCAGATCAATCTTAAGCCGATGGCGATGCGTGATGATCGTGTTGAAGCCATTATTCACCGCATCAAGGAACGGGTTCAGGACATCCCCGGTATCAGCCTCTTTCTGCAACCGGTACAGGATCTGACGATTGAAGATCGGGTCACTAAAAACCGCTACCAATTTACGCTTGAGGGCCCGGATGAGCAGTTAGTCGTTAGAACGACCGAGAAACTGGTTGAACGATTGCGTCAGTCACGACGGCTGGCGGATGTGAGTTCCGACTTGCAGACCAAAGGGCTACAGATTTATATCGATATCGATCGAGATACCGCCGGCCGTATGGGGGTTTCTGTTGATGCCATAGACAATGCACTTTATAGCGCCTACGGTCAGAGACTTATTTCTACGATCTACACGCAGTCTAATCAGTATCGCGTTGTTCTTGAGGCTGAGCCCAATTTCAAGATTGATCCCAAGTCACTGAATCAGCTCTATGTCCCTTCACTGAGCGGCCAACAGGTGCCGATGAATGTGCTGGCACAAATTCGCGAAGCTGAAACGATGCTCGCGATTAATCGCTACAGCCAGTTCCCGGCAGCAACGATTTCTTTCAATCTACCCGCGGGCGTCTCTCTGGGGGCTGCAGTTGATGCGGTCCGGGAAGGTGAGGCAGAGATCGGTTTGCCCACCGGCGTGCGCAGCCACCTGCAAGGTGCGGCCAATGCTTTTGAGTCATCACTCAGCAGCACGGTGCTACTGATTCTGGCTGCAATTGTCACGATGTATATCGTGCTCGGCGTACTTTACGAGAGCTATATCCACCCGATCACGATCCTTTCAACGCTGCCGTCGGCTGGCGTGGGGGCCTTGCTATCGCTGATGTTAACCGGTAACGATCTGGGCATTATCGGCATTATCGGCATCATCCTGCTCATTGGCATCGTTAAAAAGAACGCCATCATGATGATCGACTTTGCCCTGGATGCAGAGCGCAGGGAAGGGCTATCACCGCGTGATGCGATCCACCAGGCTTGCCTGCTGCGCTTCCGGCCAATTCTGATGACGACCATGGCCGCGTTGCTGGGTGCGCTCCCCCTGATGCTCGGTGGTGGCATCGGTAGCGAGTTACGCCAACCACTAGGTATTGCCATGGTTGGTGGTTTGTTGCTGAGCCAGCTCCTGACCCTGTTTACAACGCCTGTGATTTATTTGTACTTTGATCGCCTGGCACTACGAATTAAAGAACGTACGGGCTGGGATCTGAATGCAGCCCCGACCGTGGATACTACAAACGGCAGAGATTCGTGAACTGGCTGCGGCTTTTTGTTGAGCGTCCCATTGCAACCACGCTGCTTGTCGTTGCAGTGACGATCTCGGGCATCATCGGGTTTCTGCAACTGCCTGTTGCTCCATTGCCGCAGGTCGATTTCCCAACGATCTCGGTGCGTGCCTCACTGGCTGGCGCGAGCCCGGAAACGATGGCCTCCAGCATTGCAACACCCCTCGAACGCTCCCTTAGCCGTATTGCCGGAATTACGGAAATGACCTCGATCAGCACACAGGGGTCGACGAATATTACGCTGCAGTTTGACCTTGATCGCAATATCGATGGCGCGGCACGGGATGTACAGGCAGCTATTGTGGCAGCCCGTGCTCTTCTACCTACAGGGCTACCATCCAACCCGACGTACCGTAAGGTCAATCCAGCCGATTCACCGATTATGGTGATGGCACTGACTTCAGAAACGCTGGATGTTTCTCAGATTTATGATGCGGCAGATTCTGTGCTGTCCCAGAAACTCTCCCAGATCAGTGGCATCGGCCAGGTGACAGTGGGGGGGAGTGCGCAACCGGCAGTCCGTGTCACGGTGATCCCTGCGGTTATTCAGGCGATGGGGATCAGCAGTGAAGATATTCGCAATGCGGTACTCAAGGCCAATCTG
>JBJTFJ010000033.1:0-3607 GCA_046093345.1 Fluviibacter sp. | reverse complement strand
TATTTCCACGCATATTTCCCTAGCGCACCCAACACGGTGGCTGCGCTCTTGTCCTGATGCCCGAATTCAGTCTGACCGTTACGGCATTAATGGTGCTGGCAGCCTGTCTACTGGATCGCTTGCTGGGAGAGACTAAATACTTTCACCCGCTCGTCGGCTTTGGCTTTCTGGCAAAGCATTGCGAAAAACGATTTAATCGCAACGCTGCATCTAAAGAGCGTAGCCAACTGCACGGACTCCTATGTTGGTGTTTGCTCGTGATTACGCCAACGCTCCTTGCCGGACTCCTCATCACATGGCTCAGCCCATCGCTTCAATTTATTGCTGCAAGTATTGTGCTCTACATCACTATTGGCGGCCGCTCATTACAGGAGCATGCAGAGCGAGTCAGCGTTGATCTGGAAACAAATGATCTGGATGCTGCACGCACCCATGTTAGCTGGTTAGTCTCCCGTGACACGACAGAATTGGATATTCAGGGAGTGAGCAAGGCCTGTATCGAGTCCGTATTGGAAAATGGCAACGACGCATTGTTCGCGCCGATTTTCTGGTTTTGCCTTTTGGGGCCAGCGGGCGCCATTCTCTATCGCCTGGCCAATACACTAGATGCCATGTGGGGCTACCGAACAAGCCGTTATCTAAACTTTGGTCGCGCTGCAGCAAAACTGGATGATGTACTCAATTATGTACCGGCTCGCCTGACAGCACTTTCCTACGCACTGGTTGGCAACACCCGCAAAGCCTTGGCCTGCTGGCAAACGCAAGCACCACAATGGGATAGCCCAAACGCCGGCCCGGTGATGGCCGCTGGTGCCGGGGCGCTCAATGTCAAACTGGGTGGCGCTGCGGACTATCATGGAACTACCGAACACCGGCCGCAACTAGGCTGTGGCAATTTGCCGAAAGCATCTGATATTAGTAACGCACAACAACTTCAGCGACACGCCTTGTGGCTCTGGCTAGCCACCGTTTCTTTGGCAGCTATTTTTTCGCTGATCTTTTAGAATGCTTCGCATGAATATCCGTTTATTTTCCGCCCACTCTTTTGTTGCCATTGCCTGCGCACTGTTCGCAGGCGTTGCAATATCTGCTCCGGTCAGCGTTAAAGATGACCTTGGCAATATGGTTAGCCTGCCTGCCCCTGCTAGTCGAATCGTGACGCTGGCGCCTTCTGTGGTTGAAGTCACCTATGCCGCCGGTGCTGGCGACAAGATTGTTGCCACCGTCGAATATAGCGATTACCCCGCATCGGCTTTGAAAATCCCACGCGTTGGTGGCCACTCCAAAATCAATCTTGAAGCGGTCGTCGCGGCCAAACCCGATCTGGTCATCGCCTGGGAGTCAGGCAACTCGCCAACGGCCATAGAGAAATTGCGCCAGCTGGGCATTCCCGTCTTCATGTCTCAGCCGCACAAGATGACCGACATCCCCGGTGAAATCGAACGCATTGGCGAACTGGCTGGTACATCACCTATCGCCAAAAAAGCCGCTGATGATTTCCGGAAGCGCTATCAAGCCATCGCCACTAAATATCGAGATCGCTCACCCGTCACGGTTTTCTATCAAGTATGGCAAAACCCCTTGATCACTATCGGCGGCCAACAGATTATGTCTGATGCCATTACGCTTTGTCGTGGCGACAACATATTTGGTTCCCTCAAACCACTTGCACCACGTGTCAGTTTTGAAGCGGTAATTGCAGCAAATCCCGAGGCCATCGTCACATCCGGCATGGCAGACCAGAACCCGGAAATGCTAGATGCCTGGAAGAAGTGGCCAAACCTAACCGCGACCCAACGCAACAATTTCTTTTTCGTTCAATCGGATCTCATGAACCGTAGCGGCCCAAGAATTCTTGATGGCACGAAAATCCTTTGCGAAGCCCTGCAAACAGCGCGCGATCATCGCCCAAAGCGCGAGGCTAAGCCTTGAGTCACAATATGGTCCAGCGTGAAACCATTGCCTTTCTGGCGGCGGTTCGTTTCTTTACGCGCATCCCGATTCCGGATCGGATTCCCCATTCTACTGAGAGCCTGAATCACGCTGCCAGATACTTTCCGGCTGTAGGTCTTTTGGTCGGCACCATAAGCGCAATGGCGTTTTTTTTCGCTGCGCTGGCATTGCCAACATCGGTTGCAGTTTTAATTGCCATGGCTAGCAGCATCTATCTAAGTGGTGCCTTTCATGAAGATGGCCTATCAGACATGGCCGATGGCATGGGGGGTGGCTGGGAAAAAATGCGGATCCTCGAGATCATGAAAGACTCGCGAGTCGGTAGCTACGGTGTCATTGCCATCACCATGGCGTTGCTTAGCAAGTTTGTGCTTCTGGATAATTTCGACCCGCTCTGGGTACCCTTCCTGCTCATTACCGCTCACGCATTTTCCCGATACTGCGCAGTGCTCATCATGGCTGGATTGTCTTACGTGCGTGATGATGCACTAAGCAAATCCAAACCCCTCGCTACCAAACTCACTAAAAACGCCTTATGGGTCGCCTCGGCTTTCGGCCTTCTGCCTTTACTGCTAATTCCGGCCACGGCGGCATTGATGGGCGTTGCGGCAGGTTTATTAGCCACCATCTGGCTAGGTCGCAAACTGCAAAAATGGCTCGGCGGTTACACGGGAGATTGCCTGGGGGCAACGCAACAGATCAGTGAACTGGCGTTCTACCTGGGTGCACTCGCCGTCTTGTCTTAATTCGAGATTAGCGTCAGATTACGCTGGCACAAACCAGCGCTGCATCACACCAGCAGCATCAACTCGCTCAATCTGCAACAGCGGATAGCCATATAGCCGCGACAAGTTCTCAGCAGTTAGCACGGTAGATGCCGAACCATACTGCCACTCACCCTCACCGAATAAGAGCAGCGCAGAATCACAATAGCGATGCGCCAACCCTGGCTCGTGCATAACCATAATGCAGCTCACGCGCTCTTTACGTGCTTTGTTTCGCATGAGCTCTAGCACTTCGATCTGATGATTCAGATCCAGGTGCGCAAGTGGCTCATCCATAAAATACAGCGATGGATTTTGCGTAAGGATTGTTGCCACGGCAACACGCTGCCGCTCGCCACCCGACAGTGTCAGCACATCTCGCTCGGCAAAACTATCCATCCCAACTGCGCTCAACGATGCCAGGGCTATTGCCTGATCATCCGAAGACTCCCAGGCCCAACGATTTAGGTGCGGGTGCCGACCAGAAATAACCGTTTCCAGCACCGTCGCACTAAATTGATCCTGCTGCTTCTGGGCCAACCAGCCTCGCCAACAGGCGGCAGCACGGTCTCCCCACTGCGCATAGGTCTTATTGCCCAACAAAACATCACCGGTCATCTCACCGCGCGGCAATCCGGCCAAGCAAGACAATAATGTCGACTTCCCTACGCCATTGCGACCAAGAATGGCCGTCATCTCTCCCGGAAAAATCTCGAAGCCCAGATCACGAGACACATTAGTCTCACCAACCTGCAAGTTAACGGCTGAGACTTTAAACAGCGCTTTCAGCGCATCGATATTTTGATGAGCCATCATTGGTAACGTGTCCGATTAAGCAAATAAAGGAACACAGGGACACCGATCAGTGCTGTAACCACACCCACGGGCAA
>JBJTFJ010000032.1:0-8452 GCA_046093345.1 Fluviibacter sp. | reverse complement strand
CAGAAGTATTCTGCAAAGAATAGCGCGACCATCCCAAGGGTCAACTATTTTTAATGCATATCCTTCTAACCAGAAGGCATGAGCATTCAATAAGCGTAGGATGAAGAGGTGTAACCCTACGCAGGAGTAAATCATGGGCGGTATTGATATTTCGGTTGCTCGGTGTGAAGAAGCCGGTGAAATGGTCCTCACTGATCAGACACAACACGAGTGCAAGCTTGAGCATCATTGCCCCAAAGGCACTGTATGCCCTCTAGACGGGTGTTTTGCGATTCATTCGGGTATCGTAGAAGCGCACCCCGAATGCCACATCAAGAAGCCGCGTTCGAAGTCCGGGCGTTAATCCAGGCGCCTATCGCCTGAATTTCTGGCAGGCAGACTTCGTGACCCATCGGGTAGGTCTGCCAGTCAAAGTCGCAGCCTAATTCCGCGATGGTATTTCTAGCGATTTCGCCGAGCTTTAACGACACCACATCGTCATGCGTGCCATGTGCAATAAAAAGTGGCGTATCCCGGCTTGCTTTAGTGGCCAACTGCATGGCCTGAGCCGGGCTAGGAATATAGGTCGATAGAGCAATAATCCCGGCGAGCGCTTCGGTGTAGGACAAGCCCGTCAAATAGGCCACCGCACCACCCTGGGAAAAACCCGCCAGAAATATGTGATTAGCCGGTATGCCACGAGCGACTTCACGCTCGATTAAACCGGCGATGGTATCTCGCGACGCCAGCAATCCTGCTTCATCGATTTCCCGACTGTCTGGTGCCAAAGAAATAATGTCGTACCAGGCGGGCATGACAAAGCCGCCATTACAGGTAACGGGAATCTGCGGTGCATTGGGAAAAACAAAACGTACCGGAACAGAAGGGTTCAGCCCCAGGTACGGTACGATCGGCTCGAAATCACTGCCATCTGCGCCCAAGCCGTGCATCCATATCACGGCATACTTGGGCGCCGAGCCTGTTTCAAGCTCGATCATCAAACAGACCGATTAACGACGACGCGGTGGCGGCGGTGCTCCGGCGCCACGACCTTCGATATGGCGGAAGGTAATACGACCCTTGGTCAGATCATACGGCGACAGTTCCAGCGTGACTTTATCGCCCGCCAGAATGCGGATGTGGTGCTTACGCATCTTACCTGCGGTGTACGCGACGATCGAGTGGCCGTTTTCCAACTCAACAAGAAAACGGGAATCCGGCAGGACTTCCTGCACAACACCATTCATTTCAATTAGTTCTTCTTTTGCCAATGCGGGCTCCTGGTTCATTTTGGCGCAGGGCACATGATCCTGTAGTTTGAGCCTCAGGTCAAACGGCTGGGCTTTGTATCCGGCCGCTCCTGGCATATGATTAGCTACTATTTGCCCTAAAACGACCCGCAAACATCTCATGCTGAACGCCGTGCTTGCTATTTCCGTTGGTTCCGCAGTTGGCGCTCTTACGCGTTGGCAGCTGGGACTTCGGCTGAATCAGCTATTTCCTACCCTGCCGCCGGGAACCCTGGTTGCCAATATTATTGGCGGCTATATTATCGGCTTGGCTATCGCTTTCTTCAGTCAAAACAATGAAATAGCCCCCGAATGGCGATTGTTGATCATTACCGGGTTTTGTGGCGGTCTTACAACTTTCTCAACCTTTTCTGCCGAGGTTGTCACCCTGATTCAGGAAGGCCGCTTTGGCTGGGCTTCTGCATCCATCGCCCTACATGTGGGCTGTTCTCTAATCGCAACGATCGCCGGTCTGATGACCTGGCAACTAGCAAGGCACGTCTAGGAGCGCATCATGAACGGTTATCAGATTAACTTTTACACCCTGCAGAATCGCAAACACCAGGATCAACCTATTGCCGAATGGCTCCTTGAAAAGGCTCAAGTCATGGGCATACGTGGTGCAACGGTTATCCACGGCGACGAGAGCTTTGGTAGCGATCGGCGGATCCACGCCGCACGTTTCTTTGAGCAGGCCGAACAGCCTGTGCTGGTGGTAATGGTTGTAACTGAAACGGAATCAAAAAGCCTCTTTGATCTGATTCAAAGCAGCGGCATTAAAATCTTCTATACAAAAACGCCCGTCGAATTTGGCGTGATTGGCGACTAAGCTGTAAATGAAATATCACTGTCACATTTGTGTGAAATACTCCAATCGTTAAATAGTCTAGGCGCGGGAGTTTTTCACCATGGCAGAGCACACCATCAAACAGTTTGACCTGGAACTCGACGACCTCAAGTCGCGCGTACTTCTTATGGGCGGCATTGTCGAACAGCAAATGCGCCAGGCAATGCAAGGCCTGTACGAGGCAGATCAAACGCTTCTGGCTGCCGTTGAACAAGGCGATAGCCGTCTGGACGAAGCTGAAATCCAGCTAGACACTGCTTGCAACCAGATTATCGCCAAGCGCCAACCCACCGCTATTGATCTGCGCATCATCATCGGCGTACAAAAAACCGGCTTGGAACTTGAAAAAGCGGGTAACAAAGCCGTGAAGATCGCGCGCACCGCACGGGCGCTACATGCCAAGCACACGCTTTTTACCCCTTCGGTAGAACTCCGCCACCTGGCAGAAGACGCGCTAGACATGTTACGCAAGTCGCTGGATGCCTTCGCCCGCTCGGATACCCTGGCGGCGACCGAGGTGCTACAAGCCGACGACCTGGTTGATGCCGAATACCGCAGCATTACCCGTCAGCTCATCACCTTTATGATGGAAGACCCACGCACCATCTCGCTGTCGCTAGAAATTATGAATATGGCCAAGGCGATTGAGCGTGTTGCTGACCATGCGCGCGCTGTCGCAGAGAACCTGATTTACATCACAGCCGGCATGAATGTGCGCCACTTCAGTGTCGAAGAAGTCCGCAGCCATTTGCTTAGCCAACAAGATAGCCACTAAACCAAGGGGCGCAACATGGCGGCAACGATACTCGTCGTAGAAGACGATCCGTCGATTCGCGAACTCCTGGTGATCAACCTGGAAAGCAGTGGCCATCGTGTGATCGAAGCGGCGTCTGCCGAAGAAGCCGAACAGCTTGTTACAGCCAGCTTGCCTGATCTGATTCTTCTGGACTGGATGCTGCCAGGCCGTCCCGGCCCCCAATTCGCAGCACGCCTGCGCGAATCGGAGCGGACAGCGGATGTGCCCATTATCATGCTGACGGCCAGAACCGATGAGCAGGATCGTGTGACCGGCTTGGAAATGGGCGCAGATGACTACATGGTCAAACCCTTTTCGCCGCGAGAGCTCGTTGCCCGCATCAAAGCCGTACTACGGCGTCGCAAACCACAACTAACCGAAGACAAAGTGGCTTTTGGCAGCCTGGTACTAGACCCGGTAACACACCGCGTTTACGCCAACGATATCGCGGTGGTTATCGGCCCTACTGAATTTCGTCTACTCCACTTTTTCATGACCCATCCGGAACGGGTACATAGCCGATCCCAGCTGCTCGACAAAGTGTGGGGAGACCATGTATTTGTTGAAGAACGCACGGTTGATGTGCACATTCGCAGGTTAAGATCTGTTCTGGAAGCCAGTGGTCACGATAGTCTTATTCAGACCGTTCGTGGCAGCGGCTATCGATTCTCGGCGACTGCCGGCTAAAGTCGCCCAGCCACCCCATCGTGGCGAACCTCCGTTTTTGGCTGGACAACATGACGTTTCTTGAAGGATTGCTTCTTGTCATAATCGGCGTGCTGGGCTTCCGCCTATACATGCACCGGCGTTACTTGCGCCGCATGCTTAACTGGATTTCTGGCCCGCTCGATGCACCGGTTCCCGATGCGTCTGGCATCTGGGGGGAGTTTGTCTCCCGCATGAATCGCCGTGTCAAAACACGTCAACAAGAAAAAGATCTTCTAGAGCAATCGCTAGAGCAGTTTCAGAGCGCACTTGAAGCGCTTCCCGATGGCGTTATCTTCATGGACGCCCATCGTCGTATTCTCTGGATGAACTCCCTGGCCGTCGACATGATGGGTCTCATTCCGGGCCAGGATCAGGGCACACCCGTTGAACATCTCGTCCGCGAACCTGAGTTTGCCGCTTACCTGCAAAGGGGAGATTTCTCAGAACCATTGATGTATCACCCCAATCGTCGCGACCAGGCTTCCTACATGATCAGCCTGATCAGCTACGGGGTTGATCGCAGCCTACTGGCCATTCGCGATTTGACGCGGATTGAAAAACTGGAAAACGTGCGCCGGGACTTCGTGGCCAACGTGTCCCATGAGCTAAAAACGCCGCTCACCGTGATTAACGGCTTTATTGAAACCCTACAGATGCACCATGAGTCGTTGCCCGCCGACAAGCGTCAACGCTATCTAGATCTGGCGCTATCCCAATCCCACCAGATGGGTCGACTGATCCAGGATTTGCTGACGCTTTCTTCGTTGGAAGCCCGTGCAACTCTTGCCGATCAGACTCGGGTACCAGTTAAAGCACTGGTGGACGAACTGGTTGTTTCAGCCGAAGCAATTTCCGCTGGGAATCATACGCTGAGCATCCATATACCACCCGATCTATCTATACTCGGTTCGGCAATGGCTCTGCGCAGCATTTTTGGCAACCTCATTAACAACGCCGTCAATTACACCCCTGCAGGTGGCAGCATCACGATCTCGTGGCGAGAAACCGATCGCGAAGGGGTGTTCAGTGTGCAAGACACCGGCATCGGGATTCCGGCAATACATCTACCCAGAATTTCAGAACGCTTCTATCGCGTGGACCAGGGGCGCTCTCGCGAAACCGGTGGTACCGGTTTAGGTTTAGCCATCGTTAAACATGCACTGAGTCGCCACCAGGGACATCTGGAAATCCAGAGCCAGGTCAACCAGGGAAGCACCTTTGAAGCCTGGTTCCCCAAAGAGCGCTTCAGCCAATCGTAACTACTGAAGCGACTTGGGTCGCTTATCCGAAACGGCCAGTAATGTAGTCTTCGGTTTCTTTGCGCTTAGGCTTCATAAAAAGCTCATCAGTCACACCAAACTCCATCAGCTCGCCCAGATACATATACGCGGTGTAATCTGAAACGCGCGCAGCTTGCTGCATGTTGTGTGTCACGATGGCAATCGTATAAGAACTCTTGAGCTCAAACACCAGCTCTTCAATCTTCGCGGTTGAAATCGGGTCCAACGCTGACGTTGGCTCATCGAGAAGCAACACATCCGGCTTAACTGCTACGCCACGAGCGATACACAAGCGCTGCTGCTGACCGCCCGACAAGGACAATCCACTCTGGTGGAGTTTGTCTTTTACTTCAGTCCATAGCGCCGCCTGCTCTAACGCCCACTGCACACGGTTGTCCATGTCTGCACGCGATAGGTTTTCATACAGACGCACACCGAACGCAATGTTCTCGTAAATCGACATCGGAAACGGCGTTGGCTTCTGAAACACCATGCCCACACGGGCACGAAGCAGATTCAGGTCATAACCTTTATCCAGGGTATTGGCACCATGGAAAATAATCTCACCCTCAGCGCGCTGCCCTGGGTAAAGATCGTACATCCGGTTAAAGGTGCGCAGCAGCGTTGATTTACCACAACCCGATGGGCCAATAAATGCGGTGACTTTTTTCTCGGCAATATCCATCGACACCGATTTGAGGCCTTTGAAATCGCCGTAATAAAAATCCAGATTACGAACTTTCAGTGCGGCGTTGATACCTTGATCGGAAAGGAATTCGGACATGATGACCTCGTTAAATACTTAAGACTTGGAACGGCTCTGGAACACCACACGGGCCAGAACGTTAAGCAACAGCACCAAAATCGCGATGAGCGCAGAAGCGCCCCAGGCAAGGTTCTGCCAGTTTTCATAAGGGCTCATTGCAAAATTAAAAATGGTGACTGGCAGATTAGCCATTGGCTCATTCATGTTCCAGGTAAAGAACTGGTTATTGAGTGCGGTAAACAATAGCGGCGCCGTTTCACCGGCAATCCGGGCTACAGCCAGCAGAATCCCGGTAATGACACCGCCCTGTACCGCACGCAAACACACGTCCAGGCTGACACGCCAGCGGGGCATACCCAGTGCAAAGGCTGCTTCACGCAAGCTACCTGGCACGAGCTTGAGCATATTCTCGGTAGTACGCACCACGACAGGTACCGCGATCAACGATAAAGCCACAGAGCCCGTCCAGCCAGAAAAGTGTTTGGTCGTTGTAACAAACAAAGCATAGACAAACAAACCAATCACAATCGATGGTGCCGACAACATGATGTCTGTAACAAAGCGCGTGATCGATGCCACTTTCGAGCGATCGCCAAATTCAGCCAGATAGATACCTGCCAAAATACCAATCGGCGTTGAGACCAGCGTTGTTAAGCCAACGATCAACAAGCTGCCAACAATGGCGTTGGCCATGCCGCCACCCTCAGAACCCGGAGCCGGTGTTGATTCGGTAAAGAACGCCCAGTTCATCGCTGGCAGCCCTTTAATGAGGAGCGTGGCTAGAATCCAGACAAGGCCAGCAACCCCAATCGCTACTGCGATACCCGATAACGTTGTACTCAGACCGTTAACGAATTTACGACGTTGGTAACGGGCATCCATTATCGACCCCCTGCTTTACGCTCACCTTGTTTGATCAGCCATTCAGAAGCCGACAGCACAACAAAGGTAATGATGAACAGAATAAGCCCCAGGCCAAACAAGGCGGGAATGTGCATGCTAGCGTCTGCTTCGGCAAACTCGTTAGCCAGAGTCGACGCGATTGAGTTACCCGGCGCAAACAGATTAAGGGCAAAGCGGTTGGCATTACCAATCACGAAGGTCACCGCCATGGTCTCGCCCAAGGCCCGGCCAAGCCCGAGCATGATGCCGCCGATAACACCCACACGGGTATAAGGCAGCACGATATTGCGAATAACTTCCCAGCGGGTGCAGCCGATACCGTAGGCCGATTCCTTCAGCACACCGGGTACCGTCTCGAATACATCCCGCATCACCGAAGCAATAAACGGAATAATCATCAATGCCAGTACCAAGCCTGCCGTGAAAACACCCAACCCTAATGGGGGCCCAGCAAAGAAAGGGGCACCTAACCAGCCAATCATCCAGGGCTGGACATACTCCTGCACCATCGGTGCAAAAATGAACAACCCCCAGAAGCCGTAAATAATCGAAGGCACGCCGGCCAGGAGCTCAATGGCCGTGCCCAATGGACGTCGCATCCAAACCGGGCAGGACTCTGTCAAAAACATTGCAATACCAAAACTGATGGGAACACCGATCAGTAGCGCAATGAGCGACGTGGCAAGCGTACCCCAAATCGCAATACCGGCACCAAACTCACCCGTCGATGGACTCCAGGTCGTACTGTAGAAAAACCCGAGCCCGAACTCATTGATCGCAGGCCAAGCCTGCACCATGAGCGATACCAGAATACCGAACAACACCAGCAACACCAGGGCAGCAAAACTGAAGGTAATGCCGGCAAAAATACGGTCTTGCCGCAAAAACACGGCAGACTTTTCTGCTTGCCGTTTCATCGCGGCCTGAACGGCTGCTTCGGTTTCGATCATGTTTTGAGACATTGTTATCCTGCCTGAGACAGCACAACCGGCTTAAAGCCGGCTGCGCCTGTTATAGCATTCGGTTATTACTTCGCCGTATAGACTGGCTTGCCATCCGGCCCTTTAATCTCGGCCCAGCTCTTGACGATAGCTTTAACGGCATTATCCGGTAGCGGCACGTAATCCAGGTCAACCGCCATCTTCTGGCCCTTAGTCAGTGCCCAGTTGAAGTACTTCAATACTTCAGCAGTCTGTTCCGGCTTTTCAGCTTTCTTGTAAACCAGGATGAACGATGCTGACGTAATTGGCCAGGAGTTGGCGCCCGCCTGATTGTTCAGATTCACTGCAAAGTTAGGTGTACCGGCCCAGTTAGCCTTCGATGCGGCTGCTGCGAAGCTTGCCTCATTAGGCTGAACTGCTTTGCCATCACGATTGATCAGCGATACGTGCGACATCTTGTTCTGCTTGGCGTAGGCGTATTCCACATAGCCAACAGCGCCATCAATCTTGGTGACGTTTGCTGCAACACCGGCATTACCCTTGCCACCTACACCGGCTGGCCAATTGACTGTTTTACCGGCACCCACTACACCCTTGAACGGTGGCGACACTTGCGCCAGAAAATCCGTAAAGACAGCCGTGGTACCCGACGAGTCCGAACGGTAAACAATCGTAATGGCGGTATCTGGCAGCGTTACACCCGGGTTGACCGATGCAATGGCCGGATCATTCCACTTGGTGATCTTGGCGCGGAAAATATCTGACAGCGTGGCGTTATTCAGCTTCAACTGGCCCGGAGCGATGCCCTTGATATTAACAACAGGAACCACGCCACCAATAATGGCCGGGAATTGTGCCAGACCACTTTTTTCCAGCTCGGCAGCCGCTACTGGATCATCGCTTGCCCCGAAATCAACGGTCTTCGCCTGAATCTGTTTAACGC
>JBJTFJ010000031.1:0-8467 GCA_046093345.1 Fluviibacter sp. | reverse complement strand
GCAGCGTGCTCACAACGCCAGCCAGCGCTCCGAGTTCCGTACGGCTATCAAAAAGGTGCGCCGTGCTATTGAAGCTGGTGACAAGTCTGCTGCTCAAGCTGTTTTTGCTGCTGCAGTCAGTGCGATTGATAGCATTGCTGACAAGCGTATTGTTCACAAGAACAAGTCGTCGCGTCATAAGAGCCGCCTGTCGGCCCAGATCAAGGCCATGGCTGCTTAAGCTACCGGTTTTGCTGGACGCATGAAAAAAGCACCCTCGGGTGCTTTTTTTACGTCTGCGACTTTTGGTTTGGATGTTTTAGCGGGCGGGGACGTTTGGCGGATAAACCACTACATCGGCCATGGCGTCGTCGATATTGCAGACTTCGAGGCTACAAACACCATCTACCAGCATCAGATCGTTATCTTTGGCAAAGTTAGCCAGAAAGCGGTAGGCGATAGGAGAGATGTCGTAAAGAATGCCGTCGATAAAGACGCATTTATCACCCTCCCACTCGCCCGGACTCACATAAGGTGAGTATTTCATGCGTTTTTCTGTGCCGAAGGCCGACATAACCCCGCATAAACGTTCAGCCCAGTCGGAAGGGCGGAACTTTTTTCCGTCCTGAGTACGACCAACAATAACGAGGCTGTGAGACAGGTTTGACTGGGTATTGACGTCGTCTGTCGGTGCGGGGGTGTTCATGACGACATTCTATCGGCTTTTGTGCGCTTGCGGGAGTGGATGCCCGGGCACTTTTGCCATAAAATCACGCTAAATGCATTTAATACGCGACGCGATGCGGATTCAACAACCGGCGGGTTAAGAATTCGGTCTCGGCGCTTTTTGTTTTTCGATAGACCGAGACGTTTATGACTCATGTAATGAACACCTATGCCCGTCAGCCTATTGCTTTTGTGCAAGGCGAGGGAAGCTGGCTGGTTGATACCGAAGGTAAGCGTTATCTGGACGCCCTATCCGGTATCGCGGTAAATACCTTGGGTCATAACCACCCAGAGCTAGTGCGCGCACTGAGCCAGCAGGCTGCTCAACTGCTGCATACGTCTAATCTGTACCGCATTCCATTACAAGAAGAGCTTGCCGACAAGCTGGCGACATTGTCCGGTATGGATGAAGTGTTCTTTTGTAATTCAGGTTGTGAAGCCAACGAAGCAGCTATTAAGCTCGCGCGCTTTTATGGCCACCGTCAGGGCATTGAAAATCCGACGATCATCGTGATGGAACATGCGTTTCATGGCCGTACGATGGCAACGCTGTCGGCGACAGGTAATCGTAAGACACAGGCAGGTTTTGAGCCGCTGGTGAGCGGTTTTGTCCGTGTGCCCTATAACGACATTGAAGCCATTCGTCAGGTGGCAGAGCATAATAAGAACGTCGTAGCCGTGTTGCTGGAAATGATTCAGGGTGAGGGTGGAATTCATCTTGCCGATGATCAATTCCAGCGAGATCTACGTGCACTCTGTGACGAGAAGGGCTGGCTGTTGATGACCGATGAAGTCCAGTGCGGTATCGGGCGTACCGGTAAATGGTTCGGTTTCCAGCATTCAGGTGTGCGTCCGGATGTGGTGTCTCTGGCTAAGGGTTTGGGTTCAGGCGTTCCTGTTGGCGCCTGTATGACGGGTGGACGTGCCTCTGGTTTGTTTGGCCCCGGTAACCATGGCTCGACCTTTGGGGGCAATCCGCTGGCGATGCGTGCTGCTAAAACAACGATTGATGTTCTGGAGCATGAACAGTTACTGGCTAATGCAGAACGGATGGGCGAAGCAATTCGTGAAGGTATTCGCGCGCGTATAGGGGATTACCCTGAAGTACGTGATATCCGTGGTCGTGGTTTGATGATTGGTATTGAATTGGATCGTCCTTGCGGCGAACTGGTCGGTCTGGCACGCGATGCTGGCCTACTGATTAATGTGACCGCTGATTCGGTCGTGCGCCTGTTGCCATCTCTCAACATTACACAGGCGGATGTTGATACATTAGTCGAGCGTTTGACTAATGTGATTACCCGTTATCTGGGAAAGTAATATGAGCTTGAGACATTACCTGCAGTTCAGCGATTTGAATCGTGAAGAGTATGAATATCTCTTTGCGCGCACGCGCTGGATTAAAGAGCGCTTCAAGTCTTACCAACAGTATTGGCCGCTGGTTGACCGTACGCTGGTCATGATCTTTGAAAAGGCTAGTACGCGCACCCGTTTGTCATTCGAGGCGGGTATGCAACAGTTGGGCGGTGCAGCGATTTACCTCAATACCCGTGATTCCCAACTGGGTCGGGGTGAGCCGGTGGAAGATGCGGCACAAGTGATCTCGCGTATGAGCGATATCGTCATGATCCGCACCTTCGAACAAAGTATTGTCGAGCGATTTTCAACCTACTCGCGTGTGCCGGTCATTAATGGGTTGACCAATGAGTACCACCCATGCCAGATACTGGCAGATATCTTTACCTATCACGAACATTGTGGCGATTTGCGCGGAAAAACCGTTGCCTGGGTGGGTGATGCAAACAATGTCTGTAATACCTGGCTGCAGGCTGCCCGTATTCTGGACTTTAAAGTCAATGTGTCGACGCCCCCGGGGTATGAACTAGATGCGACGTTGGTGGGTAACGATCAGGGTCACTATGAGGTTTTTGCTGATCCAATGGATGCGGCGCGTGGTGCTGATCTGGTTACGACCGATGTCTGGACTTCAATGGGTTATGAAGCAGAAAATGAGGCACGTCTCAAAGCCTTTGCCGATTGGCAGGTGGATGATGAGATGATGCGTGTTGCAAACCCGGGTGCACTCTTTATGCACTGTTTGCCTGCGCATCGTGGTGAAGAAGTAACTGCAAGCGTGATTGACGGCCCACAGAGTGTTGTCTGGGATGAAGCTGAAAACCGTTTGCATGTGCAGAAGGCTTTGATGGAATTTTTATTGCTGGGTCGTGTTAACTGATCCGGCGTGGTTTTGTTTTTAATATTGAGCGGAAAGCAGCAATGAGCGATATCAAAAAAGTAGTGTTGGCTTATTCGGGTGGCCTAGATACATCGGTAATTCTGAAGTGGCTTCAAGATACCTATGGCTGTGAGGTCGTTACGTTTACGGCCGATCTGGGTCAAGGCGAAGAGCTTGAGCCAGCACGCGCCAAAGCATTGAAGCTCGGCATCAAGCCAAAGAACATCTTTATCGACGATCTGCGTGAAGAATTTGTGCGCGATTTCGTGTTCCCGATGTTCCGTGCCAATACCGTATACGAAGGCGAATACCTTCTGGGTACGTCGATTGCCCGTCCGCTGATCGCCAAGCGTCTGATCGAGATCGTCAACAAAACGGGTGCTGACGCCATCTGTCATGGCGCTACGGGTAAGGGTAACGATCAGGTACGTTTTGAGCTTGGTGCCTATGCGCTTAAGCCAGGCGTTAAGGTGATTGCCCCATGGCGTGAGTGGGATCTGCTTTCGCGTGAAAAGCTGATGAACTATGCAGAGTCGCATGGCATTCCGATTGATATGAAGCACAAGAAGGGCGGCTCACCGTATTCGATGGACGCCAACCTGCTGCATATCTCCTTTGAAGGTCGTCATCTGGAAGACCCGGCGGCCGAAGCTGAGGAATCGATGTGGCGCTGGACTGTATCGCCTGAAAAGGCCCCGAATAAAGCTGAATACATTGATATTCAATATGCCAAGGGTGACCCGGTTGCCATCAATGGCAAGAAGATGAAGCCGCATGAGATTCTTGCGCTACTCAATCAACTGGGTGGCAAGCACGGTATCGGTCGACTGGATCTGGTTGAGAACCGTTATGTCGGCATGAAATCGCGCGGTTGCTATGAAACCCCGGGTGGGACGATTCTGCTGAAGGGCCACCGCGCCATCGAATCTATTACACTGGATCGCGAAGTTGCCCATCTTAAAGACGATCTGATGCCACGTTATGCCAGCCTGATTTATAACGGTTACTGGTGGAGCCCAGAGCGTCAGGCATTGCAAACCCTGATCGATCACACCCAGGAACATGTGAACGGTTCGGTGAGATTGAAGCTGTATAAGGGTAACGTGATCGTTGTTGGACGTGATTCCAAGCAGGATTCGCTGTTCGATCCGACGATCGCAACCTTTGAAGATGATGCAGGTGCCTACGATCAGAAGGATGCCGGTGGCTTTATTAAGCTAAACGCGTTGCGTATGCGTATCGGTGCCAACCGTGATGCGCGCAAAGCTGCAAAGCTAACAGCCAAGAAGCCTGCGGGTAAAAAGCCGGTTGCGAAGAAGGCACCAGCTAAAACTGCGGCCCGTAAAAAGGCCTGATCATGGAAGGTACCCTGTTTGGCTTTACTGAAGAGCAAATTGCTGACTTCGTGTCTACTTATGGCGTGGCAGCATTTATTCTCTTCATGCTCTTCATTATTGGCGAGATAGCCTTTAAGTCGAAGGCAGGTAAAACGGGTACCGCTGTTCTGTTTTTTGTCCTGGCTTTTGGTATGGTTGGATTCATCGCCAAAAGCGTTATTCAGAAATTGTGGGGAATCTAAATGGCTCAATACGATAACGTTTCAGTAGTTAAGGCTGCCAATGTTTACTTTGATGGCAAATGCGTTAGCCACACGATACAGTTTGCTGATGGCACTAAAAAAACGGTGGGCGTGATTCTGCCATCGTCGCTGACTTTCAATACCGGGGCTCCGGAAGTCATGGAAGGCGTTGGCGGTAGCTGCCGTGTTCGCCTGAAAGGCGAAGCTGATTGGAAGACCTACAGCGCCGGTCAATCGTTCGACGTGCCGGGCAATTCATCCTTTGAAATTGCCTGCGATGAACCTTATCACTACGTTTGCCACTTTGGTTAATTGCCATGCCTAGCTTTGATATCACCTCAGAAGTCGATATGCCGTCGCTCAAGAATGCTGTCGACGTTGCAAACCGTAAGATTGCCAATCGTTATGATTTCAAAGGTTCGGACGCCAAGGCCGAGCTGAACGACAAGGATAAAACGATCACTTTGCATGCCGATAACGATTTTCAGCTGGATCAGATGCAGGGGATTCTATTGCCTGAAATGACCAGTAAATCGATCGACGTACGCTGTCTGGATCATGGTTCGGTTCAGAAGGTGGGCGGCAACAAGGTGAAGCAGGATCTCAAGGTTAAGGTGGGTATCGAGCAAAACACTTCAAAGAAAATCGTGGCGATGCTGAAGGACTCCAAAATGAAAGTCCAGGCTTCGATCCAGGGTGAGGCAGTCCGTGTTACCGGTGCCAAGCGCGATATTCTTCAAGAAGCAATTGCGCTAGTAAAGGAGGGCATTAAAGACGTGCCCTTGCAGTTTGGCAATTTCCGCGATTGATTTGCAGGGCGCTTCGGCGCCCTTTTTGTTGCCATGGCGATTACACCCGAAGCACTGAGATCAGCCTTTGCCGGATTCCCACCGGGAGAGTGTTCGGGAATGCCCGGCATTACCGAGGTGGTTGATGAGCCAGTGCCTGCAGAAATTCGCGAACGCCTGTTAACGGGTCGCCGTTCGGCAGCTGTATTGATACCTATTTTGCAGTCTGGCCCCCAGGCGCCGTTACGGCTTTTGCTGACACAACGTACCGCCCATCTTAGGGATCATGCAGGCCAAATCAGTTTTCCCGGTGGCGGGCTTAATCCCGGCGAGAGCGCTACTGAAGGTGCGCTGCGTGAGGCTCAGGAAGAGATTTGTTTGAATCCGGCGCAGGTTGAAATATTTGGCCAGATGCCTCAGTACCATACGGGTACCGGCTTTTCTGTTTCGCCGATGATCGGGTTTGTACAAACACCTTGTGACCTGACGCCGGATCCGGGCGAAGTAGCGGAAATCTTTGATGTGCCGCTGGATTTCATACTGGATCCGCGCAATATGCGGCAAGAGACACGTTATTACCGAGGGGCCTGGAGGAGCTTTCTGGCAGTGCCCTGGGCTGGTTACTATATCTGGGGGGCCACAGCCGGGATGCTAGCGCAGTTGTCTCGTATCGTCCGTGAGATGGATAGGCACAAAAGTTTGCTTAAACCCGCCTTGAATATGATATCTTGAACAAAATTGTGCGATAGCTAGGTCCATTGTGGTTCTGGCATCCGTGCGGAATGACAGGTTTTTAGATCTATGAAACTCGTTGTACTGATTCTTGCTCTCCTGATTGAACAGGTTCGTCCACTGCCTTATGCCCGTTTTGTGGGCGCACCCTTAACCCGTATTTCGAATTGGGTAGAGAGTGTGTTCGATTCGGGTAATCGTCAGCACGGCTTTCTGGCCTGGTTGCTGGTAGTGGGTGGGGGCGTGTTCCTTGCCACAATTCTTGACGTCCTGTTATCAAGCATTAATGTTTTGCTGGGGCTGGCCTTTGGCGTTCTGGTCCTTTATCTCACATTAGGCTTCCGTCAATTTAGTCATTCGTTTACGGCAGTTAACGAAGCGCTGCAAATGGACGATGTGCCTGCAGCGCGCAAGGCCATGAAAGCCTGGAATAGCGAATGCCCAGATCAGGCCAGCTCTGATGAGATCGCCCGCCTGGCCATTGAAACGGGGGTTCTAGCATCGCATCGTCACGTTTTTGGTGTGTTGGCCTGGTTTGTAGTGTTCGGCCCGGTAGGTGCTGTGTTTTATCGCCTATCCGCATTTCTGGCAACCCACTGGAATGGTAGTGATCGTAAAGATGAAGAAGTGGTGGGTGAGCACGCTGCTGAAGAAGTTCAGGTAAAGCGCCGTCAATTTGGTGCTTTTGCCCGTCAGGCTTTTGCCCTAATTGATTGGCTGCCCGCCCGTATGACAGCCGTGGCTTTCGCCATCGTAGGTAATTTTGAAGATGCGCTCTATTGCTGGCGTGAACAGGCTAGTAGCTGGCGTGATCATACGGCTGGCGTTATTGTTGCCGCCGGTGCTGGCGCCCTGGGTGTTAAGCTGGGTGGCGCACTAAGTCCATCGCCTATTATTGATGATGAAACAGTTTCCGATAGCCCTGAAATCGGGGTAGGGGAAGAAGCAACGCCAGCCGCTTTGCCATCGGCAATTGGTTTGGTATGGCGCGCTTTGATTTTGTGGGTAATACTACTCGCTGTTGTTGGGCTTGCCGCTTGGGTAGGCATTTAATTCTTATAAAACCAGATATAGGTTGGGAGACAGAAGCATGAGCAAAGACGTTGTTGTACTGAGTGCAGTTCGTTCCGCCATTGGCGCTTTTGGTGGTTCTCTGTCGGATATGGAGCCATCTGAACTGGCCGGCGCCGTGATGAAAGAGGCCGTTGGCCGCTCGGGCGTTGACCCTAAAGCCATTAACTACGTAACAGTCGGAACAACCATGCCGACAGATTCACGCTACGCTTACGTTTCCCGTGTTGCTTCTATCCAGGCTGGTTTGTCGATGGACTCGGTTGCCATGCAGGTAAGCCGTCTGTGTGCATCGGGTCTGCAAGGTATTGTGACCACGGCCCAGAACATCATGCTGGGTGATGCGGATTACGGTATCGGCGGTGGCGTTGAAGTCATGTCGAAGGCCTCGTACATGCTGCCTGCGCTGCGCACAGGCGCCCGTATGGGTGACACCAAAGCTATTGATAGCATGGTTGCTGTACTGACTGACCCGTTTGGTGTTGGTCACATGGGTATCACTGCTGAAAATCTGGCTGCCAAGCACGGCATCACACGTGAAGCACAGGATGAGTTTGCGGTCGAGTCGCAGCGTCGCGCTGCCGCTGCTATTGATGCCGGCCACTTCAAGTCGCAAATCATGCCAATCGTTAAGCAAACCCGTAAGGGCGAGGTGGTTTTCGACACTGACGAGCACGTAAAGCGTGGCACGACCATGGAGTCGCTGGGCAAGATGAAGCCAGCTTTCAAGAAAGAGGGCGGCACGGTAACTGCTGGTAATGCCTCGGGTATCAACGATGGCGCGGCCTTCTTTGTTCTGGCTGATGCGGCAGTTGCTGCCAGTGCCGGTCACAAGCCAATGGCTCGTCTGGTTTCGTATGCAGTTGCCGGCGTTCCAAACCATGAAATGGGCGAAGGTCCAATTCCTGCTACGCAGTTTGCGCTCAAGAAGGCTGGCCTGAAGCTTGATCAGATGGATGTGATCGAATCAAACGAAGCCTTTGCTGCACAAGCATTGTCGGTGATGAAGGTTCTGGGTCTTGATCCAGCTAAGACCAACCCGAATGGTGGTGCCATTGCTCTGGGTCACCCAGTGGGTTGCTCGGGCGCGTTCATTGCCACCAAGGCTATTTATGAACTGCAACGCGTTGGCGGTAAGTATGCACTGGTCACTATGTGTATCGGTGGCGGCCAGGGTATTGCCGTGATTTTCGAACGTTGCTAATTAGCTAACGTTTGAAATAGAAACCGCCCTCCGGGGCGGTTTTTTTATAGACGAGATTTATTTTCTGTCAGTAACTGACGCAATAGTTCCAGTCGTGTCTGGGTCGCTGTGCCAGCACCCACGGCTTGTCTGAACGCACAATCTGGTTCATT
>JBJTFJ010000030.1:0-5039 GCA_046093345.1 Fluviibacter sp. | reverse complement strand
GTTTCAGCAGGTGGCGTGAAGGTGTACTGAGTCATGATCAGTTGGTTTCAATCATTAGTTTGAGATCGTGGGTAACATCGGCGGCCGGCATTTCGTGAGGCACGGTTAAGCGCAAACGCCCTTTCTGGTCGATGACGAAGCTGTTGGTGGTGTGGTCAATCGTATAGATCAGTGCAGAATCAGGAAGCAGTGTTTTTTGCCAGAAAATCTTGTATTGCTTGGCAACTTTATTCGTTTGCTCTGTTGACCCCGTCATGGCGATAAATCGTGGGTCAAAAGCATCCATGTAGGTTTTAAGTGCCGCCGGGGTATCCCGTTCCGGATCTAAAGTCACAAAAAGCACAACCACCTGTTCAGCTTGAGGCCCAAGTTGGCGCATCACTTCTGCCTGCCGAGCCAGGTGAGTTGGGCAAATGTCAGGGCAGTGAGTGAAGCCGAAGAAGAGGCTAACAACTTTGCCTTTAAAGTCGCTCAGGGAACGTTGTGTGCCGTATTGATCTGTCAGTGTAAAGGGAGGCGCTGTCGGGCTGTCAGGTATCGGCTTGGCCTTGAACGGTGGCGGGCTTGAGCATGCGATTAACATCCAGGAAGCCAGCAAGCTGAGAAGAACTAGTTTTAATCGGTTCATGATTTATAGGCGTTTGGACTTTGCCGTTCCTGTCGAGCGCACAGCAATCAATGCGGCTTCGGCAGCAACCAAAAGCAGAAAGCTACCCCAGTGTTGCAGGTGCATTTGCCAGAGCATCAGAGCAAAGAGAATAACGATGAGCGCCGTAATTGGGTTAATAGGTTTCATATGAAATGGTTGCAACGCAGCAATGAATTGTCTGGATAATTTTGTAAGTTTAATAGTAAAGTGCGCCTAAGACGCGCCTTAATGTGGCCGTCATACAAGAACACGGATCAACCCCGCGGTAATCAAAGGAGACAGCAGCATGGGCAGTCCTATCATTCTCAAGGTCAGTTCACTGGAAAAAGGTGCAGGTTTTCATTTGCCTACCAGCCAGGCCGACATCGTGACACCCGATTCGCCAGCCATTGAAGTTATGACAGATCTCAAGCAGATTGTTGCGGCCACGGTAGGTTCGGATGTGCTGCTGAGTCATGCAAACCACCTGATGATTTCGCGTGGTGTGCGCTCTTTGATCGTTACAGATAGTAAGGGCGATGTCGTTGGATTGTTGACTGCAACGGATGTGCTGGGTGAAAAACCGATGCAGTGTGTCCAGAAGCAGGGTTTGAAGCATGGCGAAATTACGGTTAAAGATGTGATGACGCCACAGAGTGACATTGAAGTGCTGACGCTTAAGCAGGTTGCTCAGGTCAAGGTTTTGGATGTGATTGAAACCCTCAAGGTGCACAATCGTAATCACGCGCTGGTGGTTGATGTAGATCCATTGACGAATCGTCAGATGGTGCGTGGCATCTTTTCGGCATCGCAAATTGCCCGTCAACTTGGCGTGGCAACACAGATTCATTCGGTGGCGAAAACCTTTGCCCAGATCGAAGCGGTGCTCGCGAGCTAACCGGCTAAGACGTCAACCCAGGGCCACGGGAAACCGTGGCCTTTTTGTTGAGGGGCGTGCAACAATATAAGCATGAGCACAAAAAATAGTCACAACCTTGCAAGATTTCTGAGAAATCGACTCAAAGAAGAGCATTTGGCATGGCGCATCCTGTTCCGGGAGGAGTGGGTTTCTTTGTTGGTGTTGTGTTGTGGCCTTGTGCTTCTGATCATTTTTACGCGGCCAGTACCGCCCGGAGATGTAACGCTGGCTGTAGGTCAGCCCGGTTCATCCTATGAGCTTATCGGAAAGCGCTACAGAGAAATTTTCGCCCGAGAGGGCGTCAAGCTAACGCTGGTAAATACGAAGGGGTCGCGTGAGAGTCTTGAAGAGGCTGCAGATGGCAGATCCCCTGTTAATGCCGGATTATTGCTGGGGGGGATTGCCCACAAGGGCGAGTATCCGGAACTGTATTCTCTTGGCAGTGTCGACTACTTGCCGCTGTGGTTGTTTTATCGTGGCCCAGTGCTGAAGGGTCAGGATGCGTTGGGTTACCTTAAAGGAAAGCCTATCGCAATTGGTTCGGAAGGAAGCGGCACAGAGCTTTTGCTCAAGAAGATGTTGGCGATGCGGGGCATTCATCTGCGCGAAGATGACGCCAATTTTCGCCGACTACCTCACGTAGAAGCGATGCAACAATTGCTCGATGGGGATATCACGGCTATGGCCATTGTCGATGGATTTGATTCGCCGACGATACAGAATTTACTGGCCCATCCCGAACTCAAGATCTTCGATTTTGCTTACGCCGCTGCTTACGTAAAACGGATGCCCTATCTGGATACGGTGGTGATTCCTCGAGGCTCCCTTAATCTTATTAAACTCGATCCGCCTGAAGATATTCATATGATCGCCTCAACTGTTACGTTGTTAGTTGAGAAAAACATGCACCCGGCGATTCAACAACTATTTCTGGCGGCAACCGATGAAATCGGGGATGAGAATAATTTGTTCTTTGGAAAGGGCGATACATTTCCAGCTTATATCGACAAAAGTATTCCATTGAGTCCGATTGCCAAACGTTATTACGATAAGGGCGAGTCATGGCTTGCTGGCCTGATGCCATTCTGGATCGTGAGCTATATTGATCGCATGTGGCTATTAGTACTTGGTGTGCTGGCAGTCGTCTTGCCGTTCTTCCGGCTTGTGCCGAATTACCGGTTGTTCCGTTCGCGTATGCTGATTTCAGACGCCTATGACGAAATTAAACGGGTTGAGCAGCGCATGTACGAGGCTGGGCACGTGGAGGAATTGCGCTATTTGCTGGAGCGGCTTGATCAATTGGAGGCAGAAATCGGTGACTTCTGGATTTCTTCGGACGAAACTAATCGTTTCTTCACCATGAAGAGTGCACTAGAGCTTGTTCGCCGGGAGATTACATTGCGTATCAGTCGCTTTGAGGTGCAAGATTAATTATTGAACTGTAAGGGTGAATCGCAGTTCTCGCAGTCCTCTTCCAATTCGCCGCCCATTGCGCAGTCAACGGTGCTGCCTTGAACTGCATTGGCTGAGATGGGTACGATCTGAACCTTTACGACACCATCACGAACCATGTCCAGATACTTGGCGGCGCTATGCGACACGTCAATGACCCGGGCGCGGTGCTTCGGGTGCATCCGATCATTAACTTTGACGACAACGCATAGATTGGTGTCTGGACGCTTCACAATCACCAAAGAGCCGAGTGGCAGCAGATTGCTGGCGGCCGTGAATAGCTTGTTGTTGAAAATTTCACCCGTGGCTGTTTTGCGGCCCTGGAATTTGGCGCCATAAAAACTGGCTTTGCCCCGTAAGCCTTTGGACTCAATGGTTACTGCAGGTGCATCATCGGGTGGGACAAGCGTCACCCGGCTGCGCTTTATGGATGTGCCTTGTTGCAAGCTCTGGCTAGATTTGCTCTTTGTTTCACGTTTGTTTTTTACTGGCGCATCGATTTCTGGAGTTTCGATAGCGTTAGAGCTTCCCTCGGTGGCATAGGCGATGCCCAAAAACAGCGTACAGACCAACATAGTCAGACAATGTCTGACTCGGTGGACGTTGCTTTTATTTTTAGAGAGGCAGAGGAGCATCCGCAGCCTTTGGCTTTAAGAAACAGGTACATTATCCACATTTCGTGTTTTAGAACGTTGTCACCATGAGCAAGCACCATTTTCTAAGCTTTTGTCTTTTATTAGCTGCAGGATTGGTGCACGCGCAAGACGGCATGGGGAATGGTAATGCCTACGACAGCGGTGCTGGCTCGTACCAGAACCTTGGGGGTAATACCTACGCACCCGGCGGCGCCACTTATCAGCAGGATGGCAGCACCATCCAGAGCGATACGGGTACCACGTATCAGACAGAAGGCGGTTTGGTATTAGGTACCGATGGCAGTGAGTATCAAACAACCGGGGATACTACCTATAACTTCAATGGCACCAGCTGTTTGAATACCGGTAGCGCTACGAACTGCGATTAAAAATATTTTCAATGCAAAACGAGAGGCTCATCTGGTGAGACTCTCGGCGCTTAAGATGACTCCATGCCCGAATACAAGGGTGACACATAAGGAGCATCAAAATGAAAAACCTGTTCGTCTGGATCGTTCTCATCTCTACTGCGGTTCTGGGTGTTGCAGTGGCGCAACCCAATCATGAAAATGGCTATATAGCCTCAGCGCAGCAAGCCTCACGTCTACAGGCCTGATGTGCGTCTTAAGTTTAAAAATAGTTAGTTCTAGAAGCCGTGCTGAATTATCCTGTGCTTTGGTTAGAATAGATCCATTGTGACGTTCAAAGGAGTGCGCATGTCTAGTTCGAAAAAGCCGGGGCTGCCGTCCCGTTTGCTAGTGGGTTTGGTATCTGTTGCGTTGACCATGCCGGCCATGGTGCCCGTGGCCTATGCTCAGGGTAGCCAGCAATCTGGGCAAGCCCAATTGAGCCAGGCACAACTCTCTGCTTTGGTAGCGCCTATTGCACTGTATCCGGATGCGTTGGTCTCTCAGGTGCTGATGGCCTCGACCTATCCGCTAGAGGTGGCTGAAGCATCGAACTGGCAAAAAGCTAACAGTCATCTTAAAGGTGACGCACTGAATCAGGCACTGCAGCAGCAGAACTGGGATGCGAGCGTGAAGTCCTTGGTCTCATTCCCGCCTGTGCTGAATATGATGGGTTCAGAACTGAGCTGGACCCAGAATCTGGGTAACGCGGTTTTGGCACAGCAGTCTGATGTCATGAGCGCTATCCAGGGGCTCCGTGCCAAGGCACAACAGTCTGGCGCGCTGCAATCCAATTCGCAGCAGA
Organism: Fluviibacter sp.; assembly: GCA_046093345.1. Lineage (GTDB taxonomy): Bacteria > Pseudomonadota > Gammaproteobacteria > Burkholderiales > Rhodocyclaceae > Fluviibacter. The sequence goes on along the minus strand of JBJTFJ010000030.1, from coordinate 193 downwards.
CTGTATCGGGTGGTGGTGGTGCCCCGATTGTTATTCAGCCAGCAAACCCGCAGGTTGTTTACGTGCCAAGCTATAACCCGTCTGTAGTCTATGGCGGCTGGCCTTATCCGGCGTACCCGCCATATGCATACTACCCACCAGGTTATGTGGCCGGCACGGCACTGTTGTCGTTCGGTGTCGGCATGGCCGTCGG
>JBJTFJ010000029.1:0-2666 GCA_046093345.1 Fluviibacter sp. | reverse complement strand
AAACGATCCAGCAACTGGCTGGATATATCTCTGGCGACTTGAAGACCTGATTCACTGTCTCGGCGCTAGCAAAACCCGTAGGTCGATCCTACGGGTTTTTTGCTTTCTGATTTGCTATTCCCTACTGCCGCAGGTAAGCTTTGCCCAGAAAACACGCTTAACCCATTATTTTTTAACGATAATTTAACAAATCTGTAATATGGGCACTGAAACCGAACTCAAGCTATCACTGGCAGCCGAGGATATCCCTCGCCTGCTACAGCATTCTTTATTGGCAGCACCCGCAAAGAGACTAAAGCTCTACAACACCTACTTTGATACACCTGACCTGGCACTCACCAAGCAGAAAGTCGCTGTTCGTGAACGACGCGTACTGCGTAAAACCCTACTAACGGTTAAAACAGCGCAGCGCAGCGAAGGGGGCATCAGCCAACGCTCGGAATGGGAGGCACCAACGACTCCGGGTCAATTCGATTTCTCAACCCTCGTTGACGATGCACAACTGGCGGAATCTCTAAGCCTTAAGGCATCGGAATTAGTGCCGGTTTTTACAACGGACTTTAGCCGTCGCGTATGGACATTGAACTTCCGCCGCGCAACGATCGAAGTTGCACTAGATCAAGGCACGATCTCTGTACAACGAGACGAGCTGACACGAGAGCAACCTATCTGCGAATTAGAGCTAGAACTCAAGCAAGGCAATCCTGCAACGCTCTTTGCTCTTGCCCGCATGCTCAGCCGAGATGTCCGGCTACACCCTGCCGATGAAAGCAAAGCCGCCCGTGGCTACGCCCTATTTCTGAATAAGCGTCAGACACCAAGCAAGGCTGAAGCTCTGGATATTCAACCACGGGCGTCAACAGTCTCCGTGTTCCAATACATCGCAAGAAGCTGTATCGCACAACTGCAGGCTAATGAGCGTGGGATACAGTCTCCTCAGGATGAGGAATACGTGCATCAGGCACGCGTGGCCTTACGTCGCCTACGCACAGCACTACGTCTCTTTGCCGATGCACTCCCTGCAGGCTTTGCTGATCGCTGGAGCACAGCCTGGCGCGATGTGGCTCAGGAACTAGGCAATGCGAGAAACTGGGATGTATTCTGTACCGAACAGCTCCCGCTCCTTGATCATGATCTTGGGGAACATCCGGAAATGATCGCTTTGCGCAGCTTTGCCAACCAACGGCGTATTGATGCCCATGAAGCTGCAAAGATCTGTATTACCAGCAAAGCCTATAGCCTCAACATCATCAGCTTCTGTGAAGCATTAATGAATCTGAAAGAGACACCGGACAGCATCCGTGCTTATGCTACTAAAGCGCTCAAGCGGCGCCACAAACGATTCATTCAAGGCGCCAAAGTTGTGCATACCTTGAATGCCGAAGAACGACACGAAGTTCGTATTGATCTTAAAAAACTCCGTTACACTCTCGACTTCTTCGAAAGCCTTTATCCGAAGAAACGTGTACAAGCATTTTTACGAGCACTCGCAAGCACCCAAGAGCTGCTAGGCCACATGAACGATCTGGCGACTGCTGAAATTCTGATGACAGAACGTGATGGCATCACGATTGACGCGCCAATCGCCTGGGCCAAAGGACGAATGAGTGCCTATCTGGAAATGCTCCCATCGGCACTAAAGCCGGTGATTAAACTAGATACACCCTGGGACAAGTGATCCCGAGCAACATGGAATGCAAAGATGAAAACGCCCAAAGTAAATTACGACTGCGCTAAATGTCCTGGCTATTGCTGCAGCTACCCCAGAATTGAAGTCACCAAAAAGGACATCGTTCGTCTTGCAGCGCATTTTGAAATTACTGCAGAACAAGCTAAGTCAAAGTTCACACGGAGCTATGAGTACACAGAGGGTGACCCCAAGGATCACGTAAAAGAGCGCATTCTCAAACACAAGAAAGATCACATCTACGCAACCACCTGCCAGTTTCTAGACCAGGATCTGCGTCGTTGCTCGATTTACGAAGCACGCCCAAGCGTTTGCAGAGCTTTCCCAGATGGCAAAAAATGCGGCTACTATGGCTTTCTGAAATTCGAACGCAAGTGCCAGGGCGACAAGGACTTTATTCCAACCGCCTAATCTTCGCGAGGTGCGTTCAATAACGCATCTCGAAACGTTTTGAATCGTTTAACGACCAGCTTGAATCCATCTTCATAGCCATTACGATAGCCTGAACCACCAGGCAGCTTGTTGTAATTAGGCTTCTCTTTAAGAACTTTTTCGAGTTGTTCTAAAACTTCCTGCAGGGACTGGTTGGCCATCGCGTTGCTCCATTAACTAATGCGCATAGGCTAGCTCTTTTCTCGCTAGGCATCTATCTCGCTTAGATGAATTTTTTATGACACAAGCCTGCATATAGGAATCGTCATCGTAAAGAAATATGCATTGGTTATCGTCTATTTTTTCTGTGACGATGATTATTTGCTTTGAGAAACCTCCTCGTACTCTGCTTACTGCTTAGCACGACACATGCACTCGCTTTTGAACCGCTGAATACAGATGATGCTGGCACGGTAGGGATGAATGTTAACCAAATTGAGGCTTACTTCTATTCCATCACTGCGGGCGGCCCCAATGGGGAATTTAGTGATATTTCACCTGGTGAAGAGTTTGTCGGTAGCGGTAACGCCAAAACCTTCCCCTTAAC
>JBJTFJ010000028.1:0-2898 GCA_046093345.1 Fluviibacter sp. | reverse complement strand
ACCAGCCCGTAACGGGATTCACCTGTGAAGCCGATGCGATTAGGGATGCCAGCAAAAAAAACAGGCAATGCCGACTTTAACGAATTCGGCAGAATGTAGGCGTTCTGATAACCCCGGGCCTTGAGCGATTGGCCTAAACGCCAGCGCGCTTTGAGGTCGAGGCGACCATGCGCAAAAGGTGCGGCGATAACCTGGCCAACATTGGGCATGCGCTCGAAGAGCGGTGCAACCCAGGGTGGGGCGAGTACATCAACTGGGGCGTGGTCTTGGGCAGCAATGTTGCGGATGAGCGGTTCGCTCATCACTGCATCACCTACCCAGGCGGGTGCAACAAGCAGAGAGACAGCCTTCATAGATCTGCAGTCTCTCCGCTGAGCGTAGTCAATTAGTGACCGTGCGGGGCTTCACCGGAAAATGTGTAATGCGTCCCACAGTATGGGCACTTCACTTCGCCGGTTTTCAGAACGTCCAGGTAAACGCGTGGGTGACCTGACCACAGCTGCACACCTGGTGGTGGGCAATGCAGGGGCAGATCGTCCGCGGTAATGGTTAACGCTTTGGCCGACAGGGTGTTTTCAAGCGGTGCATTCATCAGAATAGCCTCAGGAAAGAAGTGAATCAGATAAAGCTCAGCCAGTCTTCATGCTTCGGGCTACGGCCGTTAACCGCGTCGAAGTAAGCAGACTGAATGCGTTCGGTTACCGGGCCGCGGCTGCCGATACCGATCTTACGGTTATCGAGCTCACGAATCGGTGTTACTTCGGCGGCTGTTCCGGTAAAGAAGGCTTCGTCAGAACAGTAGACTTCATCACGGGTGATGCGCTTTTCTTGAACCGAAATACCCATCTCGCGAGCCAGCGTGACAACGCTATCGCGGGTAATGCCTTCCAGGCACGACGACAGCTCCGGTGTGTAAACCTTACCGTTTTTGATGATAAACAGATTTTCGCCAGCGCCTTCCGATACGTAGCCTTCGGTGTCGAGCAGCAGGGCTTCATCGTAGCCATCAGCAACGGCTTCGTTGTTGGCCAGAATCGAATTTACGTAATGGCCGCTCGCCTTGGCGCGCACCATCGACACGTTAACGTGGTGGCGGGTGTACGACGAGGTTTTGACGCGGATACCTTTCTTCAGGCCATCTTCGCCCAGGTATGCACCCCATGGCCAGGCGCCGATCGCCACGTGCACTTTGGCACCCTTTGGTGACACGCCCATTTTTTCCGAACCGTAATAAACCAGCGGACGGATGTAAGCGCTTTCCAGTTTGTTGGCGCGCACCACTTCTTTGTGGGCTTCGTTAATGGTGTCTTCGTCATACGGCACTTCCATCTGGAAGATGTGCGCCGAATTGAACAGACGACGGGTATGGTCTTGCAGACGGAAGATCGATGTGCCGCGACCGGTGTCGTAGGCGCGCACGCCTTCAAACACGCTCATGCCGTAATGTAGAGAGTGGGTCAGAACGTGGGTGTTGGCATCGCGCCAAGGCACGAGTTTGCCGTCTAGCCAGATAAAACCGTCGCGATCAGACATCGACATGATGTAAATCCTTTGAACAAACGTCAAAAATGGGCCGCAGTTGATCGGCCAGATTGCGTGATTTTAGCCGATTTCTGGCTCAAAATCAGGTTGGCTGGCGCATTTAAAAGGCGTTCAGAGGGGTTGGGATGGTTTAGGTAAAATGCGCACGATGAATACACAAAAAATACGCTGGAAACCGAGTGTTACTGTTGCGGCGCTTGTTGAGCGAGATGGGCGATTTCTGGTGGTTGAAGAAGAAACCGCCGCAGGGCTGCGCTTTAATCAGCCTGCAGGCCATTTGGATGAAGGCGAGTCTTTGGTGGCCGCTTGCGCAAGGGAAGCGCTGGAGGAAACGGGGTGTCATGTCACACCGCAGGCTTTGGTTGGTGTTTATCAGTGGACAGTACCGGCCGGCGATATCACTTATTTGCGCTTTGCCTTCGACTGCCGGCTGGATCAGGTGGAGATCGGTCGTACGCTCGACGATGGCATTGTGGCCGCGCACTGGTTGACGCTGGATGAGCTCAAGGCAACGCAAGATCGGCACCGTAGCCCACTTGTGCTGCAATGTGTCGAAGATTGGTTGGCCGGCCGCCGCATGCCGCTCGACACCATTACCCATTACGAATAATGCATCTCCGCCGCTGGCTATTTCTGCTGATGGGTCTGGCAAGTAGCCTGGCTTATGCGGAAAGCTATGTGGTGGTTTGTTATAACTGGGGTTGTCTGAAGCAGGTATCGGTTGTCTATCCCGATGCCTGGCTCAAAAAAACTTTGGCGCCGTTACGACAGACAAAAACACCGGCAGAAGAACGCGCGGCAGCGGCTGAAGTGGTGCGTAAGCTGTACGTTAAAGCCGCCGAACAGACGCCTATAGGCGCTGATGAGGCAGGCAACGAAGAAGATGAGATGGTCAACGGTCGTATGGATTGCATTGATCATTCAACGACCACGGCCAACATGCTCTCCTTGTTGCAAAAGAAACGGGTACTGCGCTGGCATGAAGTAGGTCCTTATGCGCATCGTACGTTGTTGGTGACCTCGCACTACAGTGCAACCTTGGTTGAAACCAGCGATGCAACTGACGACGATAGCCACGTTTACACGATTGATCCATGGGATGTAGAACCCGGCAGCTTGCCACCGGTAGCGCCCGTGAGAGAATGGGCGGCGTACCGTTTCTATAGCTTAGAAACGCAACACCATATGACTGCAGTCAGGCCTTTGGCCGGTCGAGTAGATCGTTAAGGAATACTTTGATGTCGTCTTCATCTGTTAAAACTGTCGTCGTCGGCTTGTCCGGCGGTGTGGATTCTTCTGTGGCTGCGTTGCTGCTCAAGGAGCAAGGCTACCGTGTGATCGGCCTGTTCATGAAGA
>JBJTFJ010000027.1:0-14113 GCA_046093345.1 Fluviibacter sp. | reverse complement strand
GCATTTCATTGCGTACGGTATCGCCATCTACCACAGACCACGGCGGCGACCCTGCTGGCGGCACCCAGTTATCACGTTCTTGTTTGGCGTCAGCAATACGCTGATCTACAACCTGCAGCTGTTTTAGGTAATCGACCTGGTGCGCATACCGATCGGCCAAGGTCTGACGCAGATTAAACTGCTGGAGCAAGCCTTGTCGCGTATCTATTGAGAGTCCCTTCTGATTAAGCTGACCCTGCAGACGCTTCAACGCATCCTGCGCCTCACCAAGACGAGCTTGCGCATCGATGAGCTCCTGCTTAGGGTCGCTTACCGTCACCACTTCTTTCGGGGTAGTGGCACTTGCGCCCTGTATCGGCTTTGACGGCAACAGGGAGGGCAACTGGGCACTTGCCGGCGACACGGCCACCAGGCAAACGAAAATACTGACAACAGATAACAGAACCCGCATCTCGGATACACTCTTAATCAACGATTTATGATTATCGCTTATCAAGCTCTAAAAAATGTCAGACACCATTGAAACTGTAAAAGCGCCCCAGGAAATTAACCACTGCGGCAACTGCACCTATTGCTGTAACGCCATGAAAGTGCGTGAGCTTGATAAACCGGCGAATACCTGGTGCACCCACTGCAGCAAAGGCAGCGGCTGTACGATCTACGAAACGCGCCCCGAATCTTGCCGCGTCTATGAATGCCTCTGGTTACGATCCCAGCAAATGGATAAACCCCTACCGGCCGTAACGCGACCCGACAAATCACATGTCGTTGTTGGCACGCTGAACGAGGGTAATGAAATCGTACTTTATGTGAAGCCGGCTCACCGCGATGCCTGGAAAGCCCCCGCCTTCGCACCTGCACTCGGTCTTTTTGTGAGCCGCGGCGTGCCAGTCTATGTCAGCTGCAACGACCAATTAACACGCGTGTTTTAAGCAGCATAAAAAACAAAAGCCACCCGAGGGTGGCTTTTGAGTGTTTGGTGGCCAGTCTCGGAATCGAACCAAGGACACGCGGATTTTCAATCCGCTGCTCTACCAACTGAGCTAACTGGCCGCACACAAAGGCATTGCTGCCCAAGTGCGGAAAAACATTAACGCTTCGAGAACTGCTTACGGCGACGTGCGCTGTGCAGGCCGACTTTCTTACGTTCGACTTCACGTGCATCACGTGTTACGAAGCCAGCATTCGACAGAGCCGACTTCAGCTCAGCATCATACTGAATCAGTGCACGGGTGATACCGTGACGGACGGCACCTGCTTGACCCGACTCACCACCGCCAACTACGTTGACGTTGATATCGAAAGTCGTTGCGTGCTCAACCAGCTCCAGCGGCTGACGAACGACCATACGGCCAGTTTCACGCGAAAAGAAGATGTCAACCGGCTTGCCATTGACAACGATGTTGCCCTTGCCACGCTTCAGGTAAACACGGGCAACGGCGCTCTTACGACGACCGGTACCGTAATATTGTTGTTCTGCCATAACGACCTCTTAGATTTCCAGCGACTTAGGTTGCTGGGCGGTGTGCGGGTGGACAGCGCCGGCGTAGCACTTCAGCTTCTTCAGCATAGCGTAGCCCAGCGGACCCTTCGGCAGCATGCCTTTAACGGCTTTTTCCAGAGCGCGCTCTGGGAAACGCTGTTGCATCTTGCCAAACGTAGTTTCGTAGATACCGCCTGGGTAACCCGAGTGACGGTAGTACTTTTTATCTTCAGCCTTGTTACCCGTTACACGCAGCTTCTCTACGTTAACGATAACAATGAAGTCACCCGTATCAACGTGTGGGGTGTACTCAGGCTTATGCTTGCCACGCAGGCGACGTGCGACTTCGCTGGCAACGCGGCCCAGAACTTTGTCCGTGGCGTCCACGATGAACCAGTCGCGCTGAACTTCATGCGGCTTGGCGGAAAACGTTTTCATCTTATGCTCTTCCGTGGCGCCAGTAACGGCGCGGAATTTGGGAAAACGCGCATTCTAGCAACACTTTTGAATTGACGTCAACCCCTTCGCGAGTTTGTCCGCGAACACCAGGACCCACACGGGCCTCAAGTGCGCTAGGGCGCTGGAATTCAGCAGGAATGCGCAGCCTAATTTTCAAAAAAAACGCGGAACCACACGAGTGGCTCCGCGTAAATCCACACCAAAGGAGGAGGGTGGAGGAGACAATCGAATAGAAGCGCAGCGCGCATCTATACAACGAGACCAATATAGTCCCAAGTCGTTCAAATTGCAAGGAATTTATTGCGCCGCAAAATTATTCACTCCAATACACAAAAACATGAAAATTATTCACGGCAACCCGAAAAACCGATCCAACAGATTGATATAAAGACATATTTTTAACAACCGGTCAAAGCCCTGAAATGAATACAAAATTGATTTGTCATAAACAAAGCCTGTTTTGTTGCTTTGCACCAGCCTTTGTTCAATACTGATTCGGATGGAAATAGGCATGGGCCAGGCTTCCACATTACAATCCACCCCACCCTAGCCCTTTAGAACTACGGAGCTTTTGAACCATGGAATGCCGCGTTAGCTGGACCGATCACATGACCTTTGTTGCCGAAACAGGCAGCGGCCACAAGATCACAATGGATGGCCCACCCGATCTGGGCGGCCGCAACCTGGGCCCGCGCCCGATGGAAATGATGCTGGCTGGCGCCGGCGGCTGCAGCGCCTTTGATGTGGTGCTGATCCTGCAGCGCGGTCGCCATCCGGTAACCGGGTGCGAAGTGGTTCTCAAAGCCGAGCGCGCCGAAACGGATCCGAAGGTGTTTACCAAGCTCCACCTGCACTACATCGTGAGCGGTAATGCTTTGAAACAAGAGGCAGTGGCGCGTGCTGTAACCCTATCCAAGGACAAGTACTGCTCAGCGACCGCCATGCTTGGCGCGACCGCTGAAATTACCTGGGATCTGGAGTTGCGCCAAAGCGAAGCAACCCCTGCGGCCTAAAGCCGTTGAGCGTTGTCTTAAAAACGGTAAGACAACGCTGTCATCACCTTAGAGGTTTGTTGCATCATTTTCTTGGCAATCGGTGGAAACTGCGCAGCCCCCAGTGCTTCGGCAGTATGCGCATGCGATGTCTCATCAATAGCCATCTGCGCAATAATCGCCGCACTTTTTGCATCCGCGGCCGGCAAACGATCCAGATGACTTTCCAGATGTGCCGTCACCTGCTTTTCCGTCTCTGCCAGAAAACCCAGGTTCCAACGATCGCCTAGCTTACCGGCGATGACACCCATGGTGAGCGAACCTGCGTACCAGAGCGGATTTAACCAACTCGTGTGGCTACCCAACTCGCGCAACCGTTGCTCGGTCCAGGCCAGATGCTCGATTTCTTCATGCGCAGCCTCGCGCAATGCGTCGCGCACAGCGGGGTCGCGAGATGTGAGCGCCTGTCCCTGATAAAGGGCTTGTGCACATACCTCACCACTGTGATTAACACGCATGAGCCCAGCCACATGTTTGCGCTCTGCCTCTGACAGGTCGGCCTCAGCCAAGTCTTTGTCCGGATGCGCACGCACGCTGGTTTGCGATGCAAAAAGTGTCCGTAAAACTTTATCGGCTTCAATGATAAACGCGTCAATACTCATAACATTACCTTGCTGAAGTTGCGGCAGGTCCCGTTCTCAAGCGCTCTACAGCAACTTCAGCACTTGGTGGCGGTTCCATATCCAGACAGAAGTACTCATAAGCCAATACAGCCGGATAGGCATTAACCATTTTGTGTTGTTGCTTCTGCATCAGAATCCAGGATGACCCCTTGCTCTCGATCCAGCTACCGTCGGGCTGGCCAAAGGCGTAAAGACGCCGTTCCCGAGTTTTACAGCGCAACCCTTCGTAGTTAATGGTGCGCGCACCACCCGAAGATTCAATCACCACGGTGAAACGAACCACGCCATCCTTTCCGACCGAAACGCTGGCCGGGTCCACCAAGAAACGATTCGCGTTGGCAACGCTCACTTCAAAGGGAATCAGCTTATCCATGTCTGGTGCAGCAGGCGGCGTTACTTTCTCTTCTTGCCAGACTTTCTTTTCGTCTTCCGATTCTTCGTACTCGTAACACTCGTAGTACTTGCGGGTATTGCACTCGGCCGCAGCAAGAGCGCTTCCTACAGCAAAAACGGTAGACAGCGCTGCTGCCAAGCGCTTCCAGTTAGGCATTCTGCGCACCCTCGTCTTGTGTCGAAGCTTGTTGCGGCGCTTTGTCGACGCCCGCATTAGCATTAGGTAACCGACGTCCGCGACGCCCCAGCGCCGGATGACGCAGTCGATCCGCATTCAAGAAAGGCTCCAGCTCACCCAATGCCAGCTGGTAAACGTTGCGTTTGAACTCGACAACAGACTCCAGCGGCACCCAGTACTCACTCCAGCGCCAGGCATCGAACTCCGGATGCGAGCTTGCCCTTAATTGAACGTGATGATCCCCGCCAGTCAGGCGCAACAGATACCAGATCTGCTTCTGTCCCTTGTAGTTTCCGCGCCATTCCCGGCGTATCCACTGCTCGGGCACCTCATAGCGCAACCAGTCACGGGTTCGGCCGAGAATCTTGACGTGCTGCGCCTCAAGACCCACTTCCTCTTGCAATTCACGGTACATGGCTTCTTCGGGGGATTCTCCGCGCTTGATACCACCCTGCGGGAATTGCCAGGCATGCTCCCTGACGCGCTTACCCCAGAAAACCTCATTACGTGCATTACAGAGGATGATGCCGACGTTGGGGCGATAGCCTTCACGATCTAGCATAAATCACCTGCATTAATTTGAAATTGCCCTGATTCTGGCACATCCGGCAACCAGACGAAAGCCGGCATCCGTTAGAATGCCGTTTTTCCGCTTTATTTATTGCCCGGTGCCGCACTTCTGCCCGGGTTTTGCCTTTTCAGGGTTATTTATGCGCTCTTCCCAGTTTCTGATCACCACCCTCAAAGAAGCCCCAGCTGATGCCGAAGTCATCAGCCATAAACTGATGCTCCGTGCCGGCCTGATACGCCGTCTGGCCTCCGGCGTTTACACCTGGACCCCAATGGGTCTGCGCACCCTGCGCAAGGTTGAAGCGATTGTCCGTGACGAGATGAACCGTGCTGGCGCGCTGGAAATGCTCATGCCGGCCGTGCAACCCTTTGAATTGTGGCAAGAATCAGGACGCGGTGACCAATACGGCCCGGAACTGCTGCGCTTCAAAGATCGCCACCAACGCGATTTCGTCATTGGCCCGACGCACGAAGAAGTGGTCACCGATTTTGTCCGCAAGGAAATCAAGAGCTACCGTCAGTTGCCGATCCATCTGTACCAGATCCAGACCAAATTCCGCGACGAGATCCGCCCGCGCTTCGGCGTAATGCGTGGCCGTGAGTTCCTGATGAAGGATGGCTACTCTTTCCACACCAGCTTTGAAGATCTGGAACGTGAGTATCGTGTGATGTTCGATACCTACCACCGCATTTTCTCCCGCCTGGGTCTGCGCTTCCGCGCCGTTGCAGCCGACACCGGCTCCATCGGTGGCACCGGTTCACACGAGTTTCATGTGCTGGCCGATTCTGGCGAAGACGATATCGCCTTCTGCCCGACCTCTGACTTTGCCGCTAATGTCGAGCTAGCTGAAGCACTGGCGCCAACCACGCCCCGCCCTGCGGCCGCCGCAACAATGACAAGCGTTGCCACACCGAAGAAATCGCGTTGTGAAGACGTTGCCGTGGCGCTCAATATCCCACTATCCGGCCTCGTCAAAACCTTGGCCATCGTCCCGGAATTACCCGAGGGCGCACCTAATGCTCAGGCCGGCCTGGTGCTGCTGCTTGTACGCGGCGATCACGAACTCAACGAAATCAAGGCCGGCAAACTGGCAGGTATCGGCGCCTTCCGCTTCGCCCGCGAGGACGAAGTCAAAGAAGCGCTGGGCTGCATCCCCGGCTTTATTGGCCCGGTCGGCATCAAACCGGGCATCCGCGTTATTGCGGACCGTGCTGTGGCCGTGATGGCAGATTTCGCCTGTGGCGCCAACGCCTACGACACACACCTGACCGGTGTGAATTTTGGTCGTGACCTCCCAGAACCAGAAGTCGCCGACATTCGCAATGTGGTTGCCGGTGATCCGTCACCAGACGGCAAAGGCGTTCTGGAAATCGTGCGGGGCATTGAAGTGGGCCATATCTTCCAACTGCGCACCAAGTATGCCGAAGCTTTAGGCTGCACCTTCCTGAGCGAACAAGGCAAGGCCGAAGTGATGGAGATGGGCTGCTACGGCATCGGTGTGACCCGTATCGTTGGCTCGGCCATTGAGCAGAACCACGATGACAAAGGCATTGCCTTCCCGGCAGCCATTGCCCCATTCACGGTGGCCATTGTGCCGATGGGCTATCACAAGTCGCCGGCCATTCAACAGGCTGCCAGCGAGCTTTATGAAGAACTCATCGCTGCCGGCTTTGATGTATTGCTCGATGATCGGAACGAGCGCCCGGGTGTTATGTTTGCCGATATGGAACTCATCGGCATTCCGCAGCGCCTGGTCATTGGTGAAAAGGGCCTGGCCGCTGGCCAGATCGAGGCCAAGGGTCGCCGCGATGCGGAAGCCACGATGATTGATCGGGCAGGTGTTGTGGATTACCTGCGCAAGGCACTTGCTCAATAATCAGTCCTGCTCCGCACAAAAAAGGGCACCATCGGGTGCCCTTTTGCTTTGATTCGCTCAGCGCTAGAACGGCAGTTTGCCGCCAAACATCGACTTGGCGCCTCTCATCATCTTCATCATGCCCCCCTTGCCTTTGAACATGCTTCCGAACTGTTTCATCATTTTCTGCGTCTGTTCGAACTGATTCAAAAGACGATTCACTTCCTGCACTTGCACGCCCGCGCCCATAGCGATACGGCGTTTGCGGCTGGCTTTGATCAGTTCTGGCTTGGTTCGTTCATCCGGCGTCATGCTATCGATGATGCCCTGAATCCGTTTGGACATCTTCTCGTCGCTACCGGCCGGCATATTGGCCGCTGCTTCTGCAAATTTTGCGGGCAATTTATCCATAAGTGCTGTCATGCCGCCCATCTGGCGCATTTGTGCAACCTGTGCGCGAAAATCATTCAGATCAAAGCCTTTGCCGGATTTGATCTTCTGCGCCATCGCCTGCGCCTGATCCATATCGACCTGCTGCGAGGCCGCTTCGACCAGCGACAGAATATCGCCCATACCCAGAATACGGGAAGCCATACGATCCGGATAAAACGGCTCCAGCCCATCCAGCTTTTCGGCAACGCCGACAAACTTAATCGGCTTTCCAGTCACGGCACGCACTGACAAAGCCGCACCGCCTCGGGCATCACCATCCAGCTTGGTCAGTACCACGCCCGTGAGCGGCAACGCTTCATTAAAGGCCTTGGCCGTATTAACGGCATCCTGCCCCAACATGGCGTCAACGACGAAAAGAGTTTCGATCGGATTCAGCTGTGCATGTAGCGCCTTGATCTCGGCCATCATGGCCTCATCGATAGCCAAACGACCCGCCGTATCGACGATCAGTACTTCTTCGTGATGTTTGCGTGCCCAATCCACAGCAGCAGCGGCAATTTCTGCCGGCTTCTGATCTGGCGACGACGGGAAAAAGCTTGCGCCTACCTGCTCTGCCACATGCTTCAACTGATCAATAGCGGCCGGACGATAAACGTCACACGACACCACCATCACTTTTTTCTTCTGATGCTGCTTAAGCCAACGCGCCAGCTTACCCGCGGTGGTCGTTTTACCCGCACCCTGCAAGCCCGCCATAAGAATGATAGCCGGTGGTTGCTGGTTTAATGCCAGCGGTACCTGTGCCTCCCCCATCAGCTGCTTTAGCTGCTCATGCACAACCCCGACAAAGGCCTGACCCGGTGTTAGAGAGCCAACGACATCCTCGCCCAGCGCTTTTTCTTTCACCTGGGCAACAAAATCCTTCACCACCGGCAGCGACACATCGGCTTCCAGCAGCGCCATACGCACTTCGCGCAAGGCATCGCCAATATTGGCTTCGGTCATGCGGGCTTCGCCTCGCATGGTTTTCATGACACGGCCAAGCCGTTGGGTCAGATTTTCCAGCATTGATCAGTCTCGGACATTTGTACGGGGCACATGATATAAATGAGCCTATGCCGACAATTGTATCGCTTCCCTTCCCGCTCGCGACGTTACTGACGATCATCGCTGCCCTTGCCTATGGTTTTCTCAGCTGGCAGGTTCTTCGCCACGTGGCGCGTCAATCCGGCTCAAAACTCGCCCAGAGCCTCACTAACCAGGCCGAAAACCGCTCAACGGCTGGCGTTACGCCGGCGCTTCTGGGCTTTGCCATTGCTGTACACGCAGCCGCGCTGTATCTGGACATGTTTGGCGGCGGCACGGTGCGCTTTTCCTTTGCACTCACTGTTTCCGTGATTCTGTGGCTGGCCGTCGTACTCCACGGGTTTGAAAGCCTTGCCTACCAGCAACGCGGCTTGTTGGCGCTGATTCTGCCTACTGCCTGTGCCGGCGTGCTGTTACCGCTGATTTTTCCAGTCGAACACCCGCTAGTACATATCGATGCCTGGCTCTTTAGGCTGCATTTCATTCTGGCGATGCTGGCTTATGGTGTGTTTCTGCTGGCAACGCTACAAGCCTGCCTGCTCTGGATTGCTGAACGTGAGTTACATGATCCGACTCGCCTGGCTGCAGCACGCCGGTTTCCACCGCTGCTCCGCATGGAAAACCTGCTATTCCGCATGCTGAGCATCGCTTTTCTGTTGCTCACCGCTTCCCTTGCCAGCGGCTTGCTCGTCTCAGAGCAATTGAGTGGCACATGGATTCGTGCTGATCACAAAACGGTTTTTGCCTGCCTGTCCTGGATGATTTTTGGTGCACTGCTGCTCGGTCGTAAACTACGCGGCTGGCGCGGAAAAAAAGCAACGGCCTGGACAATCGCTGGCTTTCTGATGTTACTACTTGCCTATGTGGGCAGCCGTTTCGTGCTGGAAATCATTCTTAACCGATCTGCATGAGCACTCTGGCCCGCGCACTGGTAAAAAGCGGGCTAGCCCCCGAAGGAGCCATAGAGCGCTGCCTGCTTCGCGCACAGCAACGACAAACCAGTCTGCCCGCCGAACTGGTTGCTGACACGATCATCGATGCGGCAACGATTGCCCGGTTTATCGAATCAGATTTCGGCTTCACCCGCATTGAAATAGAACATCCTTACCCGGCTTATCCAGAAGTCGGTTTGCCTCCGAACCCCCGCTACCAGGCGATTAGTTTATCTGGCCAACGCTTGCAACTGGGCATGGCAGATCCCACCGATGACAAGCTGATCAACGCCTTGCGTTTTCAAACCGGGCTGGAAATTGAGCCTTGCGTGGTTGACGTATCGCAACTGGCCGAATATGCCGCTGCGGCTAAAAGCAAACCGATCGAATCAGTACCCTCTGTTACAAGAATTGCCACAGAGCAGACCGTTGACGAAGCGCCTGTCGTGCGTTTTCTACAAAAGACCCTCAGCATCGCCATTGAACGTGGTGCCTCTGATATTCACTTCGAGCCCTACGAAAACAGCTACCGTATACGCTATCGGATTGATGGCCGATTGCAGACACAAGAAGCACCCCCTGACGATTTTCGTGACAGGCTCGCTTCTCGTTTGAAAATACTTTCCCGCCTCGATATCGCTGAAAAACGTTTGCCCCAGGATGGCCAATTACAGGGACAAACCGATGACGGCACACTGGTCGACCTGCGGATCAGTACCATGCCCACGCTCTACGGTGAAAAGATCGTTTTGCGTATTCTGGATCGTCAAGACGCCCGCCTTGGACTCAATGAAATTGGCCTTTCGCCGACTCAACACCATCAGTTAAAAGAAGCCATCCACCAACCCAGCGGCATGGTGCTGGTAACAGGGCCAACCGGTTCTGGTAAAACAGTTACCCTCTACGCCTGCCTTAATGCCTTGAACCAACCCGGCGTTAACATTGCCACTGTAGAAGACCCTGTAGAAATCCCGGTAGTGGGCATCAATCAAGTCAACATTGATGAACGCACCGGGCTCTCTTTCGCCGTCGCGCTCCGCGCATTTATGCGCCAGGATCCCGATATCCTGATGGTGGGCGAAATCCGTGATGCCGAAACGGCAGAAACTTCTCTAAAAGCTGCGCAAACTGGCCATTTGGTACTTTCCACCCTGCACACCCGATCGGCGCCCGCTACACTTGAACGCCTACTGCAACTGGGCCTGCCCAATTATGGCGTTGCCGGCAGCGTCTTACTCATCGTGGCCCAGCGTCTGGTTCGTCGCCTTTGTGACTGCCGCACCGCCGATGACGCTGATTCAACGCTGTTACAAGACGCAGGCTTTACCATCGATGAATTAAATCAACGAGCACGCGGTACCTGGACGCTCTTCAAAGCGGCGGGGTGTGCCAAATGCCACCACACCGGCTACAAAGGCCGGGTCGGTGTCTTTGAAGTGATGCAGGTATCCCCTGCGCTACAGCAATTAATGCTCAACAACGCAAGCACAAAAGATATTGCCCAGCAGGCACAGCGCGATGGTGTATCTAGCCTACGCCGTGCCGGCCTGGAGAAGGCGATCGCAGGCGTCACTTCGCTGTCGGAAGTGCTGGCAGAAACCGAACGCGGCGAAGATCGTGGTGACTAAAGCAGAATCAGACGCCTTGAGGCGCTTTGACTGGACAGGTATTGCCCAGAACGGCACGTTGCTCAAGGGAGAAATCCGAGCTGCCAATGATATGCGGGCCAGAGTGGCGCTGCGTCAGCGCGGTATTACACCGATCAAACTGGCGAGGCCATGGCGCCGTCAACCTGGCTTATCCCGCAAAACGACCGGCCTGATACTGCGTCAACTTGCCACGCTGATTCACGCAGGGGTGCCCCTGCTTGCCGCCATGGAGCTGCTCGCAAAAAGTCAGGATCACGCTGTAGCCACCCAGATATTGCTGCAAATGCGTACGGATCTGCAGATGGGTTCTTCTCTGGCCCAGGCCATGCAACAACACCCTGATGCTTTTGATACGCTGACCTGCACGCTCGTGGCTGCTGGCGAGCAATCCGGGCTTTTAGACGTGATGCTTGATCGTATCGCCAACTATCACGAGAAAATGCAGGCGATCAAAGGCAAGATTCGAAGCGCACTGGCTTACCCGATTGCCATTCTGGGCATTGCATTTACCGTTAGCCTGTTACTGCTCTGGCTCGTTGTCCCTGCATTTGAACAAAGTTTTTCGAGTTTTGGTGCAGCGCTGCCATGGCCTACCCAGCTGATGATTGATGGATCAAATGCGCTACGGGAATACGGCCTTTTTGCTTTAGGGTTGCTAGGCGTTGCTGGCTATGCGCTTTATCGGCAATGGCAAACGAACCCTGCCTGGCAAACCCGAACAGATCAATGGTTACTGCGTTTGCCCATACTGGGCGGTTTGCTCCAGAAAGCAGCACTCGCCCGCTGGAGCCAGACGCTCGCCAGCCTGATTAGCGCTGGCATTCCGCTGCTAGATGCATTAGGTCCTGCAGGAGATACAGCAGGCAACCACTGCTTCATCGGTGCATCCCGAAAAATCCGGCTGCAGTTACAACAGGGCGCCAGCCTGTCCGCAGCGATGCGGCAGCAAACGGTTTTTAGCGCTTTACCTATACAGATGGTGGCTATCGGCGAGGAATCTGGATCGCTGGACGATATGCTCAGAAAAGTAGCAGACATCTACGAGCGCGAGGTCAACGACCTTGTCAGCATGCTCAGCAGCCTCCTGGAACCCCTGATGATGGTCGTTCTGGGGCTCATTATCGGCAGCATGGTCGTCGCCATGTATCTACCGATATTCCAGCTGGGCAACGTGCTTTAAGATCACCTACAGAAATCGCTGCGAGTCCGCTATAATCAAGGGTTTGGAACCTATCTGCCGCATCGCGGCGAACGAATGAAACGCTACTTCATTACTGGCCTGCTGATCTGGGCGCCTCTGGGCATCACGCTCTGGGTTCTGTCGTTCATTCTCGGCATGATGGATCAATCGATCATGCTGTTGCCAAACGCATGGCAGCCCCGCGCACTTGTAGGCTTCAACATCCCCGGTGTTGGCGCCGTGATGACGCTGCTCGTCGTTTTCATTACCGGACTCCTCACCGCCAATTTTATCGGCCAGCGCCTGGTTCGCTGGTGGGAAGCTCTGTTGCATCGCATCCCTGTCGTTCGCTCTATCTATCAGAGCGTCAAACAGATTTCAGACACCGTCTTCTCCCCGTCGGGCCAGGCGTTCCGCCAGGCAGTTCTCGTACAGTATCCCCGGCAGGGCAGCTGGACCATCGGCTTTCTGACCGGCGCCCCCGGTGGCGAAATCGCTGCTCGCCTTGGCGACAATATGGTGAGCCTCTATGTTCCGACGACCCCAAATCCGACTTCCGGCTTCTTTCTCATGGTCCCCAAAGCTGATGTACTCGAACTCGACATGTCGGTTGAAGATGCCCTGAAGTACCTGATCTCGATGGGCGTAGTCGCGCCGACCACACTGCCTGTTAAAACACCTGAAACCATTTCTAGCCAAACCGCCGATACCTACGTTGGCGACTGATTTCCACTCTTGAAGAAAAGCAATACATCTCATGCGCACTCATTACTGTAGCGACCTCAATCCTTCGCTAAACGAACAGATCGTCACCCTTTGTGGCTGGGCACACCGTCGTCGCGACCATGGTGGCGTGATCTTTATCGATCTGCGCGACCGCACCGGTCTGGCCCAGGTGGTTTGTGACCCTGATCGTGCCGACATGTTTGCCATTGCCGAATCCGTGCGTGGTGAATTCTGCCTAAAGATTACCGGCAAAGTGCGTCCACGCCCTGCGGGCACCGAAAACACAACCTTGGCCTCCGGTGGCATCGAAGTCTTGTGCCATGAAATTGAAGTGCTCAACGCTTCCGTCACGCCACCGTTCCAGGTTGATGAAGAGCATCTGTCAGAAACCGTCCGCCTGACGCATCGCGTGATCGATCTGCGTCGCCCTGCCATGCAAAAGAATCTGCAGCTGCGCTATCGCGTTGCTCGCGCCTTCCGTCGCTACCTTGATGACAATGGTTTCATCGATATTGAAACCCCGATGCTCACAAAGTCGACACCGGAAGGCGCCCGCGACTATCTGGTCCCTTCGCGCGTGCACGATGGCCAGTTCTTCGCGCTGCCACAATCGCCACAGCTGTTCAAACAGCTGCTGATGGTGGCCGGCTTCGACCGCTACTATCAGATCGTAAAATGCTTCCGTGACGAAGATCTGCGCGCAGATCGTCAACCCGAATTTACCCAGGTCGATATCGAAACCTCGTTCCTGAGCGAAGAAGAGATCATGGGCCTGACGGAAGGCCTGATCCGTTACGTCTTCAAAGACGCGATGGACGTGGATCTACCTAACCCGTTCCCACGCATGTCGTATGCCGAAGCCATGGCACGTTTTGGTTCTGATAAGCCGGACATGCGCGTGACCCTGGAACTGACTGACGTGACCGATGCAGTTGCTGATGTCGCCTTTAAGGTATTCAGTGGCCCGGCTACCACCGGTGGTCGCGTAGCTGCCATGCGCATTCCGGGTGGTGCAACTCTGACCCGTGGCGAGATCGACGAATACACCAAATTTGTGGGCATCTACGGTGCCAAGGGCCTGGCCTACATCAAGGTTAACGATGCCTCGCAGCCGAACGAGACCGGTCTGCAATCACCCATCGTCAAAAACCTGAATGAAACAGCACTGAAGACCATTCTTGAGCGCACCGGCGCCCAAAGCGGCGACCTGATCTTCTTTGGCGCCGACAAGACCAAGGTCGTCAACGATGCACTGGGTGCGCTACGCGTCAAAATTGGTCACGAAAAGAACTTCATGAACGGTACCGTCTGGGCACCGATCTGGATCGTTGACTTCCCGATGTTCGAATACGACGAAGATGACAAGCGCTGGAACGCCTGCCACCACCCGTTCACCAGCCCGAAAGACGACCACATCGATCTACTCGCCTCTGATCCGGGCAAATGTCTGGCCAAGGCCTATGACATTGCGCTGAATGGTTGGGAAATCGGTGGCGGTTCGGTCCGTATCCACCGCGCCGATGTACAGGAAAA
>JBJTFJ010000026.1:0-3228 GCA_046093345.1 Fluviibacter sp. | reverse complement strand
GATCTACGCGGGTGCTCAGAAGAACATTGGTCCGGCAGGTGTGACGCTCGTTATCGTGCGCAAGGATCTACTGGGCAAAGCTTCGAAAGCGATTCCGGCGCTGATGGATTACGCCGAGCAGGAAAAGAACACCTCCATGCTCAATACGCCACCTACCTTTGGTATTTACATGTCGGGGCTGGTATTTCAGTGGTTGCTCAAGCAGGGTGGGTTGCCGGCGATTGCCAAGATCAATCAGGCTAAGGCCGAGCTGCTCTACAAAACCATCGACGGTAGCGGCGGGTTCTATACCAACGGCATCGCGACCGATTGCCGTTCGTGGATGAACGTACCATTTACGCTGAAAGACAAAGCGCTCGATTCGATCTTCCTGGAAGAATCGGATAAGGCAGGTCTGCTGGCACTGAAGGGTCACAAACTGGTCGGCGGTATGCGCGCCTCGATCTACAACGCCATGCCGATGGAAGGCGTACAGGCGCTAGTGACCTTCATGAACGACTTCATGCGTCGCCACGGCTAATTTATTTATTCACCGGCAGTCAGCAAGGAGAGGGTGATGTCATCAGATAAGAATTCGGGGCAGACGATCCAGGAAGCGCTGGCTGTGGTTCGCCAGCAGATCGATGGCATTGATGGCACGTTGCTGGAGCTGCTGAACCGACGTGCGCAATGTGCCCGCGAAGTTGGTGAGATCAAAGCACGTTTTGGCGATGATGGTTTTATCTATCGCCCTGAGCGCGAAGCGCAGGTGCTGCGTCGGCTGCAGGAGTTGAATCAGGGGCCATTGGCTGATGAAACCATTACTCGTTTGTTCCGTGAAGTGATGTCGGCCTGTCTGGCGCTGGAACAACCGATTGGTGTGGCCTTCTTGGGTCCGCTCGGTACGTTCTCCGAATCTGCGGCAGTCAAACAGTTTGGCCATGCTGTGCGCTTGCTGCCACAGGCATCCATTGATGATGTCTTCCGTGAGGTTGAAGCAGGCCATGCCGATTATGCCGTGGTGCCCGTCGAGAACTCGACGGAAGGTGCTATTGGCCGTACGCTAGATCTCTTGTTAGGTACCTCGCTCAAGATCTGTGGCGAGGTGGTGGTGCGTATCCACCAGAACCTGTTGTCACGCACATCGGGTCTGGGTGAGATCAAGCAGGTGCTGTCGCATGCCCAGTCGCTGGCACAGTGCCATGAATGGTTGAATCGCAATCTGCCGGATGTGCCACGTATCCCTGTTGCCAGTAATGCGGAAGCGGCACGTCGTGCGGCAGAAGACCCCAGCATTGCAGCCATTGCCGGTGAGGCAGCCGCTGAGCGTTATCAGCTGCCGCATCTGGCCAGCAATATTGAAGATGAACCGAACAACACGACCCGTTTCCTCGTGCTTGGACGTTTTGCAGCGGGCGTATCCGGTCAGGACAAAACTTCGTTGATTCTGTCCACGCCAAATCGTACCGGTGCCCTGCAATCGTTGTTGTCGCCCTTGGCACAGGCGGGTGTGTCGATGACCCGCTTAGAGTCGCGTCCGGCGCGCCACGCCCTGTGGGAATACGTTTTCTTTGTCGATATCGAAGGCCACGCCGACGCAGAGCCGGTAAAGGGTGCCTTGGAGAAGCTGGCGGCAGATGCGGCCTACCTCAAGGTGCTGGGCTCTTATCCGATTGCTGTTTACTAATATCGAATCCACGCTATGACGCTGCTCGACCACGCTTTATCGAACATCAAGAAGATTGCGCCCTACCAGCCAGGCAAACCCATTACCGAAGTTGCGCGTGAGCTGGGCTTGCCGGTTGAATCGATTATTAAACTGGCCTCCAATGAAAACCCGTTGGGTATGAGCCCTAAGGCGCGCGCTGCTGTTCAGGATGCTATTGATGGCCTGGCGCGTTACCCGGATGACTTTGAACTGAAGGCTGCGCTCGCGAAACACAACGGTGTGGAAACTACGCAGATCGTTCTGGGCAATGGCTCTAATGATGTTCTGGAACTAATTGCCCAGGTATTTCTGGCGCCGGGTCGTTCAGCCGTGTTTTCAGCGCATGCCTTTGCAGTGTATCCATTGGCTACGATGGGTGTGGGCGGGGAGTGCATTGCTGCGGCAGCCAAAGATTACGCGCATGATCTGCCGGCGATGCGTGCCGCCGTGCGTGATGACACGCGCATTGTGTGGATCGCCAACCCGAATAATCCGACGGGCACCTTTTTGCCCTATGACGAATTAAAGGCGTTTATCGCCAGTTTGCCGCGCGACGTTATCGTGGTGCTGGATGAAGCCTATAACGAATATCTGGCGCCGGAGCATCGTGTCGATACCACCGAATGGCTCAAGGAATTTGATCACCTGGTGATCACGCGGACCTTCTCGAAGATTTACGGTATGGCTGGCCTGCGCATTGGCTACGCATTGGCTACCCCGGCGGTCGCTGATCTGATGAACCGTGTGCGTCAGCCTTTCAACTGCAATAACCTGGCCTTGGCCGGTGCCATTGCAGCGCTGGAAGATGCCGAGTTTCTGGCGCAGAGTTTTGAATTGAACCAGGCCGGTATGAAGCAGATTAATGCAGGCCTAGATGCGCTGGGTTTGAACTATCTGCCGAGCCACGCCAACTTTGTCACCTTTAACGTGGCGGATGCCGCCGGTGTGAATCAACGCTTACTCAAGCAGGGCGTGATTGTGCGCCCGCTGGCCGGTTATGCCATGCACGATTGGCTGCGCGTAACCATTGGTACGCAGGCTGAGAATGCACGCTTCCTTGAAGCGCTTGCTGTTGCCATTAAATAAATACGCTTAAGAGAGCATCTCTATGCACTTCGGCAAGGTTCTGATATTCGGTGTGGGGCTGATTGGTGCGTCTTTTGCGCGCGGGTTGAAAGCAGCCAAAGCAGCCGATGAGATTATCGGTTTTGGCCGTACGCCTAAAAGTCTGAAAGCCGCATATGACCTCGGTATCATCGACGAAGTGGGTATCAACCCCGGTGCCGATGTGCGCGAAGCGGATCTCATTCTGGTGGCCACACCGGTCGGCCAGATGCCGGAGATTTTCCAGCGTATCGCTCCCTATCTAAGTGAGCACACGATCGTGACGGATGCAGGTAGCACCAAGGGTGATGTGGTCGAAGCAGCGCGTGCTGCCTTTGGCAACAAGATCAACCAGTTCGTGCCCGGGCACCCGATTGCCGGCGCAGAAACCAGTGGTGCAGCGGCTTCCAAGGCAGATCTCTACCAGGGGCGCAAAG
>JBJTFJ010000025.1:0-2482 GCA_046093345.1 Fluviibacter sp. | reverse complement strand
CACACGCGGCCCTAAACGGAAGCACAAAAACCCCGCCTCTTTCGCAGCAACAATTTCTTCCGGAGCAAATCCACCTTCCGGACCAATCAATATCGTGAGATCCGTCAGCGCTTGCTGTCGTTCTAACCAGACCGGAAAACTCTCCGTAGCGTCCGGGTCCAGCATCACGCGAACACCCGAGCCTGCTGTTTGCGCTAAAGCCTGTGTCAACGTCTGAACTGGCAACAACTCTGGCAGCCGGTTCAACCCACACTGTTCCGCTGCAGAAACGATCACGCCTTGCCAATGTGCATGCCGTTTTTCAGCACGGGCAGCATCCAACCGAGTGACGCAACGCCGAGTTTCAATCGGCACGCACCGATACACACCCAACTCAACCGACTTTTGCCAGGTGTAATCCATGCGTTCCGCTGCCGACACGCCCTGCCACAAGCTGATTTGCAGCTGGCTCGCACGATCATCCGGTTGAAATTCGTCTAGCAGCACATCCGCTACAGTCTGCCGACTTTGCCGAGATTCCCGCTGTTTTTTAGAGGGTATCTCTTTTGTGTTTTCTTCACGCGCGAGCAGATGCCCGGCATAAGCCCCGCCTTCGCCATTAAAAAGCACCAGCGGATCACCCGGCTGCAATCGCAGTACACGCACGGCATGATTCGCTACCGCTTCAGGCAGAGAAAGACGTTGACCAACGGCCAGAGACTGGGGCACATAAAAACGAGGAATCACCATGGTTGCTATTATAGAGCGCATGTCTGCCCCTCTGATCTCTGAAAGTGCCTTCTGGGCAACCTGCGCCATTGAATTAAGCCAATCGCTACAGGCGCTGGCCAGCCAAGAAGTCATGCCGCGCTTCGCACATGCACAGGTCAGCACCAAAACAGATGGTTCCTTACTCAGTGAGGCTGATCTGGCGGTGCAGGACGCCTTACCCGCCATGCTGTCTGCGCTATACCCTGCCCCCCTACTTGGCGAAGAAATGCCTGTCGAGATTCAACGACAGCTCTGGCAAGATTGTCAGCTTGGCAAAACCAGTCTCTGGATCGCCGATCCGATTGATGGCACCACCAATTTTGCCAACGGACTCCCCTGGTTCGCTATTTCTGTAGCACTGGTTCATAAAGGCAATACGGTATTAGGTGCCACCATTGCGCCGGCCTTACAACAAAACTGGTATGCCTCTCTAGGGGGTGGCAGCTTCTGTAATGGCACACGGCTCACGCTCGGCCAGGAGCCACGGCATCTCAAAGACTGCGTGGTGGGCGTCGACATGACCTATCTTCCGGCCCACTTGCGGCAGCAAATTGCAAACATTTCGCCAGCCGGAATTGCGCGCGACGATGCACAAACAGCGCCATGGCGAGGCTGGCGCAGTCTTGGTGCAAGCACTTTGGAATGGTGTGCGCTCGCCAGCGGTCAATTAAACGCCTATGTTCATGGCGGACAAATGCCCTGGGATGCCGCCGCAGGCCGCCTTATTCTTGCTGAAGCCGGTGGCCTCAGCGAACAACTCTCTCAAGTGCGCGGACTTACGCAACAAGACATATCTTTAAGCCCCACAGGCTATGCCGCTGCAGCCCCAGGGGTCTGGAACATCTGGCAGCAATGGTTACGTGATCAAGCGGGTTGAACCCAGTACAATCTCACCTAATCCTATTTAATTAGCGAAATTCCATTATGCGCATCCCACTCTCCCGCTTTCTGATCGAACAACAACGCGAATCCAAAACACTGGATCCTGATCTTCGCTTGCTGATCGAAGTGGTCGCCCGAGCCTGTAAGGCCATTGCTATTGCCATTGGCAAAGGCAACCTGGGGGATGCCATGGGAACTGCCGGTACCGACAACGTTCAGGGTGAAGTTCAGAAGAAGCTGGACGTGATTTCGAATGAAATTCTGCTCGACGCCAACGAATGGGGTGGTCACCTTGCCGCAATGGCATCAGAAGAGATGGATCTGCCCTTCTGCATTCCGAACCGCTACCCCAAAGGGGAATACCTACTGGTCTTCGACCCGCTCGATGGTTCCTCGAATATTGACGTAAACGTTTCTGTCGGCACGATATTTTCGGTACTACGTGCACCTGAAGGCATTGAATGCGCCAATGGCGATGCGTTCCTACAGAAGGGTGCCTCACAGGTCGCTGCTGGTTATGCCGTCTATGGTCCGAATACCCAACTGGTCCTGACTTTTGGCCATGGTGTGCACGTGTTCACTCTGGATCGCGAAATCGGCACCTTCCGCCTTACACAGGAAAACCTTTCTATTCCTGAAAATACCCGTGAATTTGCCATCAACCTGTCAAATCAGCGTCATTGGGAAGAGCCCGTTCAGCGTTATGTCTCCGAACTGCTCGCAGGTAAAGAAGGTCCGCGGGGCGAAGACTTTAATATGCGCTGGGTAGCCTCGATGGTGGCCGATGTCCACCGCATTCTGTCGCGCGGCGGCATCTTCATGTACCCAATGGACGCTAAAGTCGCCAAAC
>JBJTFJ010000024.1:0-6820 GCA_046093345.1 Fluviibacter sp. | reverse complement strand
TTTCAAAATCAGGCGCGCCCACATAGGCATCTAACCCAATCTCACCAATTGCAACCGGGCGCTGTCTAAGCAATTCGGCCTCTAATGTTTGGATGTCATCGGCTCTGCACTGTGCAACATAAAGCGGATGAATCCCGTACGCCGGAAGAATACGGGGCCAATGCTTGTGGCTCTCTGATAGGGCCGCAAGCTGCCGTACTTTTTCAATACCATCCACAGTTACCGAAGGATTCAAGCAATAACGAACGCCTGCCGCATAAGCCCGATCAAGCGCAGCATCTCGATCTAAATCAAACTCTGCTGCATCCCAGTGCACATGCGTATCAAACCAGGTGATCGCCGTATCTGGCACAACCACGCTCTCAGTATCGATATTGGAACGGGAAATCCGTTTCTGCACGATGGCCAGACATCATGTCGGCCAACGCCTTCCCGGATCCGCAGGCCATCGTCCATCCGAGGGTGCCGTGTCCGGTATTCAGATAGAGATTCGATGGTTTTGCACGCCCAATAAAAGGCACATTAGAGGGCGTTGCCGGGCGCAAACCTGTCCAGTATTCTGGCTCGCCAACCGTACGCAAATGGGGAAAAATCTCCCGAGTCCGTTCTGCGATAGCGGCACAGCGCACCGGGTTCAAACCCATGCCGTAACCATTCATTTCGGCGGTTCCGGCCACACGCAGTCGATTGCCAAGACGCGAGAACACAATCTTGTGACCATCATCGGTCAAGCTGACGGTTGGCGCAAAGCTCTCACCCTCTTCAAGCGCAAACGTTGCCGAATACCCTTTAGCAGGGTAAATCGGCAGGTTCAGACCCAGGGGCGATAACAGTGCATTACTGAAGCTGCCGCAGGCAACGACATAAGCATCTGCCTGCAGTTTTTCGCCGTTATACAGCTCCACAGATTCAATCTTGACGCCACTGCCACGCAATCGCGCCACAGGCGTGCCTGTTAAAAACCGGACGCCCTTTGCTTTAGCAAGCTCGGCAAGATTACGTGTGAATTTATGTGCATCGCCGGATTCGTCAGAAGGCGTGTAATGCCCACCGACGATCATCGCGCGCGCATCCTGCAGGGCAGGCTCGATACTCACACACTCCGCAGCCGATACCGGACGCCGATCTAATCCATAATCGCGCATCAAATCGGCAGCCATATCAGCTGCTTTGTATTCTTTTTCGTCGGTGTAGAAATGCAGAATGCCGCGTGACAACTGATCGTACTCGATACCGGTATCGGAACGGAGCTGCTGCAAGCAATCACGGCTGTAACTTGCGAGGCTAACGATTGCGCGAATGTTGGCACGCGTCCGAGACGCTGTGCACTCACGCAAAAACTGCAATCCCCAGCGAAACAATTCCGGGTCTAATCGCCACCGAAATAGTAGGGGCGCATCTTCCTTGCCCACCCAGCGCAGAATCTTTCCAATGGCCTGCGGGTTAGCCCAAGGCTCTGCGTGAGACACGGAGATCTGTCCCCCATTGGCAAAACTGGTTTCCTGACCGGCGCCTGGTTGCCGATCAATCACCGTAACTTCATGTCCGGCCGCTGCGAGATACCATGCCGACGTTGTACCCACAACACCGGCACCAATCACGATGACTTTCATACAGCGCGCTCTTCGCTATCTCGAATCCGTGAAATTCTCGAGACTTCCGGAATATGACGCACGCCGCGCATCACATGTGCCAGATGCTTACGATCCCGAACCTGCAACGTAAAGAACAGGGTGGTGTACATACCGCCCGCATCATCCATGCTGATATGCATGATGTTCGAATCCGCTTCGGCGATGGCGCTAGAGATCTTGGCCAGGACACCGCGCTGATTGCGGATTTCAACCCGAATACGCACATCAAACTGGCTATTAATCTCTGGCGCCCACTCAACATCAACCCACTTCTGCGCATCCTGACCAAGATGTCGACGAATCCGCAAACAATCGTGGGTATGAACTACTAAACCGCGTGTTGCATCAAGCGAACCAACAATCGGGTCTCCAGGGATTGGCTGACAACAAGTCGACAAGTGAACCGCAACACCTTCGGATCCATTGATCAGAACCGGTGCGCTACTCGTTTTAGGCAGCGCTTGTTTAGGATCCAGACCCAGCAGCTCGACGGCCACATCTGCAGCCGGGCGCTGGCCTGTACCGATTTCGCTCAGGACATTGCCCTCAGCTTCTGCGCCAGAGCGATCAAGTACACGCCCCCAGCCAGCAACCGGCACGTCCTGCAGACGCTGTCCATACCGAGCTAGCTCACTCGATAGCATCCGCTTACCCAATGCTGCTGATGATTCGTGATGCGCTGATCGTAAGAAATGACGAATCTTGCTGCGCGTACGTCCGGACTTCACAAACTTGAGCCAAGCTGGATTCGGGTTAGGGATTACAGCCGTGACAATTTCTATCTGATCCCCGTTTTGCAGTTCCGTGCGCAATGGTGCAAATTCACGATTAATACGCGCTGCAACACAGCGATTGCCGATGTCCGTGTGCACGGCATAGGCAAAATCAACCGCCGTTGCGCCACGCGGCAACGTAAGGATCTTGCCGTTCGGCGTAAACACGAAGACTTCATCCGGAAACAGATCTACTTTTGCGTGCTCGTAAAACTCTGCCGAGTCACCACTCATTGATTGCATCTCAACCAATGATTCCAACCATTTAGTCGTCTTATCGTGCAGATCGTCTGAGAACTTACCCGATTCTTTATAAAGCCAATGTGATGCAACGCCTTCCTGAGCAAGCCGGTGCATATCCCGCGTACGAATCTGTATTTCGATAGGGGTGCCGTACGGGCCAATTAGCGTGGTGTGCAGCGATTGATAGCCATTCACTTTTGGAATGGCCAGGTAATCTTTAAATTTACCGGGCAACGGCTTATAAAGTGCGTGCAGCGCCCCTAGTGCGGTGTAACAACTCGCATCATCATTAACAACCACACGAAAACCATACAGATCCAGCACCTGGGAAAACGACAGGTGTTTTTCAATCATCTTCCGGTAAATCGAGTACAACGTCTTTTGCCGACCAAAGACTTCGGCTTTCACACCAGACTGTGCCAGTTTGTCAGATAGACTCGTTAGGATCCGCTGCACCATTTCTTTACGGTTGCCCCGTACCGATTTGACGGCACGCGCCAATACTTCGTAACGGTGTGGATAGATATTCTGAAATGCCAGATCCTGTAATTCGCGGAACAGCGTATTCAAACCCAGGCGGTTGGCAATAGGCGCATAAATCTCTAGGGTTTCTCGGGCAATACGCCGCCGTTTATCGGCGCGCATCGAACCCAGGGTCTGCATATTGTGCAAACGGTCGGTCAGCTTGATCAGAATGACCCGGATATCCCGCGCCATGGCGAGCAGCATTTTGCGGAAGTTTTCTGCCTGCGCTTCATGCTGGCTAGCAAACTCCAGGCGGTCCAGCTTGGACAAGCCTTCCACTAACTCCGCAACAGGTTTACCGAAACGCTGCGCCAACTCCGCCTTAGTGACACCGGTATCTTCAATCGTGTCATGGAGCAATGCCGCCATAATGGCAACCGCATCCATTTTCCAATCAGCAAGTGCGCCTGCAACGGCTAGCGGGTGGGTGATATAGGCTTCACCAGAGTTGCGTGCCTGACCACGATGGCACTGTTCGCTAAAGACGAACGCTTCCTCAACGCGTGCCAGATCGGCAGCAGAGAGATAATCCAGACTATCAATAAATACCCGGTATGCTGGGTCATCCGCCCCTAAGGCCGGGGCTAAATCAGGCGAAATCTCGGGGCTAACCGGAGCACGGGCTTCCGTATTCATCGTATGCCCCTCAATTCCTACCTACGCCATCACTCAGGCCTGCGGACGGGTCAGAATTTCAGTGCCCACAAAGCCTTCACCAATTTCACGCAGCGCGATGACCGTTGGCTTATCCAGATCTGCTTCAACATGTGGCGTTGCACCGTTTGCCAGTTGGCGCGCACGATACGTCGCGGCAAGCGTCATTTGAAAGCGATTAGGGATGCGATTCAGGCAATCTTCAACAGTAATACGTGCCATGGTTTTTTCCGTTCAATTTAGCAAGAGAGGTATGAAGCAATCAGTGCCGAATGCCGTTGCGACTGGTTATCCAGTCTCACCCGGGCCGCCGCAAAGACGGCAAGCAGCTCGGCAAGTGCTTCTTCCAGATTTTCGTTAATTATAACGTAGGGGAACTCGTTCAGATGTTGTAATTCCTCGCGGGCATTAGCCACCCGCCGGGCAATGATTTCGGCCGAATCCTGTCCCCGCCCCTGCAAACGCGTCTCAAGCACGCCAAAAGAGGGAGGGAGAATGAATACACCGACCGATTCCGGATAGACCTTGCGCACCTGTTGGGCACCCTGCCAGTCAATTTCCAGAATCACATCACGGTCTGCGGAAAGCAATGCTTCGATACCCTGACGGCTCGTGCCATAAAAGTTACCGTGCACTTCAGCCGATTCCAGAAAATCACCGGCAGCCTGCATCTGCTTAAAGGCCTCCACGGAAACAAAGTGATAATGCACCCCGTCTTCCTCACCCGGGCGCGGGGCACGCGTCGTTGTCGAAATAGATAGAGCCAGCCGCTTGTTCTGTGCCAGCGCCATGCGGGTTAGCGTAGTTTTTCCAGCACCCGAAGGTGCCGCAATCACGAACAGGCTCCCTGGCCCGACTGTTTTAGATTTCTGGGTCATTACGTTCTCTACAATTCCAATTACTCGATATTCTGCACCTGTTCGCGGATCTGCTCGATCAGCAACTTCAATTCCATAGCAATGCCTGACACCTCGGCACTCACTGACTTGGAACCCAGAGTATTAGCTTCGCGGTTCAGCTCCTGCATCAGGAAGTCCAGACGCTTACCGGCTTGGCCGTTAGACGACACCACCCGATCTACCTCATCGAGGTGTACTTTAAGCCGTCCGAGCTCTTCGGCCACATCCGTACGCACGGCATACAGGGTTAACTCCTGACGAATACGCTCATCCTCGGCGCTGCCAATGACTTCAATCAGCTTGGCGCGCGCTTTGTCCACAAATGCCTGTTGTGCCGCCGGGATTAGCGGTTCGGCCTTAGCCACCAACACCCTCATGGCCGCCGTACGCTCCTGAATGAGGGATGCCAAACGGCCACCCTCGCGCAAACGCGCCTCTTTAAGCCCCTGAATCGCTTCGGCCGCCATGCTTTGGTATTGCGGTAACAGTGTCGACCAATCCAGCGCCGCTGTCTGCACCACCCCAGGCCAGCGCAGCACATCGGCCGTGCTTAAACCACGGCTCTCCTTGAATACCGCCTGTACTTGCGAAGCCAGGCGTTGCAAGGTCTGCAAACGGTCTGCGTCCAACGTTTCATTGATCTCGGCCGTATTGATCGACCAGCCGGCCCGACACTCGACTTTGCCACGCGACAGCTGTTTGGCCAGCAACTCACGTAGAGGCATTTCCAGCTCACGCAACTCGTCGGGAAAGCGGAATACCAAGTCGAGAAAACGCGAATTGACGCTTTTGATCTCAAAAGTCAGCGTTCCACCAGAAATAGGGCGGGTCATAGCGGCAAAGCCGGTCATGCTGGCAATCATGCGGAAATCCTGAATTCAGTTGGAAAATCGTACAATGCCGACGAGTTTAAACGATAGGAACCGCCATGCGCCCAAGCCAACGACAATCTGATGAATTACGCCCGCTTTCTCTGACACGCGGCTACACCGCTCATGCCGAGGGCTCGGTGCTTATTCAGGTCGGGCAAACCCGCGTGCTTTGTACTGCCAGCGTGGAAACTTCCGTGCCTCCATTCTTGCGCGGTAAAGGACAGGGCTGGGTTACAGCCGAATACGGCATGCTGCCACGTGCGACCCACACCCGTTCTGCCCGCGAAGCAGCAAAGGGTAAACAAACCGGGCGCACACAGGAAATTCAACGCCTGATCGGCCGCAGCCTACGTGCCGTGACTGATCTCGCCGCTCTGGGTGAGCGCCAAATCACCCTTGATTGCGATGTACTTCAGGCGGATGGCGGTACCCGCTGTGCCGCCATAACCGGTGCCTGGGTCGCCTTACACGATGCGTGCGCCAAACTGGTTGCCGAAGGGGTGCTGCCTTCGAATCCGGTACGCGAACATGTCGCCGCTATTTCGGTAGGCATTTTCGATGGACAGCCGGTACTAGATCTGGATTACGCCGAGGACTCCAATTGCGATACCGATATGAACGTCATCATGACGGGCAACGGTGGCATCGTTGAGATTCAGGGCACGGCAGAGGGCACGCCCTTCAGCCGCAATGAATTGAATGCGTTGGTTGATCTGGCCGATGCCGGCATCAAGCAACTGGTAGCCGCGCAAACTCAAGCCGTTAAGGGTTAATCGCATGCAGCAACTGGTGCTTGCCTCGAACAATGCCAAGAAGCTCAAAGAGCTAGGTGCGCTGCTCGATCCACTGGGTATCCAACTGATCCCTCAAGGGCAACTGAACATTCCAGAGGCCGAGGAACCCTTTCTTTCCTTCGTTGAAAATGCGCGTGCTAAAGCACGCCACGCGGCACGCTTAAGCGGTCTGCCTGCTCTGGCCGATGACTCCGGGCTCTGTGTACGAGCACTTGGCGGTGCGCCTGGGGTTCTATCCGCACGCTACGCCGGTGAGCCACGTTCTGATGCACGGAACAATGCGCATTTGCTTGAGGCGCTCGCCAATCACAACGATCGCGCTGCGCATTTCGTCAGTGTCTTAGTGCTGGTTCGCCATGCCGATGATCCGCAACCCATTATTGCCGAAGGGAACTGGCACGGTGAGATTCTGACCGAGGCCCGCGG
>JBJTFJ010000023.1:0-12206 GCA_046093345.1 Fluviibacter sp. | reverse complement strand
CGCTTTGCCAGAAATAAGGATTATTCGGCAGTATTCAATTCTGCCGCGCCCCGCTTCATAACCTTGCCTTCGGCAGCCTTCTGACGGCGGACTTCTTTGGGGTCAGCAATTAACGGGCGATAGATTTCAACACGATCCCGGTCTCTGAGCGCAGCATCTGCTTTAACCAGTTTGGCAAACACGCCCAGCTTATTAAGACCGCCCGGCTCAATTTCAGGATATTTCTGCAGCAAACCCGAGGCTTCTACCGCCTGCAGGGCGGTTGAGCCCTCTGGCAGATCCAGAGTAATGAGTTCCTGACGGTCCGCCAGCGCGTAACAGACTTCTATTTTCATGGTGCTTTATAAACCTGTGCCGCCCTCTGCACGAAGGCCTCTATGAAGGTATTGGCTATCCGGCTGAATACCGGACCAATGATCTTTTCGAATAGCTTACTGGAAAATTCGTAACTCAACCGGAACTCGATCTTACAGGCGTTTTCAGCAAGGGGCTTGAATTCCCACTGGCCATCAAACCGTCTGAAGGGACCATCAATCAGTTTCATGGTCATCTGCGTTGGATAGACCTTGGCATTTTCAGTCGTGAAGTGAGATTTCACGCTCAGAAAATCGATATGCAGGGTGGCCACAGTTTTATGGTCATCTCTATATTTGAGCTCGGCTTTGGCACACCAGGGTAAAAACTGGGTATAGCTTTCCACATCATCAACCAGGGCATACATCTGGGCAGCGGAGTTCTCGATCAGTACGGTTTTCTCGACAAGCGCCATAGATACGCGTTGATTTCATGAAGGGTTGTAGAATGCCGTATTTTAGCGAATACCTGCACCAATGAGCATTGTTTCCAACAAGAAGGCCTTCCACGAGTACTTTATCGAAGAACAGTTCGAGGCTGGGCTCTGTCTGGAGGGTTGGGAATGCAAAGCCATACGCGCCGGTCGGATTCAAATTAAAGAAGCCTATGTCGTTGTTTTGAATGGCGAGCTCTTTATCATTGGCATGCACATTACACCGTTGATTTCCGCATCAACGCATGTACATCCGGACGCCACCCGCACACGCAAACTGCTCCTGAATCGCCGTGAAATTGATACGCTCATCGGTAAGGTTGAACGTGCCGGTTATGCGCTCGTGCCGATTGACCTGCATTACAACAAGGGTCGCATCAAAGCGCAGATCGGTTTGGCCAAAGGTAAAAAATTACACGATAAGCGTGATACCGAAAAAGAAAAAGACTGGAAGCGCGAACAAGGCCGCTTATTGAAGACACAGGTTCGCTAAACCGAGGATTTGCCACCATGGTTATTTCTGATCAAATCATCCAGGCCAATGATGTGCTGATTTATGGTCTTGGCCTTGCAGCCTCTGTGGTTTGTGCAGTCACCGGTGTTCTCGTAGCCCGAGACAAAGGCGTTGATCTCTTCGGCGCACTCATGGCCGGCCTGGCTACTGCACTGGCAGGCGGCACAGTCCGCGACCTACTCCTCGGGCGCAAGGTATTCTGGCTTGCCGATGAAACCTACCTCCAGATATCCGTGATTGCCGCAATGCTGACGTTTTTTATAACCCGCATTCGCCACCTACCTGAAAAACTTTTTCTGATTCCAGATGCCATTGGTATGGCCTTGTTTGCCATTGTTGGCACGCAGGTGGCGCTCGACTGGAATATGCCCTGGCTCACTGCCAGTTTGCTTGGTGTACTCACGGCTGTTCTGGGTGGCTTGCTACGTGATGTGATGATTAACGAGGTGCCACTCGTATTTACAAGCGAGCTCTACGCAACCGCAGCATGGATTGGCGGCATGACACTGATTGCTCTGGATGCGCTGCACGTGGATACGACGCTAGCCGCCTGGATTGCTATTTTTGTTGGGGTAGCTGTGCGCATGATTGCTATACGCTGGAAGGTTACCCTGCCCCGCTTCCATCATCGCGCATAAAAAACGGGATGCCGCAGCATCCCGTTTAGACCAAGTGTTAGCGCTTAGGCACGCTTGGCGATCTGCTGCCAGGTATCCACTACCGTATCCGGATTGAGCGACAGGCTGGTGATGCCCTTGTCGGTCAACCACTCAGCCAGATCCGGGTGGTCTGAAGGACCCTGACCACAAATACCGATGTATTTGCCGGCCTTGTTACAGGCTTCGATCGCACGCTCCAGGAGCATCTTTACAGCCGGGTCACGCTCGTCGAACAGCGAGGCCACAAGCCCTGAGTCACGGTCCAGACCCAGCGTCAGCTGCGTCAGATCGTTCGAACCAATCGACATGCCGTCAAAGTATTCCAGGAACTGGTCAGCAAGCAGTGCATTGGATGGAATTTCACACATCATGATGAGCTTGAGATCATGCTCGCCACGGCGCAGACCATGGCCAGCCAGCAGTTTTTCTACCTGCTCGGCTTCGCCCAGGGTACGCACAAATGGCACCATCAACTGCACATTGGTGTAACCCATCACTTCACGGACCGTGCGCATGGCTTTACATTCCATTGCAAAACAATCCTGGAAGGTTTGTGCGATGTAACGCGAGGCACCGCGGAAGCCGAGCATCGGATTTTCTTCTTCCGGTTCGTAAAGATCCCCACCCAGCAGCTTGCGGTATTCGTTCGACTTAAAGTCTGAAAGACGAACGATGACAGGCTTAGGCCAGAATGCCGCAGCAATTGTAGCCACACCCTCAACCAGCTTGTCGGTAAAGAAGCTGACCGGATCTGCATAGCCACGGGCACGACGCTGGATTTCTTCACGCTTGCTGGCAGGCAAACGATCAATTTCCAGAATCGCTTTCGGGTGAACACCGATGATGTTGTTGATAATGAACTCAACGCGAGCCAGGCCAACGCCTTCATTTGGCAACTGCGCAAAATCGAACGCCAACTCAGGGTTGCCGACGTTCATCATGATTTTTACAGGAATCTCTGGCAGCTCGCCCAGGTCTCGCGTGGTGATTTCATATTCCTGAGCACCACGATAGACATGACCCGTGTCGCCTTCGGCACAGGAAACAGTAACGATTTCGCCTTCAGTCAACGTTTCAGTTGCATCACCACAACCTACAATCGCCGGAATACCCAATTCGCGCGCGATAATCGCGGCGTGACAGGTACGCCCACCACGGTTGGTGACGATAGCCGAAGCGCGTTTCATCACCGGCTCCCAGTTCGGATCGGTCATGTCCGCTACAAGCACATCTCCCGCTTTAACGGTGTTCATTTGCGACGGATCATTTACAACCCGCACCGGCCCCACGCCAATCTTCTGGCCAATGGCACGACCTGATGCAAGCACCTTACCGTAAGACTTGAGGGCGAATTTCTCGACCTTGTCTTTAGATTCCTGCGACTTCACCGTTTCAGGACGAGCCTGCAGAATGTACAGTCGGCCATCAACACCATCACGACCCCACTCGATATCCATTGGGCGCTGGTAGTGCTTTTCGATGATGTCAGCAAAACGGGCGAGCTCCAATACTTCTTCTTCACGAATCGAGAACTGGTTACGATCGGCTTCTGGCACATCAATGGTATGCGTTGATTTACCGGCCTGATGATCCGTCGAGAAAATCATCTTGATCAGTTTTGAACCCAGGTTACGACGAATCACTGCCGGGCGGCCTTCGCGCAGCATGGGTTTGTGGACGTAAAACTCATCCGGGTTAACAGCACCCTGGACCACAGTCTCGCCCAGGCCATAAGAGGCCGTGACAAAGATGGCATCACGGAAACCCGATTCGGTGTCCAGTGTGAACATCACACCCGCTGCACCCTTATCTGAACGCACCATACGCTGGATACCGGCAGACAGTGCGACATCAGCGTGTGCGAAGCCCTTGTGAACACGATAGGAAATTGCACGATCGTTATACAGTGACGCAAAAACTTCCTTGATGGCATGCAGGATATTGTCGAGGCCAACGATATTGAGGAACGACTCCTGCTGACCGGCAAAAGAGGCATCGGGCAAATCTTCTGCCGTTGCCGAAGAACGTACTGCAAAGGATGCTTCGGGGCCACTTTCAGCAATCAATGCTGCGTAATGGACGGCAATTTCCTTTTCGAGCTGCGGCGGAAATGGTGTTTCAACAACCCAGCGACGAATCTCAGCACCTGCCTTGAGAAGCGCATCCACATCATCTACATCTAGCGAATCCAGAATAGCGTTAATGCGTTCAGCCAGACCGTTATGCGCCAGAAAGACACGATAGGCATCTGCCGTGGTTGCAAAGCCACCGGGCACACGAACACCGGCCGATGAGAGCTGGCTAATCATTTCACCCAACGATGCGTTTTTACCACCGACTTGCTCCACGTCTGACATGCGAAGCTCTTTGAAGTTAATCACTGAGGCGTTCATGAAAGGTCCTTTAAGGTTGAAGTGCAATAGAAAATCAAGAAGTCGCTAAACGTCGTTCGGCAGTTTCGCGGCGTGCCAGCGCCCGTTGCGCCTGATTGAGCGTTTCGCGGAAAAATCCGGAGTGTGTGGCAGCTGCCTGTCTGGCAGCCTCTGCATTCTGTTGGCGTACGGCATCAACAATCGCCGTCCATTGATCGATTAGCATGCGACTGGCCACCGGTACGCTGATCAATTCCCCGAGATTGAACAGAATGTCTTTTTCGAGGAGTCCCTGAACCATCGACATCATGTGCGCTGCAAAGGCGTTATGAGCCGCTTCGGCAAGCGCCTGGTGAAATGCCAGATCAGCTTCGGTCACGGCTTCGGCATTTAGTGTTGATACAGCAGCCTCGGCCGCCTTCAAACACTGATCCAGACGTAGGAGGTCCGCAGGCGTTGCGCGTACCGCCGCCCAGGCGGCACATTGGCTTTCAAGCACAGCACGAAATTCCAATAGATCATCATTCAGCGCGGGGTGCGATGCCAGCATATGAGCCCAAGGATCAGCCAGCGCATCGTTTAGCTGATCGGCAACATAGGTGCCACCGCCCTGACGGCTATAGAGCAACCCCCTGGAAGCAAGTTTCTGGATCGCTTCACGCAGACATGGACGCGACACACCCAGTTCCAGCGCAAGTTCACGCTCAGCTGGTAGTCGATCACCTGCCTTGAGAGCGCCTTCAAGAATGCGCTGCTCCAGCTGACGTGCAACCGTATCAGACAAACGATGCGCGGTTTTTAAATCCTGAGCCATGTCGAACAGTCGATAATTGGTAATACCAATATTCGGTGGTTGATCAATGGGAAGCAATTTATCACAGGTTTAATTAAAAATCCCTGTAGATACAATGAAATATTTTCAAAATCATAGGTTTTATTGGTAATACCAATTGACCAGACAGAAGGCTGGGCTTTCTATACAATGAACGAATCATGACAAAACGCACCGTATTTTTCGTATCCGACGGCACGGGCATCACTGCCGAATCTTTAGGGCACAGCCTGCTAAGCCAGTTTGAGGGCGTCGACTGGGTTCAACACCGCCTACCCTTCATTAATACCCGGGAAAAAGCCCTTGAGGCGGTACAAAGAATCGAAGCAGTCGCGGAGCGGGATAGCTTTTGTCCGATTGTGTTTACGACACTCGTTGACTCAGAAATCTCGTCACTGCTCGAAGCAGCGCCAGCTTTATGCCTGAATTTCTTCAAAACATTTCTGGCACCTATAGAAGCTGAAATCAAAATCAAATCGAACCATACGGTAGGCAGAACGCATGGTCGTACGGACAGTTCCGATTACAAAAACCGGATTGAAGCCATTAATTACACACTCGCTCATGATGACGGCATTACGGACCGGGATCTCAATGAAGCTGATGTCATTCTTGTTGGCGTTTCCCGTTGTGGCAAAACACCGACATCACTTTATCTAGCGATGCAGTATGGCGTTAAGGCAGCCAACTTCCCACTGATCCCTGAAGACTTTGAGCGTGGCGTGCTGCCCGGCAAGCTTAAAGATCACAAATCAAAACTTTTTGGCCTAACGATTCAACCCGAACGCTTAGCAAAGATTCGCGAGGAACGCCGACCAAACAGCAAATATGCGTCCCTATCGAATTGCCGGGCAGAAGTTTCTGATGCAGAAAAGATGATGCGCCGTGAGGGGATCCACTGGCTAGACTCCTCAACCAAAAGCATCGAAGAGATTTCGACAACAGTGCTTCAGGAAATACGCCTGGACAACAAGACGGGCTTCTAGAAGGTTTCAGGATCTCTGACGCACCTGTTCGAATAGGCAAACAGCCGCGGCGGCATTCACATTCAACGACTCCATGCCCCCCGGCATAGGAATTGTTATCCGGTGAGTGGCCATTTGAATAATTTCCGGGCTAACGCCCTGCCCCTCGTTACCGAATAGCCATGCCGTTTTCTGAGTCAGATTGTGGCCATAGAGATTCGTGCCACCCTCAAGCACGGTGGCCGCAACAGACCCCGTAAAAGATTCAACAAAGCCATCAAGTGCTACTTCAGGATAAAGTGTTGCAAGCCATTGCGCGCCTTGCCCTGCACGCAAACAACGTGGCGACCATGGGTCTGCACAACCTGCTGAGAGCACGACCTGCCGAACCCCAGCCGCAACGGCAGTACGAATCAGGCTGCCCACATTACCCGGGTCTTGGATACGATCTAGCACCAGCGTATCAACTGTCGAAAGCGGACCCCGCTCATTACAGACTGCAGAGCTTACGCTGAGCAAGCCACTTGGCGCATCAGCAGGCGCAATCTGATCAAAAATCGAATCAACCAACACAACCCATCGACTTGATGCCACCCGCTTTGCCAAATCGGCGATCTCGGGATGATCGATACAGCGTTGGGCAACCACAATGAGCTCTGGCTCAATACCCGCAGCAAGCTGTATTTCAAGCAAATGCGTACCTTCAGCGACAATCTGACCTTGTTCGTTGCGCGCCTTTTTACTATCAATCAGCTTTTTGAGCTGTTTGACCAGGGCATTCTGGCGAGAGCTAATCACTTCCATTACGCAACACCCGGTAATGCACTTTGCGCAACAGGTCCAAAGCTGCGGCGATGCTCAGCAATTGGACCATGGCACTTGAGCGCTGCCAAATGTACGGGTGTTGGATACCCCATATGTTTGGCAAACCCATACTGAGGGTACAACGCATCCAGAGCGACCATCTGCGCATCTCTGGCGGTCTTTGCCAGAATCGAAGCGGCGGATATCGCCTGCTCTTTTGCATCCCCTTTGACAATCGCTTCTGCACTACAGGGAAGTCCTTGCGGAATTCTGTTGCCGTCAATCAGCGCATGCCCCGGTGCTACTTGCAAGCCTACAACTGCTCGCTTCATTGCCAACATGGTTGCCTGCAATATGTTGACCTGATCAATTTCCTGAGCACTTGCTTCAGCAACACACCAGGCGATGGCCTTTTCCCGGATTTCAATCGCCAGTCGTTCACGGACGGCGGGACGCAATTTTTTCGAGTCTGCCAGGCCTTCGATGGGGCGTGCGGGATCAAGAATGACAGCAGCCGCAACGACAGAACCAACTAACGGCCCCCTGCCTGCTTCATCAACACCACAGACCCAGTGCTGCATTCTCACGCCTTCGATTTAAGGCAATCAATAACTGCGTCCGCTGCACGCTCGGCAGAGTTCTGACGGAGCTTCGTATGGATTGCCGCAAAAGATGCCTCCATCTCACGTCGGCGGTTTGGCTGTCGCCAAAGATCAATCAGTGCCGTGGATAATTTCTCTGGTGTTGCATCTTCCTGTAACAACTCCTGAACCACCAGACGCCCTAATAGAATATTGGGCAAACCGACCCAGGTCAGATAACGCATCTTCCTGTAGATCCAAGCAGAAATAGCTGTCACACGGTAGGTAATGACCATAGGGCAACGCAGTAATGCCGCTTCAAGCGTTGCCGTGCCACTACAAACCAACGCAAGATCACTGGCGGCAAGCGCTTCCCGGGCATGACCGTAGAGAATCTTAACTCTTAATGCAGGATCAGCCTGTTGTTTAAGCGTTTCTTCAAAGCGCTGCCGCGTTTCCGGTGTGGCTAATGGCACAAGAAAAAGCGCATCCGGTAATTCGGCGGCGACACGATTGGCTGTATCAACAAATAGCTCGGCGTGGAATGCCAACTCGGACTGACGACTGCCCGGCATAAGCGTAATAAGGGGCGAAGCCTCAGGAAGCTTAAGGCTTTGCCTGACCAATGCCCGATCGGTGTTGATATCAATTTCATCGGCCAAAGGGTGTCCAACAAATACCGGCTTTAATCCCTTATCGCTATAACATGCCGGTTCAAAGGGAAACAGACACAACAACTGATTGACTGCAGCAACAATTTTTTTCGTTCTACCGCGGCGCCATGCCCATACCGTTGGGCTGACGTAATGCACTGTAGGAATACCCGATGCTTTGAGCTTCCGTTCAACCGTGAGGTTGAAGTCCGGCGCATCGATGCCGATAAATACATTTGGGCGCCAGGCTTTTAGCCGGGAAACAATGCCACGCCGTATTGAAAGAATTTCAGGCAGATGCGACAGCACTTCTGCCGCACCACGAACTGCAAGTTTTTCCTGGTCATATTCACTGCGCAGACCAGCAGCGATCATTTTAGGACCACCGATTCCCAGAAACTCTGCGTCCGGATAGCGGGCTTTCAACGCCTGAATCAGACTGGCACCGAGCACATCTCCTGAAGCCTCACCGGCAACAAGCGCAAACTTCAAGGGCTTGTCGGACACAAATACCCCCAAGATTAACGAATAATGCCGCGTTGCGAGGAAGCAAGAAACTCGTTGAGAATAGCCACTTCCGGAGCGGTCTTCTGGATCTCATCCAGTTTGAGACGCGCTTCTTCCATGCTGAGGCCTGATTTGTACACAGCGCGATAGGCCTGCTTGATGGCGTTAATAGCTTCCGAGCTATAACCACGACGCTTAAGACCTTCGGCATTGATGCCACGAGGAATGGTTGGATAACCCTGTGCCATGACAAAGGGCGGCACATCCTGCACCAGCATGGAACCGCCGCCGATCATGGCATGCGCCCCGATGCGTACAAACTGGTGGTACCCGGTATGACCACCGAGAATGGCCCAGTCCCCTACCTCGCAGTGTCCCGCCAACTGGGCATTGCTGGCCAGAATGGTCTGGTTTCCAATACGGCAATCATGGGCGACATGAACGTAACCCATGACCCAGTTATCCGAGCCAATGGTCGTAACCCCTTTATCCTGTATGGTGCCGACATTGAAACTGACAAACTCACGAATCGTATTGCGGTCCCCAATCTCAAGCCGCGTTGGCTCCCCGTTATATTTCTTATCCTGAGGAACTCCGCCTAACGCAGCATAGTGATGAATATTGTTATCACGACCGATCGTGGTATGACCCTCAATCACGCAGTGAGAGCCAATACTCGTACCATCACCGATCGTAACGTGTTCGCCAATAATCGTGAATGCACCCACATTCACGCCGATGCCAAGCTGGGCCTTCGGATGAACGAGTGCACTCGGGTGAATGTTAACCATATCAGGCACCGCCCATCTTGCGATGCGCACACATCAGGTCTGCCTCAGCCACCACCTGACCATCAACCTTGGCAACCGCTTTATATTTGTAGATACCACGCTTGTTTGCAACCATCTCCGCATACAGATCCAGGCGATCTCCCGGGCCTACGGGACGCTTGAAGCGCGCATTGTCGATACCCGCAAACAGATAGAGATCATCTGCAGCCTGAAGCGTTTCTTCTTCGGTTGCTGATGCGAATGTCAGAATCGCAGCCGCTTGCGCCATCGCTTCCATAATCAACACACCCGGCATAACGGGATACTCGGGAAAGTGCCCCGTAAAACAAGGTTCATTCACCGTCACATTTTTAATCGCGTGAATCGTCTTACCGTAATCAATATCTTCCACACGATCAACAAGCAGGAATGGATAACGATGCGGGAGGATCTTACGGATCTGATGAATATTGAGTTGTGCCATGTTAATTAATCCCCGTGATGTTGTTCGGTCAAAGTCTTGATTTGTGCTTCAAGCTGCTGGACTTTTTTTGCCAGCGTATCCAGGTGACGCAAATTGGCAGCAATATGCAACCAGTCTGCATGCTGAAGGCTTGGAAAAACGCCGGTGTATTGACCGGGTTTACGAATATCCTTAATCACAGCCGTGCCGCCAGAGATGATGACATCATCTGTTAGTACGTTATGACCTGAAAACATGGCGGCACCGCCAATGATGCAGCGCTTGCCAATGGTCGTACTTCCGGCAATACCGGCACAGGCTGCAATGGCCGTGTGATCGCCAATACGACAATTGTGGCCAATCATGATCTGGTCATCAATCTTTACCCCATCACCGATCACCGTATCATCGAGCGCACCGCGATCGATACAGGTGTTGGCACCGACTTCGACGTCATCGCCAATAACCACACGGCCAATTTGAGGAATCTTGATCCACGCATCGCCATCCTTGGCATTGCCAAATCCGTCAGCCCCAATCACCACGCCGGCATGCAGGATGACCCGGTTACCAATATGACAATCGTGATAGATCACCACATTCGGATAAATCACCGCATTGTCACCAATAACGACATCGTCACCAATCACCACACCGGGATAAATTACCGCGTGTCGGCCGATCTTGGCCGTTGGCGAAATCACAGCTGAAGGATGAATCGGCGGATCGGGGATCCGAATAGGATTAAGCAGTTGGCTAACGCGTGCAAAATACAGGTAGGGATTCGCCGTAAGAATATGCGGCCGGGGAAAATGACCAGCAGCCTCCATCGGCAAGATCAGCGCACTGGCTTGTGTCGTTGCCAGCAATGGCGCGTATTTACGTTGTGACAGAAAACTGATCTGACCAGCCTTGGCATCTGCTAGTGGTGCAATACCGCTCAGAGTAACAGCCCCATCACCAACCAACTCTCCGCCAAGCGCTGCCTGGATTTCAGCGAGCGTCAAGGTCACTGTCGGCTTACTCATTGTGCTGGCAACTTCCCATCATCAGCCAGTGCCTTGATGATCTTGTCGGTAATGTCGATGCGGGGACTAAAGTAGACGGCGTCTTGCACGATCAGATCGTACTTTTCTGATTCGGCAATCTGCTTAAGCGCCTTATTGGCCCGCTCGATAACTACAGCCATCGCTTCATTGCGACGCACATCGAGGTCTTCACGGAATTCACGTTGCTTACGTTGAAAGTCACGCGAAGCATCCGACAGATCACGCTCACGATTACGGCGTTCCGAGTCAGACATCGTAGCGCCATTCTTTTCAAGCGCTTCCTGTTGCGATTTGATCTGCTTGCCCAGCTTTTGAAGCTCAAGCTCACGCTTGGCAAATTCGGCTGTTAGTTTCTTATTCGCTTTAATTGCAATCGGCGCCTGATCAAAAAGACGCTGCATATCCACAAAACCGATCTTTGTTTCCGATGCCGTGGCGATTCCGGAAAGAACAAAGCCAGATATCGCAAAAGCGAGGAGTACTGAACGACTAGAACGCAAACGATTCATAACAGCCTCTTTAGAAAGCACTACCCATCGTAAACTGGAATGGTTGTTTCTGCGCAGTTGGCCCAGCCCCAATAGGATAACCCAGACTGAATTTCAGCGGACCCACAGGAGACACCCAGGACATACCAAGACCAACCGATGTTGCAATTGTATTATTCGTCGGAGCACAGGTAA
The DNA here is from genome assembly GCA_046093345.1 of Fluviibacter sp. Classification (GTDB taxonomy): domain Bacteria; phylum Pseudomonadota; class Gammaproteobacteria; order Burkholderiales; family Rhodocyclaceae; genus Fluviibacter. The sequence continues at coordinate 567 of JBJTFJ010000023.1, read as the reverse complement.
CACCGGCAGGAGGTGGGGTGTAACAACCGGGGGCAGCAGAACCAACTGCGCCGACATAACCAACATCGTAAAAGACGTTCCAGCGAAGCGAATCGCCAAGCCCTGGCAATGGCCCCTGGAATTCAAAGTTTCCGGTCGCGATCTCGTTACCGCCAATGTAAGAAGTGCCCCCACCGGCATTGGTTGCCTGCGGGCCTACCGTACCCGGCTTATAACCACGCACCGAACCGATGCCACCCCCATAGAAGTTTTTATAGAACGGGTAAGCCTTATCGCCAATGCCTTGGCCATAACCCAGATTGATATTAGCCATGGCGATCAATTTGCTTTTTGGTGTCAGCGGGACGAAGTGCTGTTCCTGGTAAGACAATTTGTAATATGCAATGCTGCCCGGAGGGCTAGCAATTTCAGCACCAATACCGAATCGATTACCCTTGGTAGGCATAATATTCGAGTCAAACGAGTTCAAACGCCACCCCGCACTGGAAATCAGCGAGGTATTGGTAGTGCCATATTTCTGGGTAAAGTTATAGATGTTGTATGGCACATTAGGATATGAATATGATG
>JBJTFJ010000022.1:0-2308 GCA_046093345.1 Fluviibacter sp. | reverse complement strand
AGATTGACTGGCTGATCCCGCATCAGGCCAACGTGCGCATCATTGATGCAATTGGTAAGCGCCTGTCGCTGCCGACCGAGCGCGTGATTATTACCGTCGACCACCATGGCAATACCTCGGCGGCCTCGGTGCCGTTGGCTATGGATGAGGCCGTGAAAGATGGTCGCGTCAAGCGTGGCCAGACCCTTATGTTGCAAGGCGTCGGCGGCGGCTTTACCTGGGGCAGCGTGCTGCTCAAGTATTAATTCTGGAGAACAATATGTCGTTCGCTTTCGTATTTCCCGGTCAGGGTTCGCAATCGGTAGCCATGATGGCTGCTTATGGTGAATCGCCTGTTGTTCGCGCGACTTTTGACGAAGCTTCTGCTGCGCTGGGCGAAGACCTGTGGACTATGGTTGCCGAAGGCCCGGCTGAGCGCCTTTCCCAGACGGTGAATACTCAACCGATCATGCTTACCGCTGGTGTTGCCGTATGGCGCCTGTGGGAGAGCCTTGGTGGCAAGACGCCGGCCGTTGTCGCTGGTCACAGCCTGGGTGAATACTCGGCACTGGTTGCCGCCGGTTCGTTGAATCTGGCTGATGCTGTTCCGCTGGTTCGTTTGCGTGCTGCTGCCATGCAAGAGGCCGTCCCTGTCGGTACGGGTGCCATGGCAGCTATTCTTGGCCTGGACGATGATGGCATTGCGGCAGCCTGTGCCGAAGCAGCCCAGGGTGAGGTCGTTGAGCCTGTTAATTTTAATGCGCCAGGTCAGACAGTCATTGCTGGCCATAAAGGTGCCGTTGAACGTGCCTGTGAAGCCTGTAAGGCACGCGGCGCCAAGCGTGCCGTGCTCTTGCCAGTTTCTGCACCATTCCATTCTTCGTTGCTGAAACCAGCCGCTGATCGCCTGGCTGTTGCATTGGCTGATATCACGCTGAATGCACCGTTGATCCCCGTAATCAATAACGTGGATGTGGCGATTGAAACCGATCCGGCCAAGATTAAAGATGCGCTGGTGCGTCAAGCGGCAAAACCTGTGCGCTGGGTAGAAACGATCCAGAAAATGGCAGGCATGGGTGTTGCCACAGCTGCTGAATGTGGCCCGGGCAAGGTGCTGGCCGGCCTGACGAAGCGCTGTGCCGATGGCATTACCGGTGTTGCACTGGCCGATGCCGACTCGGTTAATGCCAACCTGACTCTAAGCTAAGGAATAGATATGACCGCAACTGTTGCACTTGTAACCGGTGCTTCGCGTGGCATTGGCCGCGCCATCGCCATGGAACTGACCCGTCAGGGTATGACAGTCATTGGTACGGCTACCAGCGAGTCTGGTGCTGCCAGCATAACCGAAGCCATTAAGGCAGCCGGTGGTGCAGGGTGGGGTGCGGCACTCGATGTGCGTGATGCAGCTGGTGTTGATGCCTTGCTGACTGATATCGAAACTAAAACCGGTTCGGCAATTACCGTGCTGGTGAATAACGCTGGCATTACCCGCGATACGCTCGCCATGCGCATGAAGGACGAAGATTGGGATGACGTGCTCGACACCAATCTTAAATCCGTCTTCCGTATGTGTCGTGCAGTTATGCGTGGCATGATGAAGGCCCGTACCGGCCGCATCGTCAATATTACGTCGGTGGTCGGCCATGCCGGCAACCCGGGTCAGGCTAATTACTGCGCCGCCAAAGCAGGCGTGAGTGGTATGACCCGTTCTCTGGCCCGTGAACTGGGTAGCCGCGGTATTACGGTTAACTGCGTTGCACCGGGTTTTATTGACACCGACATGACCAAGGCTCTTGATGAGGGCCAAAAGAATATGCTGCTGGGCAACATTCCACTGGGCCGCCTTGGCACCCCTGAGGATATCGCTGCTGCAGTGGCTTTCCTCGTATCGCCAGCGGCATCTTATGTCACTGGTAGTACCATTCACGTTAATGGCGGGATGTACCTGCCGTAACTTTTTTTTATTCTATTGCACACGAAAACTTTGCGGTTGGCTGTGTTTTGGTAGAATAGAGTCTGATTTCCACCACCTCTAATAGAAGGGTAATAGGAGCTTCAATGGATAACATCGAACAGCGCGTCAAAAAGATCGTAGCCGAACAACTCGGCGTGAATGAAGCTGACGTCAAGAATGAATCTTCTTTCGTTGATGATCTGGGCGCAGATTCGCTGGATACAGTTGAACTCGTGATGGCACTCGAAGAGGAATTCGAATGCGAAATTCCGGATGAAGATGCCGAGAAGATCACCACGGTTCAGCAAGCGATCGACTACGTCAAGTCGCACCAGAAGTAATTTCGCTTGTTGCGTCATTGCGGCCGACGCG
>JBJTFJ010000021.1:0-3783 GCA_046093345.1 Fluviibacter sp. | reverse complement strand
AAAGAAGCGTGGTGTGCCACCCACGCCACGGAAAGCGCGTACGGGCGAGTTCACGCCGCCGGGGATGTGTCGTTGAGCGGCGGCAAATAGAGTTTCGTTACGGCTGGTCATGATGGCAATAGACTCGGTTTGAAGACGTTTAAAATTAAAGCAGGGCAGGTTCTGCCCGGAGTTGGCGTAGGCGCTGGTGAATCTGCTCGGGCGTAGTGGGCTGGTCAGGACTACCGAAAACTTCCGAAATCAGGGCAACGGCATCAACCAGACCGCTGATCTCGGCGATATTGTCGCAGGTGATGCCGCCAATGCCACAGATAGCAACATCAGACCCCAGGGATTCACGGAAAGCCTGAAGCTGATCCAGGCTAACGCGCCGGGCAGCCGGTTTGGTCGGTGAGTCGTAGCACGCACCAAAGGCAACATAGCTGGCACCCTCTTTTAATGCGTTCTGAGCCAGTCGCAAGTCGTTATAGCAAGAGGCGCCAATGATGCTGTTATCGGGCAATAGGCGTCGCGCATCGCGGATGCTGCCATCCTCGCCCCCCAGGTGAACTCCGGCAGCACCGGTCGCCAGGGTGAGCACGACATCATCATTGATGACGAGCTGGGCATCGAAATCCTGGCACAAGCGGTTAAGCGCCCGCCCGCGTGCCAATTTGTCTGCCATCGTACTGATCTTATCCCGGTATTGAATGAGGCGAACGCCTGATTCAAGGGCTGCGCGCACCTGCCCCATCAGCAGCTGGGTATCAGCCTGGTCGGAGGTGATGGCGTAAAGGTCGTCGGGAAAAGCAAACACAGTGTTCAGGACAATCTATGAAATCGTGAAAGGCGTTGTCTATATTCATGACAACGTGATGACAGTAGGGTATTCGTCGGTTAGGATGACTGTATTGTATCAATCCAAACAGTTACTTCTTGCTTAAGGTTTTACCATGAGTGGTCAGTCTTTCAAGTCCTGGATGTGTCTGGGCTGTGGGTTTATTTACGACGAAGAAGCTGGTCTGCCGGAGGATGGCATTGCACCGGGTACGCTGTGGGCTGATGTGCCCATGAATTGGGTATGTCCTGAATGCGCGCTGCGTAAAGAGGACTTCGAGATGATCGAACTCTAACCGCAGCCCGAGGGAGCCTCCAGGTGACTATACAAACGATACTGGTGGTGGAACCCTCGCCTATGGAGCGTGCGCAGCTGAGTGGCATGCTTACGGCAGCAGGTTATACAGTTACCGTTGCCGGTGATGGCGAAGAGGGCGTGGATATTGCCCGTCGCGAACGGCCGGATCTGATTCTGATGGAAGTAGTCATGCCGGGCCTGAATGGCTATCAGGCCACGCGTGCGTTGACGCGTAGTGAAGACGAAAGTCTTGCCCGCATCCCAGTGATACTGGTTTCGGCCAAAGGCCAGGATACCGATAAGGTTTGGGGTTTACGACAAGGTGCGATTGATTATTTGGTGAAGCCAGTCACCGAGCACGAATTACTGACACGTATTGCCGATATCTAATTAAAGTCCGAAGCTGGCACCCGCGCCCAGTAAAGTTGCGATACCCAAAGCAGCAAATACTGCAGCTGCAATGCTGTGAACCAAGCGCATAGGAATCTTATTGGCCAGTTTGTCACCGACAAACACGGCGGGCACGTCTGCAATCAGCATGCCCAGCGTGGTACCGAAGACAACCCATAGCGGGTCTGCATAGTGGGCCGCCATGGCTACGGTGGCGATCTGAGTTTTATCGCCCATCTCTGCCAGAAAGAACGTAATCAGCGTGGCGCCGAACACACCAAAGCGTTTGGCGACTTGTGCTTCGTCCTCTTCGATCTCGTCGGGAATCATCGTCCATATGGCCATGGCAATAAAGGACGCACCTAGTACCCAGCGCAAAACTTCTGGGCTCACGGCGTGCGTAATCCAAGCGCCTACGGCACCAGCGAGGCCATGATTGAAAATAGTGGCAACCAGAATGCCCAGAATAATCGGTACAGGCTTCTTAAAGCGCGCGGCAAGAAGAAAGGCGAGGAGTTGAGTTTTGTCACCGATCTCTGCGAGTGCAACAACGCCGGTGGATACGAGCAGGGCTTCCATGAATTATTCTCTGGCCAGATTAAAACAAATTACCGACATGCGTCTTCTGACCAAAGGCGCAAAGGTGGTCGGGCCGTATTTTACTCGGTGGCGCGTTTAAAGCGCTCTAAAGTGCGTTGGCGTGCTTCAGCATGATCCACAATCGGTGCAGGATAATCGCGGCCGATAACAACACCGCAGTTGGCTTGCGTTTCGGCCGGCATAGTCCAGGGCGCATGAATGTATTTGTCTGGCACATTGGCCAATTCGGGAACGTAACGCTGAATAAATTTACCCTTGGGATCAAAGCGTTCTGATTGCGTTATTGGATTGAAAATCCGGAACCAGGGCTGTGCATCGCAACCGGTGGAGGCAGACCATTGCCAGCCGCCGTTATTGGCCGAAAGATCAAAGTCGAGCAGAAGCTCGGCGAACCAGGCTTCACCCTGCCGCCAATCCAGCCCCAGATCCTTGGTATAGAAAGAGGCGCTCACCATTCGTAGGCGGTTATGCATCCAGCCCGTATTGGCCAGTTGGCGTTGTGCAGCATCAACCAACGGGTAACCTGTTTGGCCTTTGCACCAGGCCTCGTGCCAATCCGGGTTTTTATCCCATGCCACAGAATCAAAAGCGGGTTTGAAAGCATGGCCGATCGCGTGCGGAAAGTGATGCAAGATAGCGAAATAAAAATCGCGCCAGATGAGTTCATTGAGCCAACCCAGCGCACCTTCACCGCCTTCGCGCCAGGCGCGTCCGGCCAACTCCCGGATGGAGAGTGTGCCAAAGCGCAGATGAACCGATAGGTAAGACACGCCTTTGATCGCCGGAAAGTCCCGAGCAACTTTGTAGCTGTCGATCCGCGTAAAGAAATCTTCAATGCGGGTGCGTGCGCCACTCACACCGGGCGTCACGCCAATCTTGGCGAGATCGGTTGGTTCGAAGCCTATTTCGGTGAGTGTTGGAATGCCAGTTGCCAACGGCGAGGCGGCCAGGTGCTTTAGGTAACTTGTTACGGGATAAGGGCGCACAAAAAAATCGCCATCGGCGAGCGCTGCTTTTTTGTACCAGGCATTTTTATAAGGGGTAAACACCGTGAACGGCTTGCCCATCTGGGTGAGCACTTCGTCCTGCTCGAAAATCACCTGATCTTTAAAGCAGTGGAAACCGATCTGTGTGGTGGCCAGGGTCTGAGAAATATCTTTGTCACGCAAGACGGCTGTGGGCTCGTAGTCCCGGTTGCAGTACACATCGCCCACATCAAGCTCACGCGCCAGAGCGGGGATCATTTCCCGTGGCGATCCGTGCCGAACAATGAGGCTGCCGCCATGCTCACGAAGGATGTCATCGAGTTCAACCAGAGACTCGCGGATAAAGTCCACCCGGCGATCCTGACGTGGCAGTTTGTCCAGAATGTCGCGGTCAAAGACAAAGGCAACATACACGCGGGTGTGCTGCTTTAGGGCGTGATACAGCGCGGCATGATCATCAAGCCGTAGATCTCGTCGTAACCAGACGAGCGCTGGTTTTTCGGGGTTTTGAGTCTGCATTTGCGGTAGAATACGTCATATGACCGCTTCCCGCGTACCCTCAGACGAATCTGAAGTACCAAAAACGTCGGGGTTGGCAGAAACTGCCACCTGGCTGCGCGGACATTTTTTAGTGGCCATGCCGGGCATGTCAGATCCACGTTTCGCCCGCAGCCTGATTTATCTTTGTGAACA
>JBJTFJ010000020.1:0-24273 GCA_046093345.1 Fluviibacter sp. | reverse complement strand
AAACGAAAACGGCCCCCATTGCTGGAGGCCGTGAATTCGTGGTGGTGATGGGCGGAATCGAACCGCCGACCTATGGGTTATGAATCCATCGCTCTAACCGTCTGAGCTACATCACCGCACAAGGGGCAAGATTTTAATAGGCAGCGCCCGCTTCGTCAAGCCAAAACCCCGTCTGACTAAGGCCAAGTGTATAATTTGGCTTGATTTTTACTGCTTTTGACGACACTTCTGGCATGACACAACCCGCATCCGACCTGATTTCGCCTACCGCTACCGATTCAACGGCGGCAAGCCACCCCAAAAAGGTGTTCATTAAGACCTTTGGCTGCCAGATGAACGAGTACGACTCGGACAAAATGGTCGACGTCCTTTCCGATAGCGAAGGCATGGTCAAGACAGACCGGCCGGAAGATGCCGATGTAATTCTGTTTAACACCTGCTCAGTGCGCGAAAAGGCGCAGGAAAAGGTTTTTCACGACCTGGGCCGTGTGCGCCACCTGAAAGAAAAGAACCCCAACCTGGTGATTGGCGTAGGCGGCTGTGTGGCTTCGCAAGAAGGCGGCGAGATTGTTAAACGTGCGCCTTTTGTGGACGTGGTGTTTGGCCCACAAACCCTGCACCGTTTACCCACCTTGATTGCCCAGCGCCGTAATAGCGGCAAGGCAGCCGTGGATATCTCCTTCCCGGAAATTGAAAAGTTTGACGCCATGCCGCCCGCCCGGACGGAAGGTGCCAGCGCTTTTGTTTCAATCATGGAAGGATGCTCGAAGTACTGCAGCTTCTGCATCGTGCCTTATACCCGTGGCGAAGAAGTCTCCCGCCCATTTGCCGATATTCTGGTTGAAATCGCCGAGCTGGCTGCTCAAGGCGTTAAAGAAGTAACGCTCCTCGGCCAGAACGTTAACGCCTACCGTGGCGTTATGGATGATGCTGGCACGATTGCCGATCTGGCTGACCTGATTGAAACCATTGCCGAGATGCCGGAAATTGAGCGCATCCGCTACACAACCTCGCACCCACGCGAGATGACGCCAAAACTGATCGACATGTATGTCCGCGTACCGAAGCTGGTATCGCACCTGCACCTACCCGTTCAGGCAGGGTCAGATCGAGTACTGGTGGCGATGAAGCGCGGCTATACCGGGCTGGAATACAAATCAGTGATTCGCAAGCTTCGCGCCGCCCGGCCTGACTTGTCTTTGTCGTCGGACTTTATCGTAGGATTTCCCGGTGAAACTGCGGAAGATTTCGAAAAGACCATGGCCCTGATCGAAGACGTGGGCTTTGATTACTCTTTTAGCTTCCTTTACAGCAGCCGCCCGGGCACCCCGGCCGCGGAACTGTCGGATGACACACCCGCCGAGATAAAAACAGAACGCCTGATGCGCCTGCAGGCCAAGATTGAAGAACAGGCCCAGGCCATTAGCCAGTCGATGGTGGGTTCTGTGCAGCGCGTATTGGTTGAAAGTCTGTCTCGCAAAGACGCCAATGAATTAGCAGGTCGTACAGACAACAACCGTATTGTTAATTTTGTGGGTAATGCCCGCTTGATTAATCAGTTTGTGGACGTACGTATTGTTGAATCGCTGTCACATACGCTGCGCGGCGAGATTGTTCTGAAGGATTAAGTTTGAGCACACGTACGTTAGAGTTTTCATTAGAGCCGGTGGACAACCACCTGTTGGCGAGCCTTTGTGGCCCGCTCGATGAAAACCTGCATCAGATTGAACAGGCCTGTGATGTAAGCATCGCCCGCCGTAGTGCCCACTTCCGCATTCAGGGCACAGGCACCAGCCGTGAACGCGCAGCGCGTGCGGTACGCTTTTTCTACGATCTGGCCAGCAAAAGCAAAGAAGCGCTCAGCGTGGATGATATTCAGCTGGGGCTCATTGAGTTACGTCAGGATCCTGCCCATCAGCCCACCGCCAAAATCGCACGCGAAGATGCCGACTTGGGCGTAGGCGATGCACCCGTGCTGATGACCAAACGCGCTGATCTGCATGGCCGTACGCCGCGCCAGGTGGAGTACTTGAAGAACATTCAGTCACACGACATTACCTTTGGCATTGGCCCTGCTGGTACCGGTAAAACGTTTCTGGCCGTGGCCTGCGCGGTGGATGCCTTTGAACGCGAACACGTGCAACGGATTATTCTGACGCGGCCGGCAGTAGAGGCCGGTGAGCGGCTCGGCTTTCTGCCCGGCGACCTATCGCAAAAGGTCGATCCATATCTGCGCCCGCTTTATGACGCGCTGTACGACCTGATGGGTTTTGATAAAGTCACCAAGCTGTTCGAAAAGGGCATGCTGGAAGTGGCGCCGCTTGCCTTTATGCGCGGGCGCACGCTCAATAATGCGTTCATTATTCTGGATGAAGAGCAGAACACATCGCCGGAACAGATGAAAATGTTCCTCACCCGTATTGGGATTGGCGCCAAAGCCGTGATTACCGGTGACCCGACGCAAGTGGATTTACCGCGCGGCCAAAAGAGCGGCCTGGCTGAAGCCACAACGCGCCTGCTTGATGTCCGTGGTATTTGCGTTACCCACTTCCTCAAGGAAGACGTGGTAAGTCACCCGCTGGTTGCACGCATTGTTGCTGCCTATGAAGCGCATCAGCCGCAAAACAGTTAAGCTAGCGACATGAACGATTCTGCGAACCTAACTAAACCAGCTCGCCGACTGGACCTAACGGTGCAACTGGTGTGCGCTGACGATTTGCGTAAACAAATTCCAGATCGCAAGTTGTTACGCAAATGGGCGAAGGCTGTTTACGGTGATGCAGCAACGGTGACGATGCGTTTTGTCGACGCAGAAGAGAGCCAGCACCTAAACGGCACATACCGCGGTAAAGACAAGCCAACCAACGTGCTGTCTTTCCCTTATGAAGACGACCCGCTGATGGGTGATATCGTTTTCTGCCCAACGGTCATTTATGCCGAGGCAAAAGCGCAGAATAAAACGATTCCTGCTCATATGGCACACCTTGTCGTGCATGGCATGCTGCATCTGATGGGTTACGACCATTTGAATGATCGTGATGCCAAAGAGATGGAATCGCTGGAAACCGAAATTATGGCTGATCTGGGCTTTGCCGACCCGTACGCTTAAGCACTAATGGACCCCTCCCCTTCGCCCGCCCGGGCCACCCCGGGCAATAGCCTGACCCAACTGATCGACCGGTTCTCAACCCTACTCCTGCGTGAGCCGGATGACCGCAGCGAGCTGCTCAAACTGCTGCATGGCGCACATGAACGAGACCTAGTCGATGCCGAAGCGCTGACCATCATCGAGGGCGCTCTCACCGTATCGGAAATGACGGTGCGCGACATCATGGTGCCGCGCCAGCAAATGCATACGGTGTCGGCCGCGCAGCCGCTCGCTCAAACGATTCGGAAAGTGATTGATTCCGGCCACTCACGCCTACCAGTGATGGGCGAGGAAGATGACGATGTGCGTGGCATCATCCTGGCCAAAGATTTACTTCGTTCGATCGGCAACAGCAATTTCCGCCTTGATGACTGGCTACGCCCGGCGATGTTTATTCCCGAATCCAAGCCATTGAATGTACTGCTGCGCGAGTTCCGTATCAGCCATACGCATATGGCCCTAGTGATTGACGAATTTGGCAGCCTCGCCGGGTTGGTGACGATTGAGGATGTGCTTGAAGAAATCGTCGGTGAAATTGAAGACGAGCACGATCAGGCGCAACTCGATACGGATATCCAGCTCGATGCGAGCGGCCGGTATCGGGTTAAAGCACAAACACCCGTCGATACTTTTAACCAAGCCTTCGACTGCAACTTCGACGAACACGACGCCCATACGCTAGGCGGACAGATTGTGCACTACCTTGGCCGCGTGCCGCGCCGTAACGAGAGCATTGAGCTGAATGGCCTGTTGTTCCGCGTCATCCGCGCAGACAACCGCCGTCTTTATAGCCTGATGGTCGAAATCTTGGGCGAACCAGATACAGAGACGGAGAGCCAATCCGAACCGCAAGCTAGCGGAGAAGACCATTAATGGGCTGGAAGCCTGACTTCAGGCGGCTATCTCCCTATGCCCAAGCATTTGGCTGGGGTTTCTTGGGTGTTGCCGCCTTTGCGCCTTTTTCCCTGTGGCCTTTGGGCATTATCTGCTGGGCTGCGCTGTATCTATTGTTGCGTGCTGCTCACAACAAGCGCCAAGCTGCGGCCATTGGTTTCTCTTTCGGCCTAGGTCAGTTTCTAACCGGCGTGTCCTGGGTTTATGTCAGCATGCACGACATCGGCGGCATGCCGATGTTACTGGCGCTTGTGGCCACCTTTCTATTTGCTGCATATCTGGCTCTTTTTCCGCTTCTGGCCGGTGCAGGTTTTACCCTCTGCCTGGCAAGCCGCAACAACCGGCACGCCCCTAGCGCAACACGACTGGATAGCGGGCTGTTCCGGCCACTGTTGTTTGCTACCTGCTGGTTACTGACTGAATGGATGCGGGGCACGCTCTTCACGGGATTCCCCTGGTTGAACCTGGGTTACAGCCAGGCGCCGCCAAGCCCGCTTGCCGGTTATGCCCCTATCTTAGGCGGCTATGGTCTAAGCTTTACAACGGCATGGCTCGCCGGTCTGAGTGGAGAATTCTGGCTGCGCTTACGTAATGCAGGCTGGCACTTTTCTTCTGCGCTCAATCCTCAGTCATTGATGATCGCTACGCTTGTTTTAAGCGGTGTGGGCCTGCAACAAATACACTGGACCAAACCCGAAGGCAGCCCGCTGAAAGTCTCTCTGCTTCAGGGAAATGTCTCGCAATCCATGAAGTGGCAACCGGAACAGTATGTACAAACGCTACTGACGTATTTCCAGTTGGCGCGCACCAACCCCGCCACGCTTATCGTGCTTCCGGAAACAGCGATTCCTTCGCTGCTCTCTGAAGCCCCGGCAGAGTTCTTGCAGGATCTGCAACGTATCGGGCAGGAGCAACGGGGCAACATCCTGATGGGCGTACCCACAGGCGAATCCGGTAAAGACCGTAGCTGGTACGCCAACAGTGCTGTTTCTATGGGGATTGATCCACTGCAGGTGTACAACAAGGTGCACCTGGTTCCTTTCGGGGAAATCACGCCGCCGGGATTTGGCTGGTTTCTGAAGCTGATTAACATGCCCCTACCTAACTTCACCGCGGGCGAATCCAATCAACCGCTCATGCAGCTCAGCCACCAGCAGATCGCTGTGAACATCTGCTATGAAGACATCTTTGGTGCTGCCATTGCGCAACGGGCTGATGAGGCCACGATTATGGTCAATATGTCTAATACGGCCTGGTTTGGTGACTCTCTAGCCCAACCCCAGCACCTGCAGATTGCCCAAATCCGTGCACTGGAAAATGGCCGCCCAATGCTACGCGCAACCAATACGGGCATGACCGCTGTGATCGGCCCACAAGGCGAACGACAGGCGGTTCTGGCCGCCTTTACACGCAACGCACTTGTTGCCAGCGTGCAAGGTATGCGTGGTACAACGCCCTATCAGCGATGGCTGGACTGGCCAATTATCGGGTTTTCACTGGCTATTCTGGCCTGGGGCCTGTTGACGCGTCATAGACATACGGTCTGAAGGCAAGATCACTACTGCTATCCGGCTAAAAAACCCGTAAAATCTGGGGTTTCGGTCGGGCGCGATGTCGCGTCCACCCATCACAAGACGGAATGCGAATCATGCTGACCTTTCAGGACGTAATCCTGCGCCTGCAGGAATTCTGGAACCGCCAGGGCTGTGTCCTGCTGCAACCCTATGACATCGAAGTGGGTGCCGGTACCTTCCACACCGCCACCTTCCTGCGCGCTATTGGCCCAGAGCCTTGGAACGCCGCCTATGTACAACCATCGCGCCGTCCGAAAGACGGCCGCTATGGCGAAAACCCGAATCGTCTGCAACATTACTACCAGTATCAGGTGGTACTGAAACCATCGCCCGCCAACATCATGGATCTGTACATCGATTCGCTGCGCGCGCTGGGCATTAACACAGAAGAGCACGACATCCGCTTTGTAGAAGATGACTGGGAGTCGCCAACGCTGGGCGCCTGGGGGCTGGGTTGGGAAGTCTGGCTGGATGGAATGGAAGTCACACAGTTCACCTATTTCCAGGAGGTCGGCTCGCTGACCTGTAAACCGGTACTGGGCGAAATCACCTACGGCCTTGAGCGTCTGGCCATGTACTTGCAGGGTGTGGAAAACGTCTACGACCTAGTCTGGGCTAAAAACGGCGACAACATCGTGACCTATGGTGATGTGTTCCATCAGAACGAAGTGGAACAATCGACCTATAACTTTGAACACGCCCAGGTTGACATGCTGTTCCGCCACTTCTCGGATCACGAAGCCGAAGCCAAGCGCATGATGGAAATCGGTCTGCCGCTGCCGGCCTTCGAGCAGGTGATGAAGTGTTCGCACAATTTCAACATGCTGGATGCCCGCGGCGCCATTTCGGTGACCGAGCGCGCTGCCTATATTGGCCGTGTCCGCGCCCTGGCCCGCCAGGTAGCACAAGCCTATTACGATAGCCGCGAAGCCCTGGGCTTCCCGATGTGCGGCACCCCGATCAAGAAGGAGGCCGTGTGATGAGCCAGGCCAAACATGCTCCCCTACTCGTTGAACTACTGACTGAAGAACTGCCACCGAAGGCACTCGCCCGTTTTGGTGAAGTATTCTCGGCCGGTGTTTTTGCTGGCCTGGTTCAGAAAAAACTGGTCGCCGATAACGTGGCCTACCAGTGGTTTGCTACGCCTCGTCGTCTAGCCGTGCTAATTCCAGACGTACTATCGCTAGCGCCAGACCAGGAAGTCGAAGAAAAACTGATGCCAGTCAGTGTTGCTCTGGGTGCCGACGGCAATCCATCACCCGCCTTGCTCAAGAAACTCGAAGCTAAGGGCATTGCTGCCAGCGAACTGCCGAAGTTCACGAAACGCCTAGACGGCAAATCTGAAACCTTCTTCTACACGATGCAGGTGAAGGGTGCGCAGTTGGCGGACGTGTTGAGCGGTGTCGTGGCCGATGCGCTTAAGAAGCTGCCTATTCCGAAGATGATGCGCTGGGGTGATTCGGACGTGCAGTTCGTTCGTCCGGTACACGGCCTGATTCAGCTACATGGCGATCAATTGGTGCCGGGTGAAGTACTTGGCCTACAGTCGCGTCAACAGACGCTGGGGCACCGCTTCCTTTCGAAGGGTCTGATCACGATCCCGAGCGCTAATGATTATGCTGAAACCCTGCGCAACGAAGGCAAGGTTGTAGCGGATTACGCCGAACGTCGCGGCACCATCGGCGCCCAGCTCGCCGCTAAGGCCCAAGCTCTGGGTGCACAAATCAACCAGGCCGAAGGCCTACTCGACGAAGTGACCGCGTTGGTTGAATGGCCGGTGATTTACGTAGGCGAGTTCGAGCCGGAGTTCCTCGAGGTTCCACAAGAATGTCTGATTCTGACCATGCAGCAGAACCAGAAATATTTCCCGCTGCTCGATGGCTCAGGCAAGCTGCGTAATCAGTTCCTGATTGTGTCGAACATGGCGGTGGCTGATCCGAAGCACATCATCGGTGGTAACCAACGCGTAGTCCGCCCACGTCTGTCGGATGCCCGTTTCTTCTTTACACAGGATCGCAAAGAACCGCTGGCATCCCGTATCGCCAAGCTGGGCAACGTGGTGTATCACAACAAGCTCGGCACACAACTGGATCGACTGCTCCGCGTACAGAATCTGGCTACGCAGATTGGCAACGCCATCGGCGCTGACACCACGCATGTGGCGCGCGCCGCCGAACTGGCTAAAGCTGACCTCGTGACGGACATGGTCGGCGAATTCCCGGAACTCCAAGGCATCATGGGGCGCTACTACGCCAAGCATGATGGCGAAGCAAACGATGTTGCCGAAGCGATTGCCGATCACTATCGCCCACGCTTTGCTGGTGATGATCTACCAAGCAACGACGTGGGTTGCGCCGTGGCCCTGGCTGATAAGCTGGACACGCTGGTAGCCTTCTTCGGCATCGGCGAAAAACCCACCGGCGACCGCGACCCCTTCGGTCTCCGCCGCGCGGCGCTGGGTGTCCTGCGTCTTTTGATGGAACGCCAACTGCCACTAGAGTTGCCACAACTGATTCAATGGTCAGCCGGCACATTCCCTGCTGGCACGCTGCAAGATGATTTTGCGCCGGGCCTGATGGCTTTTATTACTGATCGTCTGCGCAACCTGCTCAAGGATCAGGGCGAGCCACAGGATGTAGTGGAAGCCGTTCTCGGCATCAACCCGGCTCGGATTGACCGGGTACCGGCCAAACTGGCTGCCGTGCGCGAGTTCTCGGCGCAGCCGGATGCGCTGGCCCTGGCTGCGGCCAACAAACGTATCGGCAACCTGCTCAAGAAAGTCGATGATGTCGCGGCGCTGGGCGCACCAAGCGCCTCGCTCAT
Source organism: Fluviibacter sp. (assembly GCA_046093345.1). Lineage (GTDB taxonomy): Bacteria > Pseudomonadota > Gammaproteobacteria > Burkholderiales > Rhodocyclaceae > Fluviibacter. The sequence continues at coordinate 15,834 of JBJTFJ010000020.1, read as the reverse complement.
GACAGAAGCCCAGGAAAAGGCGCTATTCGATCAGGTGACTGCGCTTGCCCCGACCGTTGCCGATGCGATGCGCGTTGAAGCCTATACCGATGCACTGATGGCACTCGCCCAGGTTCGTGCCAGCGTGGATGCATTCTTCGAAGATGTGATGGTGATGGCAGAAGATGCTAAGGTGCGCCAGAACCGCCTAGCGCTGCTCAAGACATTGTCTGACCAGATGAACGCAGTGGCGGACATCGCCCGCCTGGCAGTTTGAATGGACGCATCATGAAGCTGATTATTCTCGATCGTGACGGCGTCATTAACGTCGACTCGGCGCTGTACATCAAGTCGCCTGCTGAATGGAAGCCGATCGAGGGTAGCCTAGAAGCCATCGCTCGCCTGAATCAGGCCGGGTACCGCGTTGTGGTAGCAACCAACCAGTCCGGCATCGGGCGTGGCCTGTTTGATATGGATACGCTCAATGCGATGCACGAGAAAATGCACAAGTGCCTGGCCGCGGTTGGCGGGCGCGTTGATGCGATTTTCTATTGCCCACACACAGCGGATGAAAACTGCGATTGCCGTAAACCGAAGTTCGGCATGTTCGAACGAATTGCCAAGGTTTACAACATCGACTTGAGAGGTGTGCCTACGATCGGAGATTCACTACGCGATCTGCAGGCAGGTAGTGCGGCAGGTTGCACGCCCTTACTGGTTCGTACGGGCAAAGGTGAAAAAACTGTTGCCGATGGCGGCTTGCCTGAAGGCACCACAGTTCACCTCAATCTGGCGGCCGCTGTCGACACACTGCTCGGCAAGTCATCGAAAAAAGACTAAGCCGCCTCTGTGATTGCACTACGCTCTGCGCTGTTTACGCTCATCCTTGCTGGCTGGACGGTGTTCTGCGGCACCCTAGTTCTGTGCGCCTATGTCTTACCGGAAGCCGCCCGCTTTAAAAGCTGTTATGCCATTTGTCAGATGTGGCGCTACGGTTTTATGGCTATGTGCGAACTAGTTCTGGGAATACGTTGCCAAATTGAAGGCCGTGAAAACATCAGCGCAGCGCCCGCGATTTATCTCGCCAAACACCAATCTGCCTGGGAAACCATCGCCCTTCAGATCTGGACACCACCGGCTATTTTTGTACTCAAACGGGAATTGCTTGCTATCCCTTTCTTTGGCTGGGCACTTTGGGGCCTGCGCATGATCTGGATTGATCGTAGCGCTGGCAAAGCCGCCCTAGAAAAAATTGTGACCCAAGGACAAAAACGTCTTGCTCAGGGATTATCTATCATCATTTTTCCTGAAGGGACACGTGTCGCCCCTGGGAAAATGGGCAAATTCAAAGCAGGCGGCGCACGGCTGGCGGTGCGCACTGGCGCATCCGTTATCCCTGTCGCACACAATGCGGGCGAACTCTGGCCCAGGAATGCGTTTATAAAAAAACCCGGCACAATCACCGTGCGTTTCGGTCCGGCTATTGATCCGGCTGGGCTAACAGACAGCGAACTAAACGAACGGGTAGAAACCTGGATCAGAGAGGCCATGCGTGAACTTCCTCCTGTTCGGCACTGATCCCAAACCGAGCGAGCAGGAACATAGCGTCACCCTGTCAGACCGCATCGTTCCCTACACGATCAAGCGTAGCCCCCGTCGCAGGCTGAGCATGACTATTGACCATCGTGGTCTACGCGTCCTTGGCCCGATGAACTTGTCGTTACGCCAATCCGAGTCTCTCATCCTGACGCACGAGTCCTGGGTGATTCAGAAACTGGACGAGTGGCGCTCCGAACGATTGAATGGCAGCTGGTCGATTCATGGCGACATACCGCTACCAATCTTTGGCGTACCACATGCTGTAAAGGCAATTCACCACACCGCACGGCGCTCAAGAATTGAGCATCTGGAAAACACAGTGCTGTTGTACAGCCCGGATCCTAACAATACGGCACGCAGTCATAAATCTCTTGTTCAATGGTTACGTCAGGAGGCGCTGACACATTTCGAGTCGCGCATCAACGAATTAGCGCCGCGCATGGGGGTACGCATCTCAGCCCTATCCCTCTCCCAGGCGCGAACACGTTGGGGAAGCTGTACTAGCCATGGTCATATTCGTCTGAACTGGCGGCTCGTTCATTTACCGCGTGACCTAGTGGACTATGTAATCGTGCATGAGCTGGCACACCTCAAGGAAATGAATCACAGCCCCCGCTTCTGGGCGGTTGTTGAATCCATTTACCCAGCGCATCAATCTGCACGTAAAGCGCTGCGTGGCCATATAGCCACGCTGCCACTTATTGAGCTTGCCTGATTAATGTACAGCTTTTTCCTGCTCAGATAGTTCTGCCACAATATCTTCGCGCACGATATTAATCGCAGCCCGCAAATCATAGTACGCGCTACGATTACCGGTAGGCACCCAGAGCTCCCGGACTTTGTCTTTAAGCTGGTCAATACGATAGAGCATTTCTGCTTTAACGCCACCGGCTTCCTGCCGGGCTATCGATATTTCGTTCTCTATCAATCGTAGCTCGTCATAACAGGACTCGATGCTCAGTACGGCGTGTGTTTTACGATAGCTAGGCCAGAATCCAATCACCGGAATAACGATAGCGCCAATGGCGATGAGATAGAACCAGACTTCATCAAACAAGCTAGCCACCCAGAATGGGACATAGCCCCAGAGAAACGGGGAGCCTTCCTTGAAAAAACGCCGCGCCACATCGCTCTCGGGAATTCTCGTATCCATGTACGTTGGAAATTTCCCGGGAGAAAAATAGGAAACCCGCTTGCGCTCGAAATCTATCGTCGCTTCCATGAATAGCAGCTGTAAAGCTGGATGCATCTTATCCGTTGTCAGAATATCCAGAGTCGTTGCGATCATCTGTACATCTTGCTTAGGCACGATGGGATGTAGATTGAATGTACCCGCCGGCAACGTTACCGGATCCAGGTACTGGAAGCGCTTGGCATAAGCTGTAGCTAGTGGAAAACTGTAAATTTGCACGCCCGGATATTGGGCAATCTCCTGAACGTTTTTAGATGCCATGGCACCCAATAGAAAGATTGCGTCAATCTTGTGCTCTTTGAATGCGGCGACTGAATCTTTCGTGCCCATCGCCAGGAAGTTAGCAGAGTCTGCGTTGACGCCCTGGGCTTTTAACAGCTGTTGAACCATGGCACGGGTGCTACTTCCCGGGATGTTGATTGATACCCGCTTGCCCTGCAAGAATTTATTGAGATCCGGATCGACACTCTCTGCCTGATAATGAAACAGCCAGAGCGGTTGATAAACCACCGATCCCAGAGATTCAAAATGACGCGCCTCCTCGGGTAAGTTCATCCCCCCCTGAGAAAACACGGCATCGACCTTGCCTTCTGCCAGCAAGCTCAGGTTCTCTTCTGCGCCTTTAGACTCAATCAACTGTAAGTCAACACCATGCTGCAGGAAAAATTCGCGGTAGCGATGCCCAACCACATCGGCTGTGGAATGATATTGCCCCGTTGCAATCGTCAGAGATTTAGGCGGCATCGGACGAACGATGTATATCAAAGCCAGCGCCAAGAGCAAACCCGGCAAAATATACAACCAGTTGCTCAAGAGAAACGACCAGAAGGCGAGCAATTCTTCAACCACCACGGCTCTAAAATTACCCGGCGCCTTGGGTGGCATTTTTTTGTTATTTATAGGATCCATCAGAAAAGACTCAATATAGTTAATGCTGATTCAGCGCATGGATCGCCAGACCCTCAAGCACCAGTTCTTCCACGACCTGAGCTTTGCGGCCCAACGCGGCTTGTACACGGCCTGCGTTCCCACCAGTGATTAAGCACGGCGCACCCTCGCCCAGCCGCCGCGCCATACGTTCAATTGCACCGCAGGTTGCGTCCATCGCACCGCTAGTCATTGCATCATCTGTATTATTCGCAACTGCCGGTGCGACACAATAATGCCCCTTCGCTGCAGGCAATCGTGCAGTACGTTGGTGCAACGATTCCAACATTAAATCCAGACCAGGCAAGATTAATCCCCCTCGATAATCTGCCTCACCCAACCCAGATGCCTCAATCAGGTCTATGGTGGTCGCCGTACCGGCGCTCACGACCAGACAAGGCTGTTTGACCAGCCCCCACGCGCCAATAGCCACTGCCCACCGATCGACACCAAGCGTCTCAGGGGTTCCGTACAGGTTGTGTAGCGTCCCCGCCTGGCCTGTAACCTGAAATCGTTTTGGCGCCGAATTCAGCGCGGGCAGCCGCATCAAAACTTTCGCTTCCAGTTCCGGGGCGACGACACTGGCAAACCACACTTCTTCAATGGACGCAGCCTGCAGCACTAAAGCCCATGCAGAGAGCGCTGTATCTTCATAGGATATAGCGCCTTTTTGCGATAGACGGGTACCCGCTGAATGAACGCTCGAAGTGATCGCCCATTTAAGACGTGAATTACCGAAATCCAGTAGTAAATGCATTGCGGGACTATACCTTGCGCAGGCTGACATCGCCCGAAACAATTCTCTTTATGCCTGATAGCGTTTCGATACAAAGCCCGCCATCGGAATCAACACCGCGACAATAGCCTTCATGCAGCACCTGGTCCTGTTCACAAATTTTTACTTGCCGGTTCCGCCAGAGATCGACGGCATTCCATGCATCACAAAACGCTGCAAATCCTTGTTCTGCGAACAATGACAAATCGACAATCAATTGGTCTAGCACTGCATCCAACATCTGCTCAGATGGCACAGCATCAAGCCAAAGCTCGGTAAGCGATCCTACCTGCTGGTCTAGCACCTGAGTCTTGATTGCGGTGCTGCCTCCACAATTCAAACCAATCCCTATGACGACGGCCAATTCTTTACGCCCATTGGCACTTGTGCGTAACGCAGATTCAACAAGCACGCCACCTACTTTGGCGTAGGTCTTGTCTGAACGAGCAAGCAATAGATCATTCGGCCACTTGAGGCCTAATTGAACGTCACTCACAGGCCTTAGTGGTAACGCAGACAATGCGCGAACGACAGATAACCCCACCACGAGTGGCAAACCGGTCAACCGGGCCGGGTCAGGCTCAAAGACCCAAAGCAATGAGAATGTCAGGCTTTCGCCCGGTACCGCCAACCATTCGCGGCCACGTCGACCACGACCCGCTAATTGCTCTCGAGCAATAAATACCGAGCCCGAAGGCGCCCCGGCTTCCGCCGCAGTCAGCAATAATCGATTAGTCGAATCACACGAATCAAATCGCGTGATCTTTAATCGTGGTTGGTTTAGCTGCGGGTTGTTCATCGAGCTTCAGTTCCTGGATTTTGCGCGTAATTGTATTACGCCCAATGCCCAACAGCTGCGCTGCTTCGATGCGTCTACCTCCGGTATGTAGCAAGGCACGCTGTATTAGCGTACGTTCAAAGGCTTGCATCAGCCGCTCGTGAATGCCATCAACATCCTCGGGTTCATTTCCGGCATTGACCAACAGGTTATCCACTGCCTCAGCCAGGGCCTCAGTCCAGTCACCACCCGAGCCACCAAGAGGCAACAGCACTTTCGGACTTGAAAACACCGGTTCTGCATCCGGTTGAGCAGCCAAAGCCTGCTCTTGCCTTAACTCTGGGGGCAAATCGTTTAGGTCAACCGTTTGACCCGGCGCCATCACGGTAAGCCAGTGACATAGATTTTCTAGTTGACGCACGTTCCCCGGAAAAGGCAAAGAAGTCAGATACGCCATGGCTGCTGGCGTTAATTGTTTTGGCTCGCCACCCAGTTCTTTGGCACTGCGCGCCAGAAAATGCTCTGCCAGATCAGGAATATCTTCCCGGCGCTCTTTGAGCGAAGGCAGGCGCAAACGAATTACGTTGAGGCGATGGAACAGATCCTCGCGAAACAACCCCTGACGCACACGCTCTTCAAGATTCTGATGCGTTGCGGCGATCACCCGAACGTTTGACTTGATCGATTGATGGCCGCCAACGCGGTAATAATGCCCATCTGATAGCACCCGCAACAGACGCGTCTGCAGCTCGGCAGGCATGTCCCCGATTTCATCCAGAAACAGGGTGCCACCATCTGCTTCCTCGAAACGGCCACGGCGCTGGGTCGCGGCACCGGTAAAGGCACCACGCTCATGTCCAAACAATTCGGATTCAAGCAGATCTTTAGGAATTGCCGCGGTATTGATCGCAATAAAAGGCTTATTGGCTCGCGGACTATGACGATGTAGCGCCCTGGCAACCAATTCTTTGCCTGAACCAGACTCACCGGTAATCAACACGGTAGCGCTCGAGTTCGATAATCTGCCGATCGCCCGAAACACTTCCTGCATAGCAGGGGCATGGCCTTGAATTTCCGGCACACCACCCTCGGCGTCACTCATTGCGGGCACGGGTTTGGCAGACTGCGCCATCGCGCGTTGTATCAGCGCTAATGCCTGATCGATATCAAATGGTTTTGCCAGGTATTCAAAAGCGCCACCTTGAAAAGCGGCAACTGCGCTTTCCAGATCCGAGTAGGCCGTCATGATGATGACGGGCAACTCAGGCAGCAGGGTTTTGATCCGTGCCAGAAGATCCAGACCCGAGGGGCCCGGCATCCGGATATCAGAAATCAGCACTTGTGGCGGCGGATCTCCTGCGTCCAGCGCATTAATCACATCATTGGCATGATCAAAACTACGTTGTGAAATACCAGCACGCCCCAGTGCCTTTTCCAGCACCCAGCGAATCGACTGGTCATCATCAACAATCCATACGGACTTCATGTGTTCTATCTCCAGGAGAGACTAGCCAGGCCATCGCCTCCGCTAATCCTATTTTTGTCTCCAGATACAGAGCAAATACTGTGCCGGTTTTCACGAAAACCTTGCATGGCTTTCATTCTATCGTTTAAACCACCGGCAAACGGATAATGAATTGTGTATGGCCTGGGCGGCTCTCACACTCAATCGTGCCCTGATGTTGCTGGATAAAGCTCTGGGCAATCGTCAATCCCAATCCGGTTCCACCTTCGCGACCGGAGACCAGAGGATAGAACATACGTTCCAGAATGGCTCGTGGGATACCCGGGCCATTATCGATCACCTGCAACTCAATCGCTAACTTCCAGCGATGTTTCAGGAGCGTCACCTGTCTTACCGCCCGTGTGCGTAAGGTTATCTGTCCGTTGCCTGACATCGCCTGCGCCGCATTGCGCGCAATATTCAGTACAGCCTGAATCATCTGCTCCCGGTCGGCCGTCAGATCCGGCAAACTGGTGTCGTAATCTCGACGCACCGTCAGCGTTTTTGGAAACTCCGCGAGAATTAGACTACGCACACGCTCCAGAATTTCATGAATATTGGTGGGTGCCGGTTGCATGCCCTGATGCGGCTGCAACAGCCGTTGCATTAAATCCTGCAGCCGGTCAGCTTCTTTGATGATGACCTGCGTGTATTCTCGCAGCGAGGGGTTAGGCAACTCATGTTCAAGCAGCTGTGCCGCGCCACGAATACCCCCCAGCGGGTTTTTAATTTCATGCGCCAGATTGCGCATCAGCTCGCGGTGACGCAGCTGTAACTCGATAAGCCGTTCTTCGCGGCGTGCACGTAGCTGCTCATCAACGGGGCGCATTTCAATAAGCAACCCCCCTTCTTCGTCGTCTAGCGGTGTGACTGTGCAGTCGACATGCAGCACCTCCTCACCGCGTTCGATCTGGATATTCTGGCCGCTATATCCCCACTTATTGCTCAGCGACTTCATGATCGCGCTGACCAGCTCGGGGGTGACACCAATCACCTGAAACAGATCACGACCAAGTGCAGCACGCTGACTGATACGCAGCAGATTCTCTGCTGCCGGATTCAGGTAAACAATATGCTGGGACCTATCAAGCACAACAGCCGCCGAAGACAAAAGCTCCAGGCCGGCATACTTGATTGGAGTCATCACTGACTGTTTGGCGTTCATGGGCTAACCCGTTTATACGTGCGCTGAAAACAAAAGAGGGACGGCGAACCGTCCCTCTTTGCTTGCGTTCGCCTTTAGTGGCTCTGCAAAATTACTCGAGGTCGATTAGCACGAGTAGTACAGTTCGAACTCAACTGGGTGCGTAGTCATACGAACCTTGTTAACTTCTTCCATCTTCAGGTCGATGTACGAATCGATCCAATCCTTCGAGAAGACACCACCACGGGTCAGGAACTCGTGGTCAGCCTTCAGTGCTTCCAGCGCTTCATCCAGGCTGGCACACACGGTTGGGATCAATGCATCTTCTTCTGGTGGCAGATCGTACAGATTCTTGTCGGCTGGATCGCCTGGGTGAATCTTGTTCTGAATACCATCCAGACCGGCCATCATCAATGCAGAGAATGCCAGGTAAGGGTTAGCAATCGGATCCGGGAAACGGGTTTCGATACGGCGCGCCTTGGTCGAAGCCACGAATGGAATACGGATCGAAGCCGAACGGTTCTTGGCCGAGTAAGCCAGCTTCACTGGTGCTTCGTAGTGAGGAACCAGACGCTTGTACGAGTTCGTACCTGGGTTGGTAATGGCGTTCAGTGCCTTAGCGTGCTTGATGATGCCGCCGATGTAGTACAGAGCCATTTCCGACAGACCAGCATACTGGTCGCCTGCGAAGAGGTTCTTGCCGTCTTTCCAGATCGACTGGTGTACGTGCATACCCGAACCATTGTCACCAACGATTGGCTTTGGCATAAATGTAGCGGTCTTGCCATACTGATGTGCAACGTTCAGTACGCAGTACTTCAGTACTTGGGTCTTATCGGCACGACGCACCAGGGTGTCGAACTTGGTGCCGATTTCATTCTGACCAGCGGTAGCCACTTCGTGGTGATGTACTTCAACCGAAACGCCACAGGCTTCCAGTGCATTACACATCGCTGTACGAATGTCATTGAAGCTATCAACCGGAGCAACAGGGAAGTAACCACCCTTAACACCCGGACGGTGGCCGGTATTGCCGCCTTCAATCTTGGCATCCGACGACCAGGCTGCTTCTTCCGAGAAGATCTTAACGAAAGTGCCCGACATGTCGGTCTTCCATTCAACCGAGTCGAAAATGAAGAATTCTGGTTCTGGACCAAAGAATGCGGTGTCACCAATACCCGAGCTCTTCAGGTAGGCTTCGGCACGCTTGGCGATCGAACGTGGGTCACGGTCGTAGCCCTTACCATCGGTAGGCTCAACAACGTCACAAGTCAGCACCAGGGTGACTTCGTCGTAGAACGGGTCGATGTAGGCCGATGCCGGATCCGGAATCAGCAGCATGTCAGAGGCTTGAATGCCCTTCCAGCCGGCGATCGACGAACCGTCAAAAGCCTGACCTTCTTCAAATTTGTCCGCATCGAACTGGCTGACCGGTACGCCAACGTGCTGCTCTTTACCGCGAGTATCGGTGAAACGGAAATCGATGTATTTAACGTCGTTGTCCTTAACCATCTTCAGGACGTCTTGCACTGTAGCCATAACAGCCATCTCCTAAAAGCGGCCGCGCGGGGCGGCCTACACACATAGAAACAATAAAAAACCTTCGCCCCGCTTACAGAGCAGGATCTGTGCCAACAATGATACGACAACCGGCTGAAGAAAGCGCGCTTTTGGCGCAGCTTTCATTAGCCGGTAAATAATCAGGCGCCCTAAACCGCACCGATTTGGTGCAAAATGGAGCTGTACGCACCAAACAAATGCGCACCATTAAGGTGCGCGCAACGATCAAGCACTTAAGCGACGATAAACTACCCAGGTATCCAGTGGCAGCTTTTCTTTCTCCGCTGCGGCCTGCAACTCTCTCACCCCCTGCTCAATGACGGCTGGTTCAGGATCTATACCTGGCGCCGGTGGCAGCATGATCTCTACCTCGACCTGTCCGTTCAGATAATGCAATTGAACTCGCTCAGGCGCCCAGGCTGTATGCGCACCCCAAACACGTTCAGCCGCCTGTTCGAGCCACGCCGCCAACGTCGTACGATCCAGCGCGTCCTGATAAATGGTTTCATCGGCAACAAGATCATCCTCCGGATCGATATGAACCAGCATGTCGATCACTTCCGGGCACCGCTCCCGTACACGGCGGCGCACCATCTCGGCAATACGGTGCCCTTCTGAAACACTGATCCGGGGGGATACGAGCACATGGGCATCCACCAGAATGCGGTCAGCCATGCGGCGCGTTCTCAGGTCATGCAGGCCGATTACGCCCGGCGTATCGTCGATCACATGGCGAATCGCATCAATTTCTTCTGCATTTGCGCCTTTATCAATGAGCTCTTCAAGGGCACGATAAGAAAACTGCCAACCCATTTTGACGATCAGCGCACCAACAATCGCTGCCGCCAATAGGTCTGCATATACAAACCCCATCAGGCTCCCACCAATACCAATCGCTACAACCAGCGACGACGCAGCATCAGAGCGAGAGTGCCAGGCATTCGCTACCAACATGGCGGAGTTGGCCTTCTGAGCCACCCGCAGCATGTAACGAAACAGCCACTCTTTTGATACAAGTGCCAATAAGGCCACGTACAACGCCATCATCTCAACCGGCGCGGCTTCTTCAACGCTCATGGCTCGATCCGCTGCGGAATATAGAAACCCACCACCGATAGCAAGTAACATCAATCCGAGAATCAGCGTGGCCAGCGTTTCAAGGCGAGCGTGCCCATACGGGTGACTATCATCCGCTGCCCGAGCGCTGTGCCGGGCTACAAAAAGCACGAGGAAGTCCGACAGCAAATCGGAAAACGAATGGAATCCATCTACTAAAAGACTGTGAGAATGGGAAAACCAACCGACGATGATCTGCAATATAGAGAGGCCGATATTGACCCCCATGCTGACATTGACCGACCGGCGCACCAGACGATTAGCCTCGGCATTGCCATGGGCGCCGGTTAACGCATCAATCAGCGCACTCTGATCGTGCGCGTGACCTGCGTGGTGATGTCCTAAGGACATGGTGATCTCCAGGTAAACAGCCCGAGCGGGCCGCATAGATTCCGCTTGCTGCGGCGGCCGCGTATACTCGCCACTTGAACAGCATTCTATCGTCAATCGTGCAGCCTCCGCGGCTGCCCTATTACCGCATAACAAAAGAATCATCATGAGCCGAATCAACGATATTCTGACCCAGGCGCGCCAGCGTGCCGAACAACAGGGCTTCAACTACAGTGGCGACGTGACGCCGCAGGAAGCACTAACGCTGCTCCAGGAAGCCCCTGGTACCATTCTCGTAGATGTCCGCACCCGCGCCGAATGGGATTGGGTCGGCCGAGTACCCGGCGCAATCGAAATTGACTGGGTGCAATATCCGGAAATGTCGCGCAACCTGCAGTTCATCAGCGAGCTACAACGCCAGGTGCCACGCGATGCCACGATTCTGTTTCTCTGCCGCAGCGGTGTCCGCTCGCGCAGCGCCGCCACTGCAGCCCTAGACGCGGGCTTTATAGCGGCCTACAACATTCTGGAAGGCTTCGAAGGTGACAAGGATGCCAACAACCACCGCGGCAATCTGGGTGGCTGGCGTTTCCACGGCCTCCCCTGGTATCAGGGCTAAGGACGTCGAGCATGCTGTCATTTGACGATTACCGCGACCTCACAGACGAGGCCTGCCAGGAACGCATTCACACCGCCCGCAAACAATTAGGCGCTCGCGCCGTTTTGCTGTGCCACCACTACCAACGTGCTGATGTCTACCAGCATGCCGATCTGACCGGTGACTCGCTCAAGCTGTCGCGGCTGGCCAGCCAGACAGATGCCGAATATATCGTTTTCTGCGGCGTACACTTCATGGCGGAAGTTGCCGACATGATGACCAAGCCCAATCAGACGGCGATTCTGCCGGATCTGGCTGCCGGCTGCTCCATGGCAGACATGGCTAACCTGACCAAGGTGGAACGCTGCTGGCGTGAGCTCACGGCCGCGCTGGGCGAAGACCCCGCCAACCAAGTCACACCGATTACCTACATTAACTCGGCGGCCGATCTCAAGGCTTTTTGCGGAGATCGGGGCGGCATCGTCTGCACCTCATCAAACGCCCCGGTTATTCTGGACTGGGCGCTTGAACGTCGGCCGAAAATCCTGTTCTTTCCCGACCAGCACCTGGGTCGCTGGACGGGCCATCAGCGTGGCATCCCACTTGATGAAATGGTGGTCTGGGATCCGGACCAGCCGCGTGGCGGCCTGACGCAGGAGCAGATCCGCAACGCAAAAATTCTGCTCTGGAAGGGACACTGCTCTGTCCACCAGATGTTCCAGCCTTCACACATCGAGGCTTTCCGTGCCAAGCACCCCGAGGGCAAAGTGATATCGCACCCCGAGTGCTCATTCGAAGTGTGCGCGGCATCGGATTACATTGGCTCAACTGAATATATCGTCAAGATCATCAAGGAAGCACCTACCGGCACACGCTGGCTCGTAGGCACCGAACTGAACCTGGTTGAGCGTCTAGCGCGCGAAGTCGCACCAGAGGGCAAGATCGTTCAGTTCATGTCGCCAACGGTATGTATGTGTTCGACGATGCAACGCATTGATCCGCAGCACCTTGCCTGGACGCTCGAGAATCTGGTGGCCGGCCATGTCGTGAATGCAATCCGCGTACCGGAAAGCCAGACAGCCGCGGCCAAGCTGGCCATGGAACGCATGCTCGAGGTTTCCTAACGGCCTTTCCGGCCGATGGGCACACCATGTCCGATACGCTGTCGCTGGTTACCTACAATATCCACAAAGGGTTCTCGCAGTTCAATCGCCGTCTAACGGTTCACGATCTGCGAGATCGCCTGCGCCATCTAAATCCGGATCTGGTGTTTCTACAAGAGGTACAAGGACTGCACCAGCAGCACGCCCTCAAGCACGACAACTGGCCAGAACAACCACAACATGAGTTTCTGGCGGAAACAGTCTGGCATGCCAGTTATGGCCAGAACGTGTTGTACGACCACGGCCATCACGGCAATGCCATCCTGTCGCGCTATCCGATCGAGCGAAGTCACAACCAGGATGTAACGCACCTTAGTTTTGAACGACGTGGTCTGCTGCACACGCAGATCGCCTGGCAGGGGCAGATGGTGCACTGTGTTTGCGCGCATCTATCGCTGCTGGCGCGATCACGCAAATGGCAAATGGCTGCTTTGGCTGAAGAAATTGATCGGCTCGTGCCGCATGATCAGCCGCTCATTATCGCCGGCGACTTCAACGACTGGCGCAATCATGCCAGTGAACATCTGGCTCGGCGCCTCGACATGGTCGAAGTATTTGACACACTCTCAGGCAAACCTGCACGTAGCTTTCCAGTTGCTATGCCCATGCTACGGCTGGATCGGATCTACATCCGTGGCCTGAAAGCCGTTCGCGCCGATGTGCACTACGGTGCAGGCTGGTCAAAAATTTCTGATCACGCCGCGCTCCGTTGTGAGCTTGCACTCACGGACTAACATGCGTATTGGCGGCCGGCTGCTCAATGCACTGAATTCCGCACCCGTAATCACCGGTGGCAACCAGCTGCGCCTGTTGTGCAATGGCGACATGTACTTTCCGGCATTGCTCGCCGCAATATCTGCTGCACAACACACCATACGGCTTGAAACCTATCTGTATGCCGACGACAAGATTGGCAACGCAACGACCACGGCTTTATGTGATGCTGCCCAACGGGGTGTAGATGTGAGACTGGTCGTTGACGGTTTCGGCGCACGCAACATCAACACGCACCATCTTCCCCGTTTGCTCAAAGCTGGCGTACAGGTGCGCATCTTCCGCCCCGAGCAAGAGCTTTGGCGGCACCTGCTCTCACGCAAGCGTACGCGCCTAAGGCGCATGCATCGAAAAATGGCACTGATCGATGGTCGCACAGCTTTCCTGGGCGGTATCAACATTATTGATGACGCCACGGGCAACACGGCGGCAACACGTCTTGATTTTGCATTGATGATTGAAGGCTTGATCATCCAGCAGATTGCACGGACGATGGATCGCCAATGGTTAACCTTGTCACGGCGCCCATTCTTTCGCCATGACGCCCGCCCGCTGCCGACACCGCTGGACGCCGCACCCGCCGGCCAAATCGATTGCGGCCTTCTGCTTCGCGACAATCTCATGCATCGACGCAGCATTGAGCAGGCTTATATCGAGGGCATTCAATCCGCCAAAGATCGCATAACTCTGGCGATGGCCTACTTTATCCCAAGCCGTAACATTCTCAATGCACTTCTGGATGCGGCTCGACGTGGCGTTCGTGTTGATCTGATGCTACAGGGGCGCATCGAATACCGACTCCAGCATTACGCATCGCAGTCGCTCTATCACCGACTACTTGCTGCTGGCGTTCATATTTACGAATACCAACCCGGACTGATGCATGCCAAAGTGGGCGTCATAGATGGCGACTGGGCAACGCTGGGGTCTGCCAATCTAGATCCGTTTTCACTGCTGGTTGCCCGCGAAGCCAATCTAATTATTCGCAACCCCACATTCTGTAGCGAGCTGGGTCAGCAACTGGACAGAGAGATCCAAATGAGTTGCAACAAAATTAACGCCAGCGATTGGGCAAAAAAATCAGGGGTTCACCGAGCCCTGCGAGTGATTAGTGCCCGATTGATTTTCAGGCTGCTGAGCTTAACGCGCTACGCCGACAATTATTAGGCTCCCGTCCATGCGGGCAGAGGCAAGTGGCGTTTAGTAGGAACCCGCGCCAAAGACCATTCGGACTTTGCCCACGCCCAGACCTCCGCCTGCGGTGCAGACCCTAAAGCCTGGGGTGGATCTTGCCCCAGAAAATTGAGGGCTGCCAACAAGGCGGTTACCCGCGCCCGTTCATCCAGTATAGGCAAGCCCTTGGCAAGCGTCTGCTTTGAGAGTTTTTCCCCGGCATTATTGACGGCCACTGGCACGTGCGCATAACTTGGTGCGCGCCCCCCCAAGGCATTAATGAGCGCCAATTGGCGAGTAGTAGAGTCGATCAAATCAGCGCCGCGCACCACCTGATTCATGCCTTGAGCCAGATCGTCTACCACTACGGCCAATTGATAAGTGGTACAGCCATCCGCTCGCTGCAGTACAAAATCACCGACATCTCTCGCTAGTTGCTGGGTCACTGCACCCTGAATACGATCTTCAAAAGACCATTCAGGCGCATCCAACCCACCCACCCGGAAACGCCAGGCCGCACCTGCCGGCACCGTATCTCCGGGTTGCCAAGCGCTGCAGGTGCCCGGATAAATGCGTGCACCATCTACACCAATCCGCGTATCTGCATGATTTGCCAACTGGCTACGCGTGCAGACACAGGGATAAGCCCGACCTGCCGTGATTAGCTTTTGCAGTGCTTGCTGATAAACAGGCTCGCGCTCTGACTGACAAACGATCATTCCATCCCAGGAAAAGCCGTAGGCACGCAGCACGTCCATCTGCTGTTCTGCCATACCGGCCACGGCACGGGGTCGATCAACATCTTCAATGCGCAACAACCACTGCCCGCCAGCAGTTTCCAGATAACTGGCCACTGCGGCCACCAAAGAGCCGAAATGCAGCGGCCCCGTGGGCGATGGCGCAAAACGCCCAACAATCGGGGTCGAAGGCAAGTCTTCGCTCATAAAATTTGAATGTTGATTTCACATTGCTCGAACAATCCGCTCATAATAAAGGGGCAACCTACTAATCTTCAATGCAAGCAGCCTTATGTCTGAAAATATCCCCCACAACATCGCTCGTTATACCCGCCCAGCTATTGCTCTACATTGGCTGATGGCTTGGCTGATTATCGCTGTCTATTTTCTGGGGATAAGCATCAGCGAAATCCCAGTCGGACCAGATCGCATCCAGGTGGTTGGCTGGCATAAGTGGCTGGGAGTCACCATTGCCTTTCTGTGGG
>JBJTFJ010000019.1:0-4075 GCA_046093345.1 Fluviibacter sp. | reverse complement strand
GAACTGGTGAAGATTGAACCTAAATCGATTGGTGTCGGCCAATACCAGCATGATGTATCCCAGCTCAAACTTGCTCGCAGCCTGGATGCCGTGGTCGAAGATTGCGTTAACGCGGTAGGTGTAGACGTCAACACGGCTTCTGCCCCATTACTGACCCGCATCTCCGGACTGAACAGCAACCTGGCCGGCAATATCGTCAGCTACCGTGATGCCCATGGCGCTTTCAAGACCCGCCAGGAGTTGCTTAAGGTGCCTCGCCTCGGCGATAAGACCTTCGAACAAGCGGCTGGCTTCTTACGCATTCGTGATGGCGAAAACCCACTCGATGCGTCGTCGGTTCACCCAGAAGCCTACCCCGTCGTCGAGAAGATGATTTCGGATCTGAAGCAACCCATCAAATCCATCATGGGCAACAACAGCGTTCTACGTTCACTGAGCGCTGCCAAATATACTGACGAGCGCTTTGGCCTACCCACCGTGCAGGATATTTTCAAGGAACTGGAAAAACCGGGTCGAGACCCACGCCCTGAATTCCGTACAGCCAGCTTTGCTGATGGTGTGGAGGAAGTTAAGGATCTAGTCCCTGGCATGATGCTTGAAGGCGTTGTCACTAACGTTGCCGCCTTTGGCGCCTTTGTGGATATCGGCGTTCACCAGGATGGCCTAGTGCATATCTCCGCCCTATCGAACACCTTTGTCAAAGATCCGCACGAAGTTGTTAAAGCAGGCCAGGTTGTACGCGTTAAGGTCCTGGAAGTTGATCTACCGCGTAAACGCATCGCTTTAACCATGCGCTTGAGCGATGAAGCCGCACCACCACGCGAACGTCATGACGCACCCAGCAGCAATCGTCACCAGCAACGCCCCCGTGACAATGCACCGCATAAGGCGCCGCGCCAGCAAGCAGCCCCCATGAACAACGCCATGGCCAATGCGTTTGCCAAACTCAGGAAATAACCATGATCACGGTTTATGGCATTAAAAACTGCGACACCATGAAGAAAGCCTTTGCCTGGCTCGAAGCCAATGGCGTTGCCTACACCTTCGTTGATTACAAAAAGGCAGGCGTGGCCGAATCGCATCTGCCCGATTGGATCAAACGCGCCGGTTGGGAAAAGCTCCTAAACACACGTGGCCTGATGTGGAAAAAGATCACCGATGAGGAACGTGCCGATGTGGATGGCGCCAAAGCCCACCACCTGATGATCCAGTACCCCAGCATGATCAAACGCCCTGTACTGGATACGGGAAAGAAACTACTGGTCGGCTTTGACCCTGAAAGCTATGCCGAAGAGCTCAAGTAACGGTGATTCGGTTTGCCCATGGTGCACGGGCTTTGATCTGTATCGCCAGTACCATGATGAAGAATGGGGTGTGCCGTTAAGAGACGAGCGTGCCCTTTTCGAATTGCTGATTCTTGAAGGTGCCCAGGCCGGGCTCTCATGGTCAACCGTGCTAAAAAAGCGTGAGCACTATCGTCGGGTTTTTGATGGCTTTCAGCCTGAGATCATCGCTGGTTACGATGAAGTCAAAGTAGCCGCCCTACTTGCAGACCACGGCATCATCCGTAACCGCGCCAAAGTTGCTGCGACGATCCAGAATGCAAAAGCCTTTCTGGCTATCAAAGAATCGGGACAGTCTTTCAGTGACACTCTCTGGCAATTTGTCGACAACACGCCGATTCAGAACCACTGGGTCAATATGGGCGAAGTACCCGCAAGCACCCCGCAAGCAGTTGCCATGAGCAAAGCCCTAAAAAAGCTTGGATTTAAATTTGTTGGTCCAACGATCTGTTATGCCTTTATGCAGGCTGCAGGCATGGTCAACGACCATCTAGTGAGCTGCCCGCGACATCAGGAAGTAGTCAGATAAATCCCAATGCCCTGGCAATCTTCTGACAGGGTACAGTTGGTTTAGGCAACTGACCTTTGGGTAATTCAAACCAGCTTCTAATGTCTTCATCCAGGCCGATGCCATGCATGAAGTTATATATGGCCTTTTTGAGCCCCTGTCCCAACAGATCATGATCCACACCGGTTGGGTCTACAAACGCCACATCATTTTTTGCGAAGCTAATTGGTGGCAATGGCTGTAACCTAATCCCATAAGCCTCCGGTTCAATCCCCACCGGCGAATGCACCGTACAGGTAAAGCGGTGAAAGAAGCCGCTCTGGATACAGCCGTTCTCAAATAGCTGACGCACATACTCCAGCGCATCAATCGTATCCTGCACTGTCTGTGTTGGGAACCCGTACATAAGATAGGCGTGCACCAGGATGCCCGCATCGGCAAAGCCACGGGTGACCTGCGCCACTTGCTCGACTGATACGCCCTTTTGCATGAGCTTTAGCAAACGATCCGAGGCCACTTCAAGGCCACCAGACATGGCAATGCAACCACTGTCTGCCAATAGTTCAGCCAGTTCCGGGGTGAAGGTTTTTTCAAAACGGATGTTTCCCCACCAGGAGATCTGTACGTTTCTGCGAATTAACTCTTCAGCCAATGCTTTCAGAATTTTGGGCGGTGCAGCTTCATCCACAAAGTGAAAACCTGTTTGCCCTGTTTCGGCAATAATCTGTTCGATGCGATCGACCAGCAACTCAGCCGAGGCAGTCTCATAGCGGGAGATGTAATCCAGACTGACATCGCAAAAACTGCATTTCTTCCAGTAGCAACCATGGGCAATGGTGAGCTTATTCCAGCGCCCATCACTCCATAAACGATGCATGGGATTGAGCATATCTAACAGGGAAAGATAGCGATCGAGCGGTAACCCATCCCAGGTTGGCGTGCCGGTTTCTTCAAATGGAATATCCGGCTCTAGCCAGTTCATCATTTGCACCTGACCCGCGTCAGAACGACAGTATGTGCGAACAAGGCGTTCACGAGGACGTTCACCCTGCAGGTGTTCAATCAATGCCAATAGGGGTCGTTCGCCGGCATCCAGAGTGATGTAATCCACAAAGTCGAATACACGTGGATCGGTGAGCTCGCGCAGTTCGGTATTAACAAAACCGCCACCGAGCACGATTCTGGTGCCGGGCGATACCGCTTTAATACTCTGCGCAATGCGGAACGCTGCATAAACATTACCGGGGAATGGCACCGACAGAAGTACCAGACCAGGCTTATGCCGTTCTAAGGCCTGCAGCGTCAGCGAATGCAGGTATTGATCGACTAGCGTTTGATTTGCCGTGAGCGCCTTTGCCAATGGCTCAAAAGTCGGCTGACTACCCGCCAGAGACTCTGCATATCGAACGAACTCGAAACGCTCGTCAACGGCATGTTTGAGCACATCAGCAAGATCGTTAAGATAGAGCGTTGCATAATGCCGCGCGCGGTCGTAAGTTCCCATGGCGCCGAAGGCCCAACCAAGGGGATCACCGGAATCATCATCGTAAGCATCGAGCGCACTAAATCGGGGGCCTTCAGGCAAAAATCCACGACTGGCAATACGGTGACTCAGCGTGCCATCCCTGCCCTGCAGAAATGCAATAGTCGGCTCAATGGTACGTTGATAACGATCGAAATAATCCAGGTAATAATTTACGCTGGCACTGCGAAATTCTTCTGGTTGTACCAATGCCGCTGCTTTGATATCAGCCAAACCAGCAGCGGTAAAAAACTTCAGCACAAGTTCCAGCGCCAGATCTTCCTGGACTGCATTGAAACCACGCGAACGCAAAAAACCCGTTAAATACGCCGTAGAGGGATACGGTGTATTCAGCTGCGTCATCGGCGGGATGAGGCTAAGGATTTTTATGGCCGACATGGTGGACTACTTCAGTTAACCGCTCTCGTTTTAGCGACGCGAGCCTGATGAAGTTTTTTGTAGCTATCCAGCAAACGGTGGTGACGATCCAGACCTTCGAGTTTGGTGCTCGTGGGTGTTAACCCGTAAAAACGGACACTGCCATCGATAGACCCTAGAACAGCATCCATACGGTCGTTGCCAAACATCCGCCGGAAATTAACTTCATAGTCTTCCAGCGCCAACTCATCATCAAGCAAGACTTCGAGAACGACGTTCAAGGCCTGATAGAACAAGCCACGCTCAACCGTATTGTCGTTGAAC
>JBJTFJ010000018.1:0-3694 GCA_046093345.1 Fluviibacter sp. | reverse complement strand
AGGTTCTGTGCTTCGTCGATGATCAGGAATTTCTGGATGAAGGTGCGGCCGCGCATGAAGTTGAGGCTCTTGACCTTGATTCGGGAGCGGATCAGGTCCCGCGTTGCTGCACGGCCCCATTCGCCACCATAGGCACCACCGCCTTCGTCTTCATTCTTGTTCAGTACGTCGAGGTTGTCCTCAAGTGCGCCCATCCACGGGGTCATCTTCTCTTCTTCGGTACCGGGCAGGAAGCCAATGTCTTCACCTACCGGCACGGTAACGCGGGTCATGATGATTTCTGAGTAACGCTTCTGATCCAGCACCTGGGTCAGAGCGGCAGCCAGGGTGAGCAGGGTCTTACCGGTACCGGCCTGGCCGAGGAGGGAGACGAAATCGATCTCTGGATCCATCAGCAGGTTGAGGGCAAAGTTCTGCTCACGGTTACGGGCGTTAATGCCCCAGACCGCATGCTTCTGATGCGTGTAGTCGACCAGCGTTTCCAGTACGGCTGATTTGCCGTTGACCTCGCGAACGATGGCCTCGAAGGGCGGGTCGTTAAGGTCGTAGACAAATTCGTTGAGCAGAAAGTCCCGGCAGAGTGGGCCGCTGATGCGGTAGCCGGTTTTGGTGTCTTTCTTCCAGGATTCCATCCCGGTGCCATGCGTTTCCCAGAAGTTCGCGGGCAACTCGCTCGAACCTGCGTACAACAGGTCGGTGTCTTCAAGAACTTTGTCGTTAAAGTAGTCTTCTGCCAGCAGGCCAAGTGCACGTGCCTTGATACGCATGTTGATGTCTTTGGACACCAGAATAACGGCGCGGCCCGGAAACTTGAGTTGCAGGAAAAGAATGACACCTAGGATCTGGTTGTCGTATTTGGATGAGGGCAGCGAGGGTGGCAGCGGGGTGTTGATGGCTTCGGTCTGCAGGAACAGACGGCCTGTGGCTAAACCCTTCGATGGCTCGGCAAGCGGAATGCCTTGCTCGATATGTTCGCCTGCATGCGATACCAGATCATCAAGTGTGCGGGTTACCTGGCGGGCATTGCGGGCAATTTCCGACATGCCCTTCTTGTTGTTATCCAGTTCTTCCAGCGTCATCATCGGCACGTAGACATCGTGCTCTTCGAAGCGGAACAGGCTGGTTGGATCGTGCATCAGCACGTTGGTATCCAGAACAAACAGTTTAGTGGCAGTAGCGGAGGCTGCAGGTTTGCGGGGGGCCATCGAGATCTCGCTTATGAGTCAGTGGAACCACGTTGATCCGGTCAGAGACCGAACCGCTTTTACAGGGTCAGATTAGCCTAGAGCTTGCACAAAAGCCAGTACTTCGGCTGCATGGCCGGGCACTTTTACGCCCCGCCATTCCTGGATTAGTTTGCCCTTGGCATCAATTACAAAGGTACTGCGTTCAATGCCGCGCACCTGTTTGCCATACATATTTTTCAGCTTCATGACACTGAATAATTCGCACACGGCTTCGTCCGCATCTGAAATCAGGCTGTAGGGAATATTCTGCTTGGCGATGAAGTTGTCGTGCGATTTGAGACTATCACGCGATACGCCCACGATAACGGCGTTGGCTTTAGCGAAGTCATCGTTAAGGGCGCTAAATTGTTGTGCCTCAGTCGTGCAGCCCGGGGTGCTGTCTTTAGGGTAGAAATACAGCACCAGGGTTTTACCGGCCAACGCTGAGAGTTTAAAGTCGCCTCCGGTGGCCGGGGCGCTGAAGTTGGGGACCTTCTTATTAAGTTCTAGGGCCATATCCAGACTCCTGGTATTCAGTTTTAGACAGTGGGCAAATCAACAATCAGTTCGCCCGAGCGGCCGGAGATCTCGCCCCAGACAAAAGGATGGATCGGCAGCATCTGGTGGGTGAGCGTAGCGTGATAATCCCCCATGGTGCCCAGCGTATGGCCTTGTTGCAGCCAGCCTTTGAGCAGACGATCGAAGATCGGTGCCAGCTTCTGGCCTTCCAGTTCGGCGTGCAGCGTAAACACGTGGTCACGCGGGCCGTGGCGATTGGGGTCGGTGAGGCCAAGCAGATGTTCGTGCACGTTATCTACTGTGAGGCCGTCGACACCGAGAATTTCGTCCAGCGTTGGCAGGGTGGTAGGGAGCTGCATATGTTTGCAGGGCTGTCCTTGAATGCTCATGAAATAAGGCGCCGCCCCACGACCATCAGAGGCGTATTGCATACCCCAGTCATCGAGTTGGCGGATGGCCGTTTCGTTCATTTGCCAACCAGCAGCACCGTGCGTGGCAGGTGCGTGGCCAAACACTTCGCCAAAGCGATCATAGCTTTGCTGCATGCGCTGCAATGTCCAGGCGGCATCGCGGGTGCGTACCTGGTCATGCCATTCGACGTGGTCCCAGGTATGGATACCGCACTCATGGCCAGCAGCGGCAATAGCGCGCATTTCAGCGGCGGCTTTTTTGCCAATATCAGGGCCGGGCAGCAGCACACCATAAGACAGGGTCTTGAGGCCGTAGTGCTCAACAACCGAGGTGCGCGAGACCTTCTTCAGAAAGCCGGGGCGGAAGACGCGACGCAGCGCACGGCCGGTATTGTCAGGGCCGAGGCTGAACAAAAAGGTGGCGCGTGCCTGGTGTTGGTCGAGCATACGCTGCAACGCGGGCACCCCTTCCAGGGTGCCGCGCAGTGTATCGACATCAACTTTGAGCGTAATTCTTGACATAGCAGGCCAAGCGGGAGGCGATCCCGTTCGCTCCGATTTTTTTAACGACAGGTTAAACGGGGTCAGTCGACCAGCTGGCGAGCCAGTGCAACATCACCGCGATAGGCTTCAAAAATCTTGCTGATCGCGTCGTTCATGCTGACGGTTGGCTTCCAACCCAGGTCTTCCATGGTGTTGGTGATTTTTGGAACGCGGTTCTGAACGTCCTGATAACCCTTGCCGTAGTATGCGCCCGAAGTTGTTTCAACCAGCTTCACATCTTTGGCGGTTGACGCGTATTCAGGGATCTTCGCAGCGGTGTCTAGCATCATGGTGGCGAGTTCGCGCACCGAGTAGTTGTTCACCGGGTTGCCGATGTTGTAGATCTTGCCGTTGGCGATATCGTCCTTGTTGGCGATGATGCGCACCAGAGCGTCGATACCATCGTCAATGTAGGTGAATGCACGCTTTTGCGTACCGCCATCGACCAGGCTGATTGGTTCGCCACGAACGATGTGGCCAAGGAATTGCGATACCACGCGCGAAGAGCCTTCCTTCGGGGTGTGGATGCTATCCAGGCCTGGGCCGATCCAGTTGAATGGACGGAACAGGGTATAACGCAGGCCTTCTTGCTGGCCGTAACCAGCGATCACGCGATCCATCAGCTGCTTGGCGCAAGCGTAGATCCAGCGTGGCTTGTTGATCGGGCCGTACGATAGTTGCGAGTTCTCAGGGTCGAATTCGCTGTCGCTACACATGCCATAGACTTCCGACGTCGATGGGAAGACCAGGTGCTTGCCGTACTTAACAGCAGAGCGAACGATCGGCAGGTTGGCTTCGAAATCCAGTTCGAATACGCGCAGCGGTTGCTGTACGTAAGTAGCCGGGGTAGCAATAGCGACCAGCGGCAGAATCACGTCGCATTTGCGAACGTGGTACTCGACCCACTCTTTATTGATGGTGATGTCACCCTCGAAGAAGTGCATACGTGGATTGCCGATAACATCAGCCAGGCGATCTGCCTGCATATCCATGCCA
>JBJTFJ010000017.1:0-2800 GCA_046093345.1 Fluviibacter sp. | reverse complement strand
ACCACCCACCACAAAGCGATCCATCATGTAGACCACCGGCTCGGCCACAGCGTCACGGATTGTTTCCAGCGTGGGCACGCCTTCCTGAATAATCACGGACGACACTTCCATGCCTTCCTTGATCACGCTCATCTTGTTGCGCTGTTTGCGGTTAAGCCCGATCACTTCGCTGGCATCGCGCACCGTCATCACACCCATACCGTAGGTGCCGGCATCGGCCTTCACCACCACGTACGGATCGGCCTGGATGTCGTACTCACGATATTTTTGACGAATCCGGTTAAGCAGTTCGTCTACGCGCGCTGCCAGGCAGTCTTCGCCCACACGTTCATGGAAGTTAATGTCTTCGCATGTCGAAAAGTAGGGATTGATACGCCATGTATCGATACCAACCAACGCGGCAAAATCAGTCGCAACGCGGCCATAGGCCGCAAAGTGCTGGCTCTTACGGCGCACATGCCAGCCAGCATGTACCGGCGGAATCAGCGTCTGACCCGTAGGCGCCTGCAGAATATCCGGCACACCAGCCGAGAGATCATTGTTGAGCAACACCATGCAGGGGTCGAAACCTGCCACACCCCAGCGACCGTTATTGAGCTGCAGCGGTTCGAGATGGAGCGATTGGCCATCATCCAGTTCCAGCGTAACGGGCATCGTCACCTCCGGCGACACCGAACCCAGGCGCACTGTCAAACCCGCCTGCCGCAAAACGCCAGCGAGTGTTGCAACATTTTTCAGGTAGAACTGGTTCCGGGTGTGGTTTTCCGGAATCAGCA
Source organism: Fluviibacter sp. (assembly GCA_046093345.1). Classification (GTDB taxonomy): domain Bacteria; phylum Pseudomonadota; class Gammaproteobacteria; order Burkholderiales; family Rhodocyclaceae; genus Fluviibacter. The sequence goes on along the minus strand of JBJTFJ010000017.1, from coordinate 2,024 downwards.
GCATGTTGCGCGCATCCGGACAGTATTTCTCAATAGCGGTTTGAATCGCCTGAATACATAGCGGATAAAACGCCGGATTCAGATTATTGAAGCCGCCCGGAAAGAGGTTGGTATCCACAGGCGCCAGCTTGTAACCGGCGTTACGCAGATCCACCGACGCATAAAACGGGGGCGTGTGATCCTGCCAGGCACAACGAAACCACCGCTCAATCGCGGTGGTCTGATCCAGAAAGCACTGTTCCAGTGCATGGAGGGGGCCGGCCAACGCCGTTGTCAGATTAGGAACCATGCGACAAGTTTACCCGAAGCACCGCACGCCGGCGCTGCGTTGCAGCGTACCCACTGGTAGAATGTCGTCTTTAAAAACATTGTCTTAGCGGTCAGCAATGCTGGCCGCAACGCTTTTCTGGATTTTCCATGCTCGTCGCAAACAACATCACCATGCAGTTCGGGGCCAAACCCCTCTTCGAAAACGTTTCGGTTAAATTCGGCGAAGGCTATCGGTACGGCCTGATCGGCGCCAATGGCGCCGGTAAATCGACCTTTATGAAGATCCTGTGCGGCGCACTCGAATCAACCGCTGGCAACGTCACCAAAGATGTCAACGAACGCATGGCCTATCTGCGCCAGGACCAGTTTGCGTATGAAGATCAACGCGTACTCGACGTGGTACTGCAGGGCCACGAAGAAATGTGGGCCTGCATGCAGGAACGCGACGCCATTTACGCCAATCCGGAAGCCACCGAAGACGACTACATGAAGGCTGCCGACCTCGAAGTAAAGTTCGGTGAATACGACGGCTATACCGCCGAAGCCCGTGCCGGCGAACTGCTGCTTGGCGTGGGCATCCCCACCGATAAGCACAATGGCCCAATGCGCGAAGTCGCTCCAGGCTGGAAGCTGCGCGTGTTGCTAGCACAGGCGCTGTTTGCCAATCCGGATATTCTGCTGCTGGATGAACCAACCAATAACCTGGACATCAACACCATCCGCTGGCTGGAAGACGTGCTCAACGAGCGCAACGCCACCATGATCATCATCTCCCATGACCGTCACTTCCTGAATCAGGTGTGCACGCACATGGCCGATCTGGACTACGGCAAGATCACCACCTACGCCGGCAACTACGATGACTTCATGGAAGCATCGACCCAGGCCCGAGAGCGCCAGGCCAATGCCAACGCCAAGGCAAAAGAGCGTATCGCCGAACTGCAAACCTTCGTCCGCCGATTCTCGGCCAACGCCTCGAAGGCCAAACAGGCTACCAGCCGTATGAAGCTGATCGACAAGCTGAAGCCGGAAGACGTGAAGCCATCCTCACGCCAGTACCCGTGGATTCGCTTCGAATACGACGACAAGGACAAGCTGCACCGTCAGGCGGTTGAAATCGAAAACCTCGGTTTCGCCTATCCGGACAACGAACCGCTGTTCAAGAATCTATCGCTCACCGTCAATGCCGGTGAAAAGATCGCCATCATTGGTGAAAACGGCGTTGGTAAAACCACGTTGCTCAAACTGCTGCAAGGTGAACTGACGCCTACATCCGGCACCATCAAGTGGACCGAAAAGGCCAAAATTGGTTACTTCGCGCAGGATCACGCGGCCGATTTCGACTCAGATGAAAATCTCACTGACTGGATTTCGGGCTATGTTCGCGCCGGTGGTTACGAAGGCTCTGATGTAGAAACCCTGATCCGCGGGACGCTAGGCCGTCTGTTGTTCTCGGGTGATGACGTAAAGAAGCCTGTCCGCGTCATCTCCGGTGGCGAACAGGGCCGCATGATGTTCGGTCGCATGATGCTCTTGCATTCAAACATCATGCTGATGGATGAACCTTCCAATCACCTGGATATGGAATCGATCGAATCGCTGAACACGGCACTGGATCTATTCAAAGGTACGCTGATCTTTATTTCGCATGACCGCGAATTTGTGTCATCTCTGGCAACACGCATCATCGACATCAAGGCAGATCACACCGTCGTCGACTTCCAGGGTAACTACGAAGATTACCTACTCAGCCA
>JBJTFJ010000016.1:0-6938 GCA_046093345.1 Fluviibacter sp. | reverse complement strand
GAGCCATTCGGTGGTATCAACACGATGCTCCGGCGCCAGATATTCGTTATAGGCTTCATCCAGCACCACGATAATGTCGCGCGGCAAACTGGCGATAAACGCCTTTAATTTGTCATAGGGAAGAAAGGTGCCCGTCGGATTATTCGGGTTGGCGACCCACACAATGCGCGTGTCTTCACGCACGGCGGCACGCATCGCCGGCAGATCATGCGCAAAGTCTTTCGCTGCTGCGGCAATGCATTCCCCGCCCACACCCATCGTGGCCAATGGATACACCGCAAAGGCATGCGCTGAAAACACGGCTGAACGACCCGGCGCCAGAAATACCTGGGCAATCAGTTCCAGCACATCATTAGAGCCATTGCCCAGAACGATCTGCGTAGCTTCCACACCGTTGTGTTTCGCCAACGCAGCCTTCAGTTCAAAGTCATCCGGGTAACGCGCCAGGCCATCAATCGCATCCTGAACAGCAGCGCGCGCCTTAGGGCTCATACCCAACGGGTTTTCATTGGAGGCCAGTTTAATAATCGATTCAACCGGCAAGCCCAGCTCACGCGCAACTTCGGTAATGGGTTTGCCTGGCTGGTAAGGCGCAATCTTCTTGATGTTCGATAAAGCGTGGTCGAGCAGCGTCATAGCGTGGATTCGATATTAGTAAACAGCAATCGGATAAGAGCCTAGCACCTTGAGGTAGGCCGCATCTGCCGCCAGCTTCTCCAAGGCACCCTTTACCGGCTCTGCGTCGGCGTGGCCTTCGATATCGACAAAGAAAACGTATTCCCAAAGCGCATGACGTGCCGGACGAGATTCTAAGCGGGTCATCGACACACCCGCCTGCGCCAATGGCGCCAGCAATGTTTGCAGGGCACCGGTGCGATTAGGCGTGGATAGAATCAACGAGGTTTTATCATGACCCGATACGCCCGCTGCAAAGCGACCAAGCACCAGAAAACGCGTGGTGTTATTGGGTTCGTCTTCAATATTGCTGGCAAGATGCGGCAGCTGATAACGCTCAGCGGCTGCCTCACCGGCAATGGCTGCAATGCTTGGGTCTTCTGCCGCACGACGAGCCGCTTCCGCATTACTGGCAACAGGGATACGTGGCACTTCCGGCAGATTGCGATTCAACCATTCATGGCACTGGGCCAGCGACTGGGCATGCGACAGCACCTGCTTGATCTCACCCAGACCCGATGCGCGTGACAACAGGTTCTGGTGGATACGCACCACTACTTCGCCACAGATCTTGAGCGAGGTACCTAACAAGAGATCTAGCGTACGGCCAATGGCACCTTCAGTCGAGTTCTCGACGGGCACCACGGCATAATCGGCATGCCCTGCTTCGACCTCACGGAAGACATCATCGATGGATGCCTGTGGCAGCAAGCGCACAGCATGGCCAAATTGTTTGACCGCCGCTGATTCAGAGAACGTACCGAGTGGGCCCAAGAAGGCCACACCAATCGGTTGTTCCAGCGCCAGACAGGCCGACATCACTTCACGGAACAACCGAGTAATGGTTTCGTCAGCCAATGGCCCCTGATTCAACTCCTGCAGCCGACGCAGCACCTGCGCTTCGCGTTCCGGTCGATAGATAAAACCATCATCGCCAAAACGGGCTTTGATCTCACCAACTTCGCGGGCACATTGCGCACGGCGGTTCAGCAGCTCCAGCAACGTGCCATCAATGCCATCAATCTGCTGGCGAACCACAGCCAGCGCTTCCTGGATCGTCTGCCCCGAATTCTTATCTGATGACATCACCTTCTCCTTGCTGACTGCCGGTGAATAAATAAATTAGCCGTGGCGACGCATGAAGTCGTTCATGAAGGTCACTAGCGCCTGTACGCCCTCCATCGGCATGGCGTTGTAGATCGAGGCGCGCATACCGCCGACCAGTTTGTGACCCTTAAGTGCCAGCAGACCTGCCTTATCCGATTCTTCCAGGAAGATCGAATCGAGCGCTTTGTCTTTCAGCGTAAATGGTACGTTCATCCACGAACGGCAATCGGTCGCGATGCCGTTGGTATAGAAGCCGCCGCTACCGTCGATGGTTTTGTAGAGCAGCTCGGCCTTAGCCTGATTGATCTTGGCAATCGCCGGCAACCCACCCTGCTTGAGCAGCCACTGAAATACCAGCCCTGACATGTAGATACCAAAGGTTGGTGGCGTATTGAGCATGGAAGTATTCTTTTCCTGCTCGGCGTAATCCATCAGAGCCGGAATCGCTTTCGAAGCTTTGCCCAGTAGATCCTTGCGCACGATAACGAGCGTCACACCTGCCGGACCAATGTTCTTCTGAGCACCCGCGTAGATCAGACCATAATCACGCACATTGATTGGACGCGACAGAATGTTCGACGACATATCGGCAACCAGTGGCACACCGGGACGAACAGCTGCCCCCAATTGCTTGAGGTCGAATACCTCAACGCCACCGATAGTTTCATTGCTGCAGAAATGCAGGTACTTGGCCTGTGGATTCAACGTCATCGATGCTGGATCAACCAGACGTGTAAAGCCACTCTCAGCACTAGTACCGGCTTCGCGAATCGCATCGCCATAAAGACGCTGGCCTGCCTTAACGGCTTTTTCCGACCAGGCACCGGTGGTGAGATAGTCCGCCGAACCGCCATCCAGAATATTCATCGGAATCTGCGAGAACTGGAGTGTGGCACCGCCCTGCAAGAACAGGATGGCATAGTCTTCCGGGATATCCATCAGCTTGCGCAGATCAGCAATCACTTGCTCGTAGATACCCGTGTAGATCTTGCCACGGTGGCTCATTTCCATCACGCCACAACCGGCACCATGCCAATCGGGCAGTTCTTCCCGCACCTGCTCAAGCACCGCCAGCGGAATGGTGGCGGGACCTGCAGCAAAATTCCAGTGACGCATCTTATTTAGTCCGGTGAATTAATTTTCTTCTTCGTCGTCAGTTTCAACGATCTTTTCCAGGCCAGCCAGCTTTTCGCCGTCATCCAGCGAGATGAGCGTCACGCCTTGCGTTGCGCGACCCAGCTCACGGATTTCTTTAACGCGTGTACGGATCAGCACGCCACCGGTGGTGATCAGCATGATTTCGTCTTCATCGCTCACCAGCTTGGCGGCAACAACACGACCGTTACGCGCGCTATCAGCAATCGCCTTCACGCCTTGCGTACCGCGACCCGAGTGACGGAAGTCAGCCAGTGCCGTGCGCTTACCGAAACCATTTTCGGTTGCGACCAGCACGGTTTCGGAATCATCATGAGCCACCAGTAGCGACAACACGTTCTGATCCTTCTGCAGCTTCATGCCGCGCACGCCACGGGCCGGACGACCCATCGGACGTACATCTTCTTCGTCAAACCAGACGGCCTTACCGGCATCCGACACGAGCATGATGTCGTTGCTACCCGAAGTGAGCAGCGCGCCAATCAGGTAATCGCTTTCGTCCAGGGCCACGGCAATAATGCCGGCCTTACGCGGATTCGAGAAATCAGACAGCGGTGTCTTCTTCACGGTACCCTGCGACGTTGCCATAAATACGTAGCGGTCTTCGGCAAATTCCTTGACCGGCAGAATGGCGTTGATCTTTTCGCCTTCGTCCAGCGGGAACATGTTCACGATTGGCTTACCGCGCGAGATGCGCGAACCCTGTGGTACTTCATATACCTTCAGCCAGTAACAACGGCCACGGTTGCTGAAGCACAGGATGTAATCGTGGGTATTGGCTACGAACAAGTGCTCAACGAAATCGTCGTCTTTAATTGCTGCCGCCTGTTTGCCACGACCGCCACGACGCTGTGCGCGGTAATCGGTGAGTGGCTGGCTCTTGATGTAACCCGTATGCGATAGCGTCACCACCATGTCTTGCGGCGCGATCAGATCTTCCACACCCAGATCCTGCGTATGGGTCACGATTTCCGAACGACGCTTATCTTTCGTGCCAATAGCAAACTGCTCACGAACTTCATTCAGTTCCTGAGCAATGATTTCAGTCACGCGCGCGGCATTGGAAAGGATGTCGATCAGGTCGGCAATCTTTTCCATCACTTCGCGGTATTCGCTAACGATCTTGTCTTGTTCCAGACCAGTCAGACGCTGCAGACGCAGTTCCAGAATGGCTTGTGCCTGGATATCCGACATGCGGTAACCCTTGGCCGACATACCGTATTCTGGCGACAGACCCTCAGGGCGCGATGCTTCAGCCGCGGCACGCTTGAGCATTTCTTCAACGACTGGGCTCTTCCAGGTGCGCGACATCAGGCCGACCTTGGCATCAGCTGGTGTTGGTGCCGCCTTGATCAATGCGATGATTTCATCGACATTCGACAGTGCAACTGCCAGACCTTCGAGGATGTGGCCACGATCACGTGCTTTGCGCAGTTCGAACACGTTACGGCGCGTGACCACTTCACGGCGGTGCGCCAGGAAGCATTCCAGCATCTGCTTCAGATTCAGCAGGCGTGGCTGGCCATCAACCAGCGCCACCATATTCATACCAAAGGTGTCTTGGAGCTGCGTCATCTTGTACAGGTTGTTCAAGATGATGTCCGGGATCTCGCCACGCTTCAGCTCGATGACCACACGCATACCGGATTTATCCGACTCATCGCGGATTTCCGAAATGCCTTCGATCTTCTTCTCGTTCACCAGCTCGGCAATCTTCTCGAGCAGGGTACGTTTGTTGACCTGGTACGGCAGCTCATCAACGATGATCGACTGACGATTACCCGACTTGTCCAGATCTTCGAAGTGCGTCTTGGCACGCATTACCACACGGCCACGGCCGGTACGGTAACCATCACGCACACCAGAGATACCGTAAATAATGCCGGCCGTCGGGAAGTCTGGTGCCGGAACGATATCGATCAGCTGATCAATCGTCAGATCCGGGTTTTCCAGCAGCGCCAGACAGGCAGCAATCACTTCCGACAGGTTGTGCGGCGGGATATTCGTTGCCATACCCACGGCAATACCCGACGAACCATTAATCAGCAGGTTCGGAATACGCGCTGGCAGAATCAGCGGCTCCTGTTCCGAACCATCATAGTTCGGTCCGAAATCAACGGTTTCCTTATCGATATCGGCGAGCAGCTCATGGCCAATTTTGGCCATACGTACTTCCGTATAACGCATCGCAGCCGCGTTATCGCCATCGACCGAACCGAAGTTACCCTGGCCGTCCACCAACATCTAACGCAGCGAGAAGTCCTGAGCCATACGAACAATCGTGTCGTACACCGCGGTATCACCGTGCGGGTGGTACTTACCGATCACGTCACCAACCACACGGGCCGAATTCTTATAGGCCTTGTTCCAGACGTTGTTCAGCTCATGCATCGCAAACAGTACACGACGGTGCACCGGCTTGAGACCGTCTCGCACATCCGGGAGCGCCCGACCCACGATCACGCTCATGGCGTAATCAAGGTACGAGCGACGCATTTCGTCTTCGAGGCTAATCGGTAGTGTTTCTTTGGCGAAATTGTCCATAAAACTTTCGTGACTGGGCAAAAATGGTACGGTTCAGAAACTTTCCGGTAAAAATCGGGTGCTTAGACAGTAAAACTGCCAGAAACCGGTATCCGGAAAAATTGTTCAAGTTTAACATGCAGAACATGCCTATCTACGCTCCTTCGCCAACCCAAACCCCAATCCCGATCCCCGCAGACCTGATGATCTGCCCGCGCTGGATTATTCCGGTTGAGCCATCGGGAATCGTCCTCGAAGATCACGCCCTGGTTATTAATAATGGCGCCATCATCGATCTGTTGCCCCGGGAAGCAGCCATCCAGCGCTACGCGGCCGATACCGTCGAGAATCTTGCGGATCACGTGTTAATGCCCGGCCTGGTAAACACCCACACTCACGCCGGCATGACCCTGATGCGTGGCATTGCCGATGACCAGCCACTTAAAACCTGGCTAGAGGAATGGATATGGCCGCTGGAAAGCCGCTGGGTTAGCACCGAAATGGTGCGCGACGGCACCTTGCTGGCCTGTGCCGAGATGCTGTTATCCGGTGTTACCACCTTTAATGACATGTATTTCTTTCCGGAGGCCGCTGCCGAAGCCGTGGATCAATCCGGTATTCGCGCCAGTCTGGGCATTCTGGCCTTCGAGGTACCCACGGCCTATGGTCTAGGTGCCGATGATTACCTGAACCGGGGTCTGGCGACGAGAGATGCGCTGCGCAACCACCCGCGCCTCAGCTTTATGCTGGCGCCACACGCCCCCTATACCGTTTCTGATGCCACCTTCGAAAAGGTCGCAACGCTATCAGCCCAAACCGGGCTAGGCATCCATATTCACCTCCATGAAACCCAGCACGAGGTCGACGACAGCCTCCGTCAACATGGCGTACGCCCGTTAGAGCGCCTGGAGCGGCTGGGCATCCTTGGCCCGCAAACACTGGCCGTTCATGCCGTTGCGCTTAATGACAACGACATCGCCCTGATGGCGCGTAACAATATGCACATCGCCCACTGCCCGGCCGCCAACTTGAAGCTCGGTTCCGGTATCGCCCGTACAGCCGCGTTACACAAAGCCGGCATTAATATAGGTATCGGCACCGATGGCGCTGCCGGCAATAACCGTCTGGATCTGCTTTCGGAAACCCGCTTAGCCGGTTTGCTGGCTAAAGGCTCAGAACAGGACCCCAGCCTATTTCCAGCACACGCTCTTATATATATGGCAACACTGGGCGGCGCACAGGCACTGGGGCTGCAGGGTCAGATTGGTTCCCTTACCGTAGGCAAACGCGCTGATTTATGCGCGATTGCCCTGGACAACACAGCGACCTTACCGGTGTTCGACCCGGTATCACATGTCATCCATGCCGCAGGCAGAGAACATGTCACCCATGTTTGGGTGAACGGCGAGTGTGTTGTAAAAAAGAAACACTTAGAGAAAATTTCTCACGGAGAGATATACGCCAAGGCCAAAACGTGG
>JBJTFJ010000015.1:0-3390 GCA_046093345.1 Fluviibacter sp. | reverse complement strand
GCTGCTGGCCCAAACGCTGGCACGCTTGCTGGATGTGCCATTCGTTATGGCCGATGCCACCACGCTCACCGAAGCCGGTTACGTGGGTGAAGACGTTGAAAACATCATCCAGAAGCTCTTGCAGAAGTGCGACTACGATGTAGAAAAGGCGCGTCAGGGCATCGTTTACATCGACGAAATCGACAAGATCTCTCGTAAGTCGGATAACCCTTCTATCACCCGTGACGTATCAGGTGAGGGCGTGCAACAAGCACTGCTTAAACTGATTGAAGGTACGGTTGCCTCGGTGCCACCACAGGGCGGCCGTAAGCACCCGAACCAGGATTTTGTGCAGGTTGATACCACCAATATCCTGTTTATTTGCGGTGGCGCCTTTGAAGGCATTGATAAGGTCATTCGTAACCGTACGGAAAAAACCGGCATCGGTTTCGGTGCCGAAGTGACCGGCAAAGAAGAGAAGGCCATCACCACACTGCTCAAAGCCGTAGAACCGGAAGATCTGATCAAGTACGGTCTGATTCCAGAGCTCATCGGTCGTCTGCCAGTTGTTGCCACGCTGGAAGAATTGAACGATGCAGCGCTGGTACGTATTCTTACCGAACCAAAGAACGCGCTCACCAAGCAATACCAGAAGCTCTTCCAGATGGAAGGCGTGGATCTGGAATTCCGGCCGGAAGCACTCAAGGCTATCGCCAAGCGTGCCCTGGAACGCAAAACCGGCGCCCGTGGTCTGCGCTCTATCGTAGAAGCTACTTTGCTCGACACCATGTATGACTTGCCGGGCAGCACGGATATCGCCAAAGTGGTGGTCGAAGAAGCGGCCATTATCGGTGATAGCAAACCGCTTTACGTATTGCAGGAAGGCGCCCAGGCGCAAGCAAGCTAGTTTGGCAATTTGCATGGGTGGTGCGGCTTGAAAAGGCGGGCATCACCCCCAACTGCGGCAAGGTATCCCTTTGAGTGCAACATTCTCTTGGGGACACCCCGAAAGAGAACAGAACCATAAAGGCCACAGTGATGACCGAACAAATCGAAAACCCTGAAGACCAGGAAGAATCCGCACAGGAAGCACAGGCAGAAGCCCAGGAAAAACCTGTCGTGCTGCAACCGGGTGAGCAGGCGCGTCTACCGATGCTGCCGCTGCGCGATGTCGTGGTCTTTCCGCAAATGGTTATCCCGCTATTCGTCGGTCGCCCTAAATCAATCAAGGCACTCGAACTGGCCATGGAGGCCGGTAAGTCTGTAGTGCTGCTCGCTCAGAAATCAGCGGCCGATGATGATCCTGCGCCTGAACAACTTTACAACGTGGGTTGCGTTGCCAGCATCCTCCAGCTGCTCAAGCTACCAGACGGTACCGTCAAGGTGCTGGTGGAAGGCACGCGTCGTGTGCGTGTGGATGGCATTGAAGCGCAAGATGATCTGTTCTTTGCCAATGTCACTGCGCTTGAAAGTGAACAGACCGACGATAACGAAGTCGAAGCCATGCGTCGTGCGCTGGTCGCCCAGTTTGATCAGTACATCAAACTGAACAAAAAGATTCCGCCAGAAATTCTTTCGTCCATCTCGGGTATCGAAGACACCGGCCGCCTGTGCGACACCATTGCCGCGCATCTGCCCCTCAAGTTGGAGCAGAAGCAGGAAGTGCTGGAGCTTCTCGGTGTGCGCGAGCGTACCGAGCGTCTGCTCAGCCAGCTGGAATCTGAAATTGACATCCTGCAAGTAGAAAAGCGTATCCGTGGTCGCGTGAAACGCCAGATGGAAAAGTCTCAACGCGAGTACTACCTGAACGAACAGGTTAAAGCCATCCAGAAAGAACTGGGTGAAGGTGAAGAGGGCGCTGATCTCGAAGAGCTGGATAAGAAGATCAAAGCCGCCGGTATGAGCAAGGAAGCCTTGAAGAAGGCCGAGTCCGAACTGAAGAAACTCAAGCTCATGTCGCCGATGTCGGCCGAAGCCACCGTTGTGCGTAATTTCATTGACACGCTGGTTGGTCTGCCGTGGAAGAAAAAGACCCGCGTCAGCAAAGATCTGGCCGGTGCCGAGAAGATCCTCAACCAGGATCACTTTGGCCTGGAGCGTGTTAAAGACCGCATCATCGAATACCTCGCCGTCCAGCAGCGCGTCGACAAGGTGAAGGCACCCATCCTCTGTCTGGTTGGGCCTCCGGGCGTGGGTAAAACCTCGCTGGGTCAATCCATCGCTAAAGCGACGAACCGCAAGTTCGTCCGTATGGCACTGGGTGGTGTGCGTGATGAAGCCGAAATTCGTGGTCACCGTCGCACCTACATCGGCTCTATGCCGGGCAAGATTCTCACCAGCCTGACCAAAGTCGGTGTGCGTAATCCGCTCTTCCTGCTCGATGAAGTCGACAAGATGGGGCAGGACTTCCGTGGCGATCCGTCTTCGGCCCTGCTGGAAGTGCTGGATCCGGAACAGAATCACACCTTTCAAGACCATTACGTCGAAGTTGATTTCGACTTGTCAGATGTGATGTTTGTGGCTACGGCCAACAGCCTGAATCTGCCGGGTCCGCTGCTGGATCGTATGGAGATCATTCGCCTGTCGGGTTATACCGAAGACGAAAAGGTCAACATCGCCATGCGCTATCTGCTGCCTAAGCAGATCAAGAACAACGGCCTGAAGAAGACGGAAATCACTGTGAGCGAACCTGCCATCCGTGACATCGTGCGTTACTACACGCGCGAAGCCGGAGTGCGTTCGCTGGAGCGTGAGCTCTCCAAGATCTGCCGCAAGGTTGTTAAGACCCTGCTGCTCAAAAAGAAGACCGCCACAGCACGTGTGCTGGTATCGCCAAAGAACCTCGATAAGTTCCTCGGTGTGCGCCGCTTCTCCTTCGGTATGGCAGAAAAAGAAAACCAGGTGGGTCAGGTTACAGGTCTGGCCTGGACTGAAGTCGGTGGTGAACTGCTCACCATCGAAGTCGCTTCCATGCCGGGTAAGGGCGTTGTGCAGCGTACCGGTTCCATCGGTGATGTGATGAAGGAATCGGTAGAAGCGGCACGTACCGTGGTGCGTTCACGCGCACGTCGTCTGGGCATCAAGGACGATGTGTTCGAGAAGACCGATCTGCACGTGCACTTCCCTGAAGGCGCTACGCCGAAGGATGGTCCGTCGGCTGGTATCGCCATCACCACCGCCATCGTCTCGGCGCTTACCGGTATTCCGGTACGTTGTGATGTCGCCATGACGGGTGAGATCACTCTGCGTGGTGAAGTTCTAGCCATTGGCGGGTTGAAAGAAAAGCTGCTGGCGGCAGTGCGGGGTGGTATCACCCGCGCTTTGATCCCACATGAGAATGTGAAGGATCTGGTTGAGATTCCGGACACCATCAAGGGTCGTATCGAGATCATTCCTGTCAAATGGATTGAT
>JBJTFJ010000014.1:0-13450 GCA_046093345.1 Fluviibacter sp. | reverse complement strand
CGGCGCATCTGCTGCGTAATCGTGCCACCGGAATACGCTTTCCATTCCCAGACTTTTTCCAGAAATTTTTCGCGGCCTAAATCATGGCGTGAAATGCCGTCGCGTTCCAGTTGGCGTTCGACAACGATTTGCGTCGCGATGCCGGCGTGGTCGGTGCCCGGTTGCCACAGTGTGTTGGCGCCGCGCATCCGGTAATAGCGCGTGAGTGCATCCATCAGCGTCTGATTGAAACCATGCCCCATGTGCAGCGTGCCGGTCACATTGGGTGGCGGTAGCAGAATGCAGAAGGCTTCATCCTTGGCAGCATCCTCCCCGGCGGCGAAGTAGCCGCTGTCTTCCCAGATCTGGTACCAACGGCGTTCGATTTCGGCGGGTTCAAAGGATTTAGCAAGCGTCATGGTGTTCAATTCAAACGGGATTAATTAGATTTGCGATAAGTGATCGGGTAGCCACGATCTTTATAGAAAGCCATCCGATCACGGGCCGTTGTTTTATCAGCGTCGTGCCGAGTGACAATTTCAAACAGGCGTTGGTAACGGGCAAAACCGGGGGGCACTTCATTGGCCAGGTTGACCAGCAACTCGTCTTGCCGCACGGCATTCAAATCATCTGTGATGATGATGAGTGTGCGATCAGCTTCAACGCTATTGGCGTGGCAGTGGGGAATAAACGACGTCGGGTCGTTCGTCCAGAGCGCTTTGTCGAAGGCTTCTGCTTGTGCCGGATCTGGCACAAAAAAGGTGATCGGTTTCCGCCGTTCCCAGGCGAGCGCAGCCAACCGGACGGCCTGGGTCAGGCGATCCGGCTGGTCGTGGTAGCAGTCAATCTGGGTCACTGCGTCAGCCTGGCTTTAGTCGGCTTTGCCGGCTCGTGCCATGAGGAAACGTGTCAGCAATGGCACAGGGCGGCCAGTGGCACCCTTGTCCTTGCCTTGAATCCAGGCGGTGCCTGCGATGTCTAGGTGAGCCCAAGGATAGGATTTCGTAAAGCGCGATAGGAAGCAGGCAGCCGTAATGGTGCCGCCCCAGCGGCCGCCGATGTTGGCCATGTCGGCAAATGGGCTCTTGAGTAGATCCTGATAGTCGTCCCATAGGGGTAGTTGCCAGGCGCGATCCATCGTTGCGGTACCGGCAGTTCGTAGCTCGTCGATCAACGGATCGTTATTGCCTAGTAGACCGGTAGCCACTTGTCCTAAGGCAACCACGCAGGCACCGGTCAGGGTAGCGACATCGACCACGGCGGCTGGCTTGAATCGCTCGGCATAGGTAAGGGCATCACACAGAATCAGACGGCCTTCGGCATCGGTATTCAGAATTTCGATAGTCTGACCCGACATGGAGCTGACAATATCGCCCGGGCGGGTAGCACTGCCACCCGGCATGTTTTCGGTGGTTGGCACGATGACAACCAGGTTGATCGGCAGCTTCATGCCGGCAACCGCACGCAGGGTACCGAGTACGCTCGCGGCACCGCACATGTCATATTTCATCTCATCCATTTCGGCGGCAGGCTTTAATGAAATGCCGCCGGTGTCGAAAGTAATGCCTTTGCCAACTAACACCACAGGTTTATCGGTTTTCTTGCCGGCACTGTATTCGAGCACGATAAATTTAGGCGGCTGATCCGAACCCTTGGCTACCGCCAGCAGCGAATGCATGCCTAGCTTTTCCATGGCGGCTTTTTCGAGAATCAGGCACTTCAGACCATAGGTCTTGGCCAGTTTCTTGGCTTCGTTGGCAAGATAGGTCGGCGTGCAAATGTTGCCGGGCAGGTTGCCCAGATCGCGCGTCAGATTCATACCCTCGACAATGGCGGCACCCTGGCTAACGGCATCCGTTGTGGCCTTGGTCGCCTTTTCCGAGACCAGTAGCGAGACTGATTTCAGTTTAACGGGTGTTGCCTTAGGCGTGGTTTTAAAGCTGTCGAAGCGATAAGCGCATTCGCCGGCAAGTACAACTGCCTGTCGCACTTGTGTGGCGCTAGATAGGTCGCTGACCGTGAGTGCGCACAGTGTATTGATCGCGTCGGTAGCCGTTGTGGCCAGAACAGCGTTCACGGCCGTACGGTTTGCCTGAGTCCAGCTCTTGCTGTTCAGTTCTTCAGCTTTGCCCAGGCCTACAAGTACCAGACGCGTTGCTTTAAGCCCTTCCGGATGGCGAACCACCAGACTGGTGCCTGCCTTGCCCTCAAAGTCTCCCTGCTTCTGGAGGCGACCGATCAGACCCTTGCTGGCCTTGTCTACAGCCGCTGTGGCGGCAGGTTGTGCACCGGTTTCAAACACACCCAGAATAAGGGCGTCGGTGCTCAAAGACTGGGGCGCGCCGGTTTTTGTGCTAAATTTCATCGGGTTCTCCGGAAGGAAATAGATTGCGCAGGGTTTGCACTGTAAACTTTAACCCGTGATTATCCCCGCCGGCATTGCTTTTCGTCAAAATTCCGCACTCTGTACAGGCCGCACCGTTTTGAAGCATTCTTTCCGATCATGATCTTTGCGCGCGCCATGCGGCGTGAATTCGTCCAGAACGCGGTAGCCATCTCGGTGGCTTTGCTGGTCATTTTGTTGACCACGTTTCTAGTGCGTCTGCTGAATGAGGCTACGATTGGCAAGGTCTCTGCCGGAGCAGTTGGCCCATTGCTTGGCTTTGCCATCTTCAACTTTTTGCCGATTCTCTTATCGCTGGCGTGTTTCATGGCGATTCTGCTGACACTGTCGCGCTGGTATCGAGACTCGGAAATGACCGTCTGGTTTAGCGCCGGACAACCGCTGACCGCTTGGATACGCCCGGTTTTGATTTTTTCCATCCCGATCATGCTGGTGGTTGGCGCTTTGACTCAGGAGCTGGTGCCCTGGGCGCATGGGGAAAGCCTCAAATACCGTAAACAGGTTTCTGATAAGAACGAGCTGGGGCTGGTGCGGCCCGGGGTGTTTCGGGAATCCTCCGATGGTCGGCGTATTTTCTTCATCGAATCGACAGATAAGTCCGGCGACGCCGTGCACAACATTTTTGTCAGCGATAACCAGCCGGACAAATTAGGCATCACGGTGGCTGAGCGTGGACGCCAGGAAGTGCATGAAAACGGCGATCGTTTCATCGTTCTTGAAAAAGGCCATCGCTACGAATTGAAGCCTAATTCGCCAGAACTCCGTGAGATGGACTATCAGGAATACGGGTTTCGCGTCGAAACCAATGCGGCTGAAAACAGCATCCGCCATCAGGACAGCACGCCTACGCGTGAGCTGCTGATGAACCCCACACGGGAAAGCCTCGGTGATGTCGTTACCCGTACGGGGACCACCATCATGGTCGTGATGCTAGCTTTGTTGGCAATCCCACTGTCTTACGTGAACCCACGTGCCGGTCGCTCTGCCAATATGATTCTGGCGCTGCTTGTGTACTTTGTGTACATCAACCTGATGACGATCTCTCGTGCCTGGGTAATCCAGGGACGCGTGCCTTTTGCTGTCGGGCTGGTTGTGCCGCATCTGCTGATGTTGTCGGTGCTGATCTGGGGTTTCTATTACCGCATGACCGCAACAACGCGTGGCGCCCGCCGTCGCATACGGATCAGTCGTAAGGCGGGGGATCTGAAATGATTTACCGCAAATACGTAGGCCGAGAAGTGCTGCTTGCCACCCTGTTGATTCTGGGTGCGTTTATGGTGCTCTTTGCCTTTTTTGACCTGATGGGTGAGCTGGGTAAGCTGGGAGAGGGCGGCTATAAGCTTTATCAGGCGATTGTTTACGTCGCGCTCATTCAGCCCGGTCGTATTTACGAACTCATGCCGATCTGCGTGTTAATTGGTACGTTGTATGCCTTATCAAACCTGGCACGACATTCGGAAATTAATGTCCTTCGCGTCTCCGGGGTATCCAGTATCCAGTTGTTGACCACTTTGATGCGTGTTGGTCTGGCATTGGTTTTGGTGACTTTTTTGCTAGGAGAGTTTGTCGTAGCGCCGGCCGAGCAGAAAGCGCAGGAGTGGCGGGTTAAAGCCATGAGCGGCACCATTACCCAGGGGCTGCAGTCTGGCGTCTGGGTTAAAGATGACAAAACCTTTGCCAATATCAATGCGCTGCGACCGGACGGACGACTGGAATCGGTGCGAATCTACCAGTTCCGGAAAGACATGAGCTTGGATCGTGTGTCTTATGCCAAGACGGCCACTTTTCAGGCGCCAGACACATGGATGCTGAATGACGTTTCTGAAACCGTGCTGGAAGGTCAGCGCGTGCGTCAGGTGCAATTGGCGACCAAGGCCTGGCAGTCAGCTATTACGCCGGATGTTTTACAGGTGCTGCTGGTGCGGCCGCATCTGATGTCGATTTACGAGTTGTACACCTACATTCAGCATCTCAAGCGTAATGGACTGGGTAGCGAAACCTATGTAATTGCGATCTGGAAGAAGGTGTTCTATCCGCTATCCATCCTCGTGATGATGGCGCTGGCACTACCGTTCGCTTATCGCCATGATCGGGTCGGCGGTGTGAGCCTGCGTATTTTTGCTGGCGTGATGATTGGCGCATTGTTCTACATGTTGAACGGACTGGTTTCCAGCCTGGGCGCTATTAACAACTGGTCGCCGTTTGTTACTGCCGCTATGCCGATGATTCTATTTATGGGCGCTGCAGTAACCTTGCTTAAGCGGGCCGAGAAGCGCTAATTACTTCGGTAGTAGGATGATCCGGCTGCCGGCAATCCGGTCGTGCAAAAATTGTTTGTCCGGATCGATAAAACTCCAGAGCAGGGCCAGGCCGGTGGGCCAGCAGATCCAGCCCATGCCGTAACGCACGAAGGCCTGTAGTGGACGTAATGATCGACCAGTTTGCGCATCAATAACACGTAAACGCCAGGTTTTCATGGCCAGCGTTTGTCCAGCGCGAAGCCAGCACCAGATAAAGTAGGTGCCAAACAGGCAGAATAGATAAAGCCATAGCAGAGCAGGGCCTGGTGCGTGCTGTGTTAGTCCGGAAAATACGGCTAGGGGCAGTACAAATAGAAAAATTCCCAGAGCCAGAACCACTAGAATTTCATAGACTAGGCTGCCTAGCCTTCGGCCCAGAGGTGCCAGCTCAGCGGCTTTCATTAGCGGAGGGCTCCGTGCTGGTGGCTGGGGTGGGGGTTTCTTCAACCGGTTTGGTCGGCGCAAACGTTAACGGGCTAGCCGGTGCGGCCGCTTTGGGCGGCACCACTTTAACAGCGCCGGGGGCCGTTGCTAGCGAGCTGGCAGCCGTGCCAGCGGGTAAAGCGCCATCTTTGGTGGTCACAGCGACAGGTTTACCATCCGTTGCCGGTGTGCGCGCAGCACGCTTGTTAGCCTTTTCCAGTTCGCGGGCTTCTTCTTCAAGACGGGCGCGGACGTTTTCCGGGAGATTCTGGTAATCCGCCCATTTTTGAGCGAGTTCGGCACGTTCTTCGGGATTGGTCTGTTTGGCGAGTTCACGGAAGCGCTCGCGTGCAGCCTGGCGCTGGGCGGGGGTGAGGCTAGCCCATGCCTGCATTCGGTCTTGAACACGCGCTTGTTCGGTTTCGCTCAGATTCGGGTACTTGGTAGCGATTTCCAGCCATTTTTTACGGCGGAAGCGCTCCATGTTGTTCCAATCCTCCTGTAGCGGCGCGAGGATGGTCTTTTGTGCTGCAGAGAGGTCTTTCCAGTCGGGTTGCGGCGCTACTGCAACGCGTACACCGCTCGGCGTGTCCTGGTTGGGGCGGACGCGCGGATACCCCACCAGCACCGCAATGATGGCGGCTAGGACAACAACAAGAATCAGTCCTTTTCGGCTGGCGTTCCGCTGGAAAGCCATGTCTGGAATCCCTTGTCAATCAATGCGTTAGGTGGCAGCACTTCGCTGAGTAGGGCGCTATCTTCATTGGCCAGATCTTCGATCTGCGTCTGAGCCTGCCAGAACATGAAAGCACCTGTGAGCAGCAGAATGCCGGCCGAGGCGGCCCAACGGCGCCAATCGGTTGCAGAGCCAAAGCTATCGCCAAACAGGCTGCCCATGGCACGATGGGTACTTTGACCAGCCAGCTGTAGTGCGCTTTGCCATTGTTTCTGATGGCTTAGTGCCTGTTCACGCATTTGAGCCAGACGAGCGGTAACACGGCTAGGCAGGATGTCGGTGCCCTGATCCAGTGCGCGAGCCATCGTTTTGGCCAGCAGGTCTTCTTGCGAGCGTTCGTGGTGTTGCGGTGTTTGGGTCATAGCTGATGTCCTTTTTCTTTCAGAGCCGCTGCCAGGGTTTGTGTCGCCCGTGAACAGTGGGTTTTGACGCTGCCTTGGGAGCAACCCATGGCTTCGGCAGTCTCTGCAGTATCTAATCCTTCCCAATAACGCAGAAGGAAGGCTTCTCGTTGACGTGCTGGTAGTTTTGCCAGTGATTCTTCAATATCGTTGAGGATTTGGCGTTGTTCCAGTGCCTGTTCGGGGCGTTCGGCCTGTTCGGCATCGGCCGCCCTGAGCCGGTCAATCTTTTCCTGGTCGTCTTCATCTTCGCCGCCACCCAGCGCAGAAAAGAGCGTCGTCCACAGGTTGCGCACCTTGCTCCGCCGGTAGAAGTCACGAATGGTGTTTTGCAAAATCCGCTGAAACAGCGCTGGCAGTTCATCAGCAGGGCGGTCGCCATAGTTTTCTGCCAGTTTGAGCATGGCGTCCTGCACGATATCCAGGGCATTTTCTTCGTTATGCACGGCAAACCAGGCCGTTTTATAGGCTCGGCGCTCGACATCAGCAAGAAACGCATCCAGTTCGCGTGGGGTGGCCAAGCAATCCGCTCCGGCAGAAAAGAAAGGGCTAGAAACGGGGCGATTCTAGCAAGTCTTGCCCAAAAGCGCTGCACTAGCTATCATTCATGGTTTTCCCCGTAACCACAACCCTGTTGTCGGAGCCACTCACAAGGTGCGCGTGCCGGATAGGGGCAAGGCGAAGTGAATCTTCGCGAGGAGGTATGTATGTCAGTAGCAATAAGTGGCGCAGAGATTCTTGTTAAATGTCTGCAAGCTGAAAACGTCGATACGATTTTCGGCTATCCCGGTGGCTCGGTGCTTCACATTTACGACGAGCTATTCAAACAAGATAAAATTCATCACGTACTGGTACGACATGAGCAGGCTGCCGTTCACGCCGCCGATGCGTATTCCCGTTCGTCGCAGCGCGTTGGCGTTGCGCTGGTGACCTCAGGCCCCGGCTTGACCAATGCCGTTACCGGTATTGCAACGGCTTATTATGATTCGATCCCGCTGGTCGTGATCAGTGGTCAGGTGCCAACTTTCTATATTGGTCAGGATGCTTTCCAGGAAAGTGACGCCGTTGGTATTACGCGTCCGTGCGTCAAGCACAACTTCCTCGTTAAAGACGTGAAGGATCTGGCTCAGACCGTTAAAAAGGCCTTTCATATCGCCCGCAGCGGCCGTCCAGGCCCTGTGCTGATCGATATTCCGAAGGACGTAACGGCGCACAAAACCGAATTCGACTATCCGGATACCATTAATATCCGTTCGTACAACCCGGTGGTTAAGGGTCATCAAGGTCAGATCAAGAAGGCAGCGCATTTGCTGCTCGAAGCCAAACGCCCAATGATCTACACCGGCGGCGGTGTCATTCTGTCCGATGCCGCTGAACCGCTGACCAAGCTGGCGCGTTATCTCGGTTTCCCGATTACCAATACCCTGATGGGTTTGGGTGCCTATCCGGCAACTGACAAGCAGTACATGGGTATGCCAGGCATGCACGGCACCTACGAAGCCAACATGGCCATGCAGCACTGTGATGTGTTGTTGGCGATTGGCGCTCGTTTTGATGACCGCGTGATTGGTAATCCGGAAGATTTCGCAACGCATCCGCGTAAGATCATTCACATTGATATCGACCCATCGTCGATTTCGAAGCGTGTTAAGGTCGATGTACCTATCGTGGGTAATGTGCCAGATGTACTTGAAGAGCTGATCAAGCAACTGGAAGCCATTGGCACCAAGCCGGATGCGGCAGTTGCTCAGTGGTGGGAAACTATTGCCGATTGGCGTGGCCGTAACTGCCTCAACTATCGCAAGAACCCTGAAAAGATCATGCCGCAGGCCGTGGTCGAAAAACTGTGGGAAGTCACCAAGGGCGATGCCTTTGTGACCTCGGACGTGGGTCAGCACCAGATGTTTGCGGCGCAGTACTACAAGTTTGATAAGCCACGTCGCTGGATCAACTCCGGCGGTCTGGGCACTATGGGTGTTGGCCTGCCGTACGCCATGGGTGTGCGTTATGCCAACCCGGGTGCGACAGTTGCCTGTGTGACCGGCGAAGCATCGATCCAGATGTGTATTCAGGAACTCTCGACCTGCAAGCAATACAACGTGCCCGTCAAGATCATCAACCTGAATAACGGCTATCTGGGTATGGTGCGTCAGTGGCAGGAGATGTTCTACGAGAATCGTTATTCGCACTCGTACATGTCTTCGCTGCCAGACTTCATGAAGCTGGCCGAAGCCTATGGTCATGTGGGCATGCGCATCGAGCGTCCGGAAGATGTAGGTCCGGCGCTGGAACTGGCGTTCTCCGACAAGCACAAGAACGATCTCGTGTTCATGGACTTCATCATCGATCCGACGGCGAACGTCTTCCCGATGGTGTCGGCCGGCAAGGGCCTGTCCGACATGGTTCTGGCCGAAGATCACCTGTAAGGAGCACACGATGAGACACATTATTTCCATCCTTCTGGAAAACGAATCGGGTGCGCTATCTCGCGTTGCTGGCCTTTTCTCGGCGCGTGGTTACAACATCCAGTCGCTAACCGTGGCACCGACGGAAGATCCATCGTTGTCGCGTATTACGCTGGTGACATCCGGTACCGATGATATCGTTGAACAGATCACCAAGCAGCTGAATAAGCTGGTGGACGTGGTCAAGGTGATCGATTTGTCGGAAGCACCACACGTAGAGCGCGAACTGCTCATGATCAAGGTCCGTGCCACCGGTAAAGATCGTGAAGAGATGAAGCGTCTGGCCGATATTTTCCGCGGTCACATTATCGACGTAACCGACTCGGCTTATGTCGTCGAGCTTACCGGTACATCGAACAAGCTGGATTCGTTCATTGCTGCCATCGACCCGGCGCTCATCCTGGAAACCGTTCGCTCAGGCGTCTCGGGTATCGGTCGCGGTGACCGCATGCTCAAGGTTTAATTTTTTATTTTTTGAATTTTTCCCGAAAGGAACATCATGAAGGTTTATTACGATAAGGACGCCGATCTGTCGCTCATCAAGGGTAAGCAGGTCACCATCGTTGGTTACGGTTCGCAAGGCCACGCCCACGCACAGAATCTGCGTGACTCAGGTGTCAATGTCACCGTTGCCCTGCGTAAGGGTGGTGCATCGTGGGCTAAGGCAGAAGCCGCTGGTCTGAAGGTAGAAGAAATCGCTGCCGCTGTTAAGAATGCCGACGTTGTAATGATTCTGTTGCCGGACGAAAACATTCCTGACGTTTACAACAAGGATGTCGCACCGAACATGAAGGCAGGCGCTGCACTGGCTTTCGCCCACGGCTTCAACGTGCATTACAACCAGGTTGTGCCACGCGCCGACATCGACGTGATCATGGTTGCACCTAAGGGTCCTGGCCACACCGTGCGCTCGGAATACCTCAAGGGCGGCGGCGTACCATCGCTGATCGCCATTTACCAGGACAAGTCGGGCAAGGCTCGCGACATCGCATTGTCATACGCAGCAGCTAATGGCGGCACCAAGGGTGGCGTGATCGAAACGTCATTCCGCGAAGAAACCGAAACCGATCTGTTCGGCGAACAAGCCGTTCTGTGTGGTGGCGCTGTTGAACTCGTGAAGATGGGTTTCGAAACTTTGACCGAAGCCGGTTATGCACCAGAAATGGCCTACTTCGAGTGTCTGCACGAACTGAAGCTGATCGTTGATCTGATGTACGAAGGCGGCATTGCCAACATGAACTACTCGATCTCGAACAACGCTGAATACGGTGAATACGTCACCGGTCAGCGCGTCATCGCCGAACAAGCTCGAGAAGGCATGCGTGAGTGCCTGCGTAACATCCAGAACGGTGAATACGCCAAGCGTTTCATCCTGGAAGGCCGCACCAACTATCCAGAAATGACTGCCCGTCGTCGTCTGAACGCAGAGCATCCAATCGAAGTGGTTGGTAATCAGCTGCGCGCCATGATGCCTTGGATCGCCAAGAACAAACTGGTTGATCAGTCGAAGAACTAAGTCATCAAAGGGCACACTATGAACTACCCGCATCCGATTCTAGCTAAAGAAGGCTGGCCTTTTATTGGTCTGGCATTGGGTGCGGCTGTTCTGGCCAGCGTCCTGGATAGCGCATTGGCCTGGTTGCTCTGGCCAATCGCTATTTTCGTTGTTCAGTTTTTCCGGGATCCGCCGCGCGTTGTTGCCGGTGGCCCCAATAGTGTTGTTTCTTCAGCCGATGGTCGCGTGATCGTTGTTGCTGAAACCGATGACCCCTGGCTCAATCGCCGTGCGCTTAAAGTCAGCGTGTTCATGAACGTGTTTAATGTGCACTCGAACCGTATTCCGACCACTAGTGAAGTCGTTGGCAAGTGGTATGTCGCAGGCAGCTTCCTGAATGCGGCTCTGGATAAAGCATCGGAGCATAACGAACGCTGCGCACTGCATCTGCGTACGCCAACCGGTCAGGACATAACCTGTGTACAGATCGCCGGCCTAGTGGCACGCCGTATTCTGAATTACGCTAATGTGGGCGATCGTTTTAACCCAGGCGAACGCTACGGCTTTATCCGTTTCGGGTCTCGCGTTGATTTCTACCTCCCGTTGACTGCCAAGGTTAAAGTCAGCATCGGCGAGAAGGTGTATGCTTCTTCCACGGTCATTGCCGAACTGGAATAAGCCACCGCATGTTTCCTGCAAAAAAACCACGCAAAGCACTGTTTAACCCCGAGGTAAAACGCCGGGGGATCTACATACTACCGAACCTGTTTACGACAGGGGCGCTGTTTGCTGGTTTCTACGCCATTGTGCAAGCCATGAATGGTGCCTATGAGCAGGCAGCGGTCGCTGTTTTTATTGCCATGGTGCTCGATGGTCTGGATGGTCGCGTTGCGCGCATGACTAAAACCCAGAGTGCCTTTGGTGCCGAATACGACTCTTTGTCGGATATGGTCTCCTTTGGCGCGGCACCTGCACTGATTGTCTATGAGTGGGCATTGCGCGGCATGGGTAAATTCGGTTGGCTGGCTGCGTTTCTTTATTGCGCAGGCGCCGCTTTGCGTTTGGCACGCTTTAACACCACGCTCGAAGTCGTTGATAAACGCTATTTTCAAGGCTTGCCAAGTCCAGCGGCGGCTGCGCTGGTTGTGGGCTTTATCTGGGTGATGGGTGATTTGGATGTGGCGGGCCCCGATGTCTCCTGGTTGGCCGCTGTGTTAACCATTTTTGCGGGCGTCACTATGGTGACCAACGTTAAGTTCTACTCGTTCAAAGACATCAACCTGCGCAAGAGCGTGCCTTTTGTGGCGGTTGCTGCTTTTGCTTTGCTCTTGGTGTTGGTTTCAAGCTACCCGCCAGGCTGGCTATTTGGCTTCTTTCTGGTTTATGCACTTTCGGGCTATGTCATGACCTTCTTGCCCAAGCGGCAACGGCGTCCACAGGTCTGACCTATGCCCGTGCTAACCGCTAGGCGGCTGCAGACGGGCTTTACCCTCATTGAATTGCTGATCGTGCTGGTGATTGTCGGCGTGTTAGCCGGCATTGCCTATCCTTCCTACTCTGGCTATCTCAAACGTAGTGCTCGGGCTGACGCCAAGGCAGAGCTTTTACGTATGCAGTTAGCTGTCGAGAAGCAACGTGTGGTACGTATTGGGGCCCCCGCGGCCCTGCCAGCAACCTGGACAACCTCGGCCGGCGTCGCCAAGAATTATCAGCTCAGCTTGCAGCCACAGACCGCGCAAAACTACACGCTCACAGCCAGAGCTTTGCCAGGGGGTGGGCAGCTCAAGGACGAGCAGGCTGGTACTTCGTGCAGCACTTTATCGCTGGTGGTACATGGCTTAGAAACAACCTATGAACCAGCCGTTTGTTGGCAGCAATAACGCTGTAGAAGCGATAAAAAATCGCCGCTGTCAAAGCGGCATAACGTTGTTGGAAACGCTGATTTCCATGGTGCTGGGGCTCATGGTTTTGGCTGGCATTTTGCAGTTTGTTTCAAGGCTAGTGGAAGCTAACACGACGACCCTGAAAACCACACGGCTTGAGCAAGATGTACGAACGCTGATGGACATGATGGTGCAGGATATCCGTCCAGCGGGGCAATTTCCGGGTGCAGCCTCTGATTTAGGTATGCCCGTTAAGTTTATAGCCGATCAGCCTATGGGACCGAACATTGATGGCAAAGCCTTGTACGCTGGGCAACGAGGGTCTTCCCTTAGCTACGCCTACCAGGAGGCGGATGGCAAAGTGGTGCGGGGTAGTTTCAGTCATGATGTCAAAACCGGCACCATTCAGATGCATACGGGTACCGCATCAGCGCCCGAGACCATCAGCGACCCAGCATTTATGTCAGTCACGATGCTCGAGTTTCTCGTAGATTCAACCCAAATGAAGGCTGGAAGTTTGGGTGTGTCACTGCCTTCTGTGCAGATACGTATTGTTGCTCAACTTAAATCTGACCCAACCGTAGAGCGGGTGTTGATTGATCGTGTCACTTGGCGCAACCCTGTGGTGGTGCCATGACGCACCTGCTTCTTCACCAGAACAATAGACTTCAGAAAGGTGCAGGCGTTCTGGCTATATCGTTAATTTTGCTGGCGGGTGCCGCTTTAATGCTGTTGTTTGCCCAGAGGAATTTGCTGGTTGATCTTCGCATCACACAGAATGGGTACGGACACCGATTGGCTTATGCGGCTGCGGAGTCAGGTCTGGGGGTTGCGCTAGGTCAACTTAATGATCCTATGTTGCGAAACCAGATACTTGTTGATCGCAAGGGCAGTGGCGCTTATGACGCCATTGTCCAACCAGAAATACAGGTGTCATTGGGTGATGCGCTCAATGCGACAGTCAGGATTAAAGGGCAAGCACTGGGCGGGCCAGATGTGCGGTTGCAACTGCAAAGTACAGGCTGTGTTGCAGCGTGTAGCCAAGGGAAGGCAACTGTCTCGCAAACGCTGGCCATGCGCGGGGGTATTCACCGCACACCCTACAGTTTGCTCACTGCACGGGGTGATATAACCACTAGCGGGGCAATTGCTTTAATCAATCAAACGGCCAGCGTGCGCGGCATGCTATTTCACGGGGGCAAGACTATTGCTTACGATGATGCCGTGCAGCGGACGACAATTCCCGGTCAACAAGCGGAGGCCGCTGCGTTAGCCAATGATAAGTCCTATGCGCAGCTTTCAGCGGATCGATTTTTTGAATTCTGGTTTGGTGCAGACAAAACGTTGGTTAAAAAAACATCTAC
>JBJTFJ010000013.1:0-6731 GCA_046093345.1 Fluviibacter sp. | reverse complement strand
TAAGCCACGCTCCACCGGCTGGTACCAGGACACATCCTGCATCCCCTCCGGAAAATAATTGGCGCCGGCGGCATAACCGCCAACTTCGTCGTGCGCATGTCGATAACCTTCGCCATGTCCGAGTTCTTTCATCAGACGGGTGGGCGCGTTACGCAGATTCATGGGCACAGGGCGGGATTCATCCTCCCGCACGAAGGCTCGGGCCTGATTATACGCGCGGTACGCGGCATCGGATTTGGCTGTAGCCGCCAGATAGAGCACCGCATTGGCCAAAGCTAGTTCCCCTTCGGGTGAGCCCAAACGTTCATAGGTTTCGGCCGCCTGCAGGGCAATCTGCGCACCACGAGGATCCGCCAGACCGATATCTTCCCAGGCCATGCGCACAATGCGACGAGCCAGATAGCGCGGATCTGCCCCGCCGTCCAGCATACGAACAAACCAGTACAAGGCGGCATCCGGATTGGAACCGCGTACAGATTTATGCAAGGCAGAGATCTGGTCGTAAAAGGCATCACCGCCTTTATCGAAACGGCGCAAGTTCTGGGCGAGTGTATTGGCAACAAACTCGCCGCTGATTTCTGCAATACCACTGGCCTTGGCTGCCGCGAGTGTCTGCTCGATGAGATTAAGGAGTTTCCGCGCATCGCCATCCGCCACCCCGATCAAACGCGTTCGCGCTTCATCGCTGACTTTAGCTTCTGGCAGTGTTGCCATTGCGCGGTCAAAAAGTTCGGCCAGTTCTTCGCTGGTCAGTGACTTCAATACGTAGACTGCTGCGCGTGACAGCAAGGCTGCGTTGACTTCAAAGGACGGGTTTTCCGTAGTGGCACCGATAAAGGTGACCAACCCCGATTCCACATGCGGCAAAAAGGCATCTTGCTGAGACTTATTAAAGCGGTGGACTTCATCGACAAACAGAATGGTTCTACGACCTGTCTGCCGTGCCTTTTCGGCAAAGCTAATGGCTTCACGAATTTCTTTAACGCCAGCTAGCACGGCGGACAAGGCCAAAAATTCGGCATCACAGTGCCTTGCAACCAGACGGGCCAAGGTGGTTTTACCCGTACCCGGTGGCCCCCAGAAAATCATGGAGTGCGGGTTGCCACTTTCTAGTACCAGACGTAGCGGTTTACCCGGCCCAAGCAGATGCATTTGCCCGACAACGCTTTCCAGCGTTTGCGGCCGCAGCTTTTCTGGCAGCGGTGCATACGCCGATGGCGCACCTTGAATCGCTGCGTCGGCAAAAAGATCCATGCTGATTATTGCTTAAGCACATCGGCGCCCGCAGGCGGCGTAAAGCGGAACAGGCTAGCCGGGGCATCCCCATTACGCACCACATTGGTAAACGCCAATGTGGTGACTTGGCCAAAGCTGTCTTCTAGAACCATGCCTTTGAGCTCATTCCCTGCCAGACCAATACGGATACGCACAAAACCGGTGTCATTCTGCTTGGGCTCGGCAATCACCCATTCGGCCCCGGCATGCTCACCATCGGCTTTGAACGTAAAACGCTGCTCGGCATCGTTATCACCTGCCAGCAATGCTGCAGGCGTGCCGCCCAGTGCTTTTTCTGATTTACGGACGATGACCTGTTTGAGTTCCGGATCATAAAGCCAGATGCGGCTACCATCGCCCACCATAAGTTGTGAGTAAGGTTTGTTGATCGACCAGCGGAATTTACCGGGACGGCTAATGGCCATATTGCCCTGACTCTTACCACCGCCAATACCGCCAGCCGATGTTTGTGAAAAATCGGCCTTTAAGGTGCGTGTTTCACGCAGCCAATTTTTGAGGTCTGCGATGCTATCTGCCCAGGCAGAACCCGAGATCAGACAGAACGTTGCGATCAATGCGAGTGAAGACTTTTTCAAATGCATGCCGCTTACTCGTCTCCGGCACGGTTAGGCGCCAATACTTCACGGCCACCGCGGCCATCCATTGTCGACACGAGCCCGGCTTTTTCCATGGCTTCGATCAGACGGGCTGAACGGTTGTAGCCGATACGCAGATGCCGTTGCACCAGCGAGATAGAAGCACGACGATTCTTGAGCACGATTTCAACAGCCTGGTCGTACAGCGGATCCGCTTCAGCATCGCTATCAACACCCTCGCCTTCGCCACCTTCACCTTCAGTCGCGCCGGTAAGAATCCCCTCTTCGTATTCGGGTGCGCCTATTGATTTGAGGTAATCCACAACACGGTGGACTTCTTCATCAGCAACAAAAGCGCCATGTACCCGCTGTGGGTACCCAGTACCTGGTGGCAGGTAAAGCATGTCACCCTGGCCGAGCAGCGCTTCTGCACCCATCTGATCAAGGATGGTGCGCGAATCAATTTTGCTTGATACCTGGAAGGCAATGCGCGTTGGAATGTTGGCTTTAATCAGACCCGTGATGACATCCACACTCGGACGTTGTGTGGCCAGAATCAGGTGGATACCTGATGCACGTGCTTTCTGTGCCAGACGGGCGATCAGTTCTTCGACCTTCTTGCCCGCCACCATCATCAGGTCGGCCAGTTCGTCGATCACCACGACGATATGCGGCATGCTGCGCAGTGGCTCAGGCGCTTCTGGTGTGAGCGTCAGCGGATTAGGGATCGGCTCGCCCTTCTCGGCAGCTGCCTTGATATGCTCATTGGCGCTTGCCAGATTGCGCACGCCCAACTTGGACATAATCTTATAGCGGCGCTCCATTTCCGCCACGCACCAGGTCAGCGCGTTAGCAGCCTGACGCATATCGGTAACCACCGGTGCCAGAAGATGCGGGATACCTTCATAAATCGACAGTTCCAGCATCTTCGGGTCTACAAGAATCAGACGCACGGCGTCCGGTTCCGATTTGTAGAGCATCGAGAGAATCATGGCATTCACGCCCACCGATTTACCCGAGCCGGTGGTGCCGGCCACCAGCAGGTGCGGCATTTTGGCTAGATCGGCTACTATGGGTACGCCACCAATATCCTTACCCAGTGCCACTGTGAGGGGCGAACTCATGTTGTGATACGGGCGAGAGGAAAGGATTTCCGAAAGACGCACCGTCTGGCGTTTAGGATTTGGCAATTCCAACGCCATGCAGGATTTACCAGGCACGGTTTCAACCACACGTACTGACACCAGCGCCAACGCACGCGCCAGATCTCGTGCCAGGTTAACGATTTGCGCACCTTTGACGCCAACAGCCGGTTCAATTTCGTAACGGGTAACCACCGGGCCCGGATAGGCGGCGATGACTTTCACTTCGACGCCAAAATCACCCAGACGGGTTTCAATGAGACGCGAGGTAAATTGCAGCGTTTCATCGGTAGGCATATCCGTCGGTGGTTGTGCCGGATCTAGCAGGCTGAGCGGTGGCAAGGTGCCGCCGACAACTGCTTCCGGAAACAGTGGCACCTGCTTCTCACGTTCTTTACGCTGAACGGCTTTGCGCGATACCGGCACTTCTATAGGCGCTGCCGGTTCAATAAACACCGGCTCCATGGGCTCGGCACGTTTTAATTCGACTGTTGCCTCGCGCTGCTGCGCGACTTCCTTGCCAATACGACGGTCCTGCCAGCTTTCTACTGCACGACCTCCACCGCCAACAGCACCCTCCATCAATTCGCCAGTCCGCTCAAACAGCACCATCCATGGCAGACCACTGAATACACGCCAGCTAAACAACAGCAAACAGGCAATAATCAATGTCGCACCGGTAAAGCCAAATGCTTGGCCAATCGCTGTAGCAAAACCTTCGCCAACGACGCCACCGGGGCCCATGGGTAGTTTCGCGCCACTTGTATGGAAACGTAATGCGGCAAATGTCGACATGCATACTAGTAGGGCTAAGAAACCGCCCATCGTCAGCCAGAGAGGGCGCACTTCCGGCTCAACCGCTTCACGCAGTGCCCGCTTACGCTCTGACCAGCCGATCAGAATAAGTACCAGCGGTAGTAGCGCCCAAAGCCAGGCTGCACCACCAAAGAGATAAAACAACAAATCGGCCATCCACGCACCAAATCGCCCCATAGGATTAGTGACACGTCCCGCTGGGCCAGAGTGCGACCAGGCAGGATCTGCGGGGTTGAATCCCCAGAGGGCAAGTACTGCGACAAGCGCTACAAAACCCAGCACAGCCCAGCGTGCTTCCTGCATCAACGCTCTTATACGTTGCGGGAGCGTCAGAGGGCCATCAATGCGCTGGGTAACGGATCGGCTGAAAAGTCGAGTCATGAATAAATGGAATGCCCGGTATCGGGCTGGTGATGACGTAAGGAACGATTATAATCCCTGTAGTTAACGATTTTCCGGCCTTTCCTTACAAGGGCCACACCACTTTCAGGAGCTTTCATGTCTGCCAACGCCCGTCATATCCCCCTGCTGATTCTTGGTTCCGGGCCTGCCGGCTACACTTCGGCCATTTATGCGGCTCGCGCAAACCTGAAACCGGTACTGATTACTGGCCTGGCGCAAGGCGGCCAGCTCATGACCACAACCGAAGTAGACAACTGGCCTGCCGATGTGAATGGCGTGATGGGTCCAGAGCTGATGGCGCGTTTCGAGCAGCATGCCGCACGTTTTGAAACTGAAATGGTGTTTGATCATATCCACACCGTTAAGCTGGGTCAGCGCCCCTTCGAACTGGTCGGTGATGCTGGTACTTACACCTGTGACGCCCTGATTATCGCTACCGGCGCCTCTGCTCAGTACCTTGGCCTACCATCAGAAGAGAAGTTTGCCGGTCGCGGTGTTTCTGCCTGCGCCACTTGCGACGGGTTTTTCTATCGCAATCAAGAGGTTGCGGTTGTTGGCGGCGGCAACACCGCTGTGGAAGAAGCGCTGTACCTCGCCAACATTGCCAGCAAAGTGACGCTAATTCACCGCCGTGAGAAGTTCCGCGCTGAAAAGATCATGGTCGATAAACTCTACAAGCGAGTTGAAGAAGGCAAGATTGCCCTGGAATTGAATTCAACACTGGATGAAGTGCTTGGCGATAACACCGGCGTGACTGGGGTACGCATCAAGGCTGCCGATGGTTCGACCAAAGACAAAGAGCTACGCGGTGTCTTCATCGCGATTGGCCACAAGCCCAATACCGATATGTTCGCTGGTCAGGTTAATATGGAAAACGGTTACCTCATCACCCGCATGGGCAACAATGGTTTTGCCACAGCCACCAGCGTGCCGGGCGTCTTTGCTGCCGGTGATGTACAGGATCACAATTACCGCCAGGCGATTACCTCGGCCGGCACCGGTTGTATGGCTGCCCTGGATGCAGAACGTTTCCTCGACAGCCTGGCGCAAGGCCTTGATGTGGCACTAAAGGCCTGGACGCCAGCCGCTTAAAACTCTTGATGGTTGACCGGTACGTCACTATGCCGGCAAAGCTGACCGAGGAAGAACAAGCCCTGTTTCTTGCTCATGTATCTGATGCAAGTCCGCTCAAGGCAAGCCCGCGAGCGGATCTCGCACCAAAACCGCCCCGTCCTGTGGCACGACAGCGCCATCTGGATGACCAAGCGGTACTGCATGAACTTATTCATGCACCGATTCAGTTGGCTGACCGCTTAGAGGGGGGCGACGAGCCCACTTATCTGCACCGCGGCGTATCGATGCAGGTACTACGCGACTTGCGCCGTGGACGCTGGGTCATTCAGAACGAAATTGATCTGCATGGCCATACACGTGATGCCGCCCGCGAAGCACTGTCAAAGTTTCTGAGTCGATGTTTGCTTCAAGGACAACGTTGCGTGCGTGTTGTGACGGGTCGCGGATTACGATCACCGGGACAAGTGGCTGTTTTACGAACCCTCACACGCAACTGGTTAATACAACGCCATGAGGTGCTGGCGTACTGCCAGGCAAAACCTGTCGATGGCGGTGAAGGCGCGCTGATTGTGCTGCTGAGAAACCAGCACCGCCCTCACCACTACGAAACAACGAAGGACATTACCTAAAAATGTCAGGCATCTGGAAAACCAAACGTCGTTTATGGCAGATGGCCGGGATGACTCTGCTTGGCCTCTCTCTTGTACTGTCTCACATCTATAAGTCGCAGCTAGTGAGCCTGGTTACGGATGAGCCACTTGCAACACAGATTACCCCACCACCTTGTGATCTGAATCGCAGTGCCTGCTCACTCTCCATCATTACTCCTGTGGCCTCAGAAGCACCCTGGACATTTAGTATTGCGCCCCGCCCAATCCCGGTCAGCGCCCCACTCTCATTCACACTAACACCGCCAGAGCGGATACTGTCGACCAACAAACCCGAAGCGGTATGGATCGACCTCACGGGTGACAGCATGGATATGGGTCTGATTCGGGTAGCGCTCGAGCAGCAGCCTGATGGTCGATGGACCGGCACCGGGAGTATTCCCGTTTGCGTTACTGGTGCCATGCGCTGGCGAGCTCGATTACACATGGCACTGGCACAAACGACCTTGCAGGCAGATTGGGTTTTTACTGCGCCAGAATCTGACGCCCGCCACTAATTCACCCCCCCAATAGCTATGAAAATTGCCACCTGGAATGTCAACTCGCTCAATGTTCGCCTGCCACACCTACTGGATTGGCTAAGCACTGCCAAACCGGATGTTGTTGGCTTGCAGGAACTGAAGTGTGAGGACGCCAAATTCCCGTTGGAAGCCATTGAGCAAGCTGGTTACCACGCTGTATTTGCCGGACAGAAAACCTACAACGGTGTCGCCTTACTATCTCGTGAACCTGCCATGGATGTTCAGCGGGGGATACCC
>JBJTFJ010000012.1:0-9051 GCA_046093345.1 Fluviibacter sp. | reverse complement strand
GACATCAGGTTGGCCGATAAACCATAGTGATTCATCACCATAAAGGTGAGTAATGGCGTAAGTAACAGTGTTGCCGTTACGATGACTGATGAACGTGCATCACCCAGATAGACGTACAGGACGATAATAACTAACAGCACGCCTTCCAAGAGTACTTTGACGACATTGGACAGGGCGGCATCGACTAAATCAGTCCGGTCGTAGAAGGGCACAATCTTAAGCCCTTCCGGTAGGAGGTGGCGCTTGTTAATGTCGGCCACTTTTGCTTTGATTGCACCTACAACGCGCCGGGCATTTTCTCCGCGTTGCATCTGGATAATGCCAGCGACCGATTCGGTAACCCCGTCTTTGACGATGGCGCCTTGTCTTGTTTCTGTACCCATGCGTACCGATGCCACATTGCGCACGAATACAGGGGTGCCATTAACTTCTTTAAGCACAATGTTGCTGATGTCGTCGAGATCTTTGATCAGACCAACGCCACGAATGAGATAACGCTCTTCGTAGACAGGCATCTGGCCGCCACCCGTGTTGGCGTTGTTGCGGGCAAGGGCGCTGTATACGTCCTGCACGGTCAGGTTGTAATGATGCAAACGTTCCGGGTTGGCAGATACCTGGTATTCACGGGCATAACCGCCCATCGTATTGATTTCGGCGACACCGGGTACGCTGCGCAGCATCGGCCGGACAATCCAGTCCTGAACAATACGACGTTCGGTGAGCTCTTCAACAGTGAGCGCCCGTTTACCATCGGCAGGGTGTTCAATCGTATATTGATAGACTTCACCAAGCCCTGTTGATACTGGCCCAAGTACCGGTGTCACACCGGGTGGCATACGGCCCATGACCTCAATCAGGCGCTCCAGCACCATCTGGCGGGCAAAGTAGATGTCGGTCTTGTCGGTAAAGACCAGCGTAATCACTGCAATCCCATTGCGATTGAGTGAGCGCATGTCGGTCAGTCCGGGTAGACCGGTCATCGCAATTTCAATCGGTACCGTAACAAAACGTTCGACCTCTTCAGGCGAACGGCCCGGAACTTCTGCAGCAATTTGAACCTGAACATTTGTAACGTCAGGAAATGCGTCTACTGATAGACGATTAATCGCCATCAGCCCGATCACAAAAAGTGCAACAGCCAGAACAACGACGACAATGCGTTGGGCGAGTGCGGCGCGGACGATAGGTTGAATCATGAGCGGTTGATCAGGGATGGATTAACCGCCAGAGAGCCGTTTTTTGCGCTCGGTGTTCAAGTGATAGGCTTGTTGCGTGACGATCAGGGTGCCAGGCTCAAGTCCAGAAAGAACAGGGCGTACGCCATTGGTTTCCGGTCCGAGTTTGACGACGGTTAGTTTGTAATGGTTGTCGCCGAGGGCAATAAATACGTGGTCATAGCCATCTTCGCGAACAACAGCTGCCGCCGGAACTACGGGGCGATCTGTCGGTTTGCCTGAAATTAATAGTGTAGCCAGCATACCGGGTTTGATCATTCGATCCTTGTTGACCAGTACAGTACGGGCTGGAATTGTGCGTGTTTCATTGCTGACCAGTTCGCCTACGTAGACCAGCTTGCCTTCGAAGTGCTGGTTGGCCAAAGCAGGAATTTCAATCTGCATTGGTTGATCTACTGCGAGGAGAGATGCTTCCTGTTCAGGTACCTGAGCCGTGATCCAGACTTCGGAAAGGTCTGCAACGGTAAAAAGAGCGTCAGAGGGTTGAACGACCTGACCTAGAACGATCTTTCGTTCGACAACAGTGCCATCGATACTGGAAGTCACCGCAGCGATGGAATTGACATTACCCGTTTTGCCGAGCGCATCTATCTGTTCCGGGAGCATGCCCAGCACACGTAACTGATCAGCCATTGCCCGTCGTTCGGCAGAAGTGGTTTCCGCTTCGCTCTGGCGTCTTTGTAGATCTGCCTTGGCTATGACGTCTTCTTTAAAGAGTATTTGTGCCCGGTCATAGGCACGCGCTGCAAGTTCGTTGGCTGCCCGAGCCTTTAGATAAGCTAGCTGTGTTTGACCCAGCTCCGTTGAATTGATTCGGGCCAGTACTGTACCGCGATCGATTTCCTGGCCGGGCATGGCCAGAATTTCGGTAACGCGACCAGTGACAGTTGCGCCAATACGGGCAACCCGTTGTTCATCGAATTCGACTTTGCCACTGACCCGCAACGTTTCTGAAAAGGGCATCACCTCAACAGGTTTTACGTCGACGACCCAGTGAGGACTATCAGGTTCAATGAGATCCTGGCTGAGATCGATGATGTCCGGATCATGAATGGTGCTTTCATTGTGAGACTTGTGGCTGTCGGGCATCACTATGATCAACCCGATTAGTGCCGCAACACACCAGAACAGAATGTTGTGACGGCGACCCGGGGGTAGGGCTCGCCAGCGACTTACCTGATTAGGTGCCACCCGTTCCAAGACAGACAGTATGGGATACCAGAGCCAGTCTCGCATCCGAACCCATATGGCTGTGGCTAACGGAAGGATTAATGGCTTCAGGTTATTCCACAGCGGGTCGATCCATTTTGCCTTCTGGGGTGCCAGCACATTGGCAAGGTGCGACTTCTCCTGGCGGTATGTCCGGCCGATGCGACGGATTAACGGCTCCGCATAAACCAGGAAGCGCTCGATGAGGGCGAGTAAATGATGCTTAAGACGGGACAGTTGCTGTTGCAATTTGTCGGGGGAGGGCGAGGGCGTCATGAGGATTCAGATAGGTTCAGAATTCGGGCAGTTTAGAGGCGCCCCTATTGGAGTCCTGCATGTTTGATTCTGGTGGTACATGGGAGATTGAGCGCAATCGATCAATTTCTACCGATACGGTTGCCAGATCAAAACGTGCTGCAATCAATTCGTTACGTGCTGCCCTGTAGGTGCGTTGGGCATCCAGCCATTCCAGAATCCCGCGTTCACCATAGCGGTAGGCCGATTCGGCAATTCGTTGAGCGGCTGCAGCCTGTGAAAGCAGTTGCGTTTCAAGCACCCGGACCTGGTTACTGGCAATCTGGTAAAGCTGATAGGTTGCTTCAAGCGACTCGGAGAAATTGAGTCGTTGCGCATTGAGCTGATGACGGCTGCTTGATACTTCTGCCTTCGCTTTGGAAATCTGTCCGCTTCTCCAATCCCAGAGCGGAATGGTCATCACCAAACCGCCACGGGCATATTGTTGGGTTGGATCCACTTCCCGCTCTGCGACCAGGGCAATTTTGGGTAGCCGCATAGATTTTTCCATACTCAAGCGGTGTTCGGCTGCACGCTGTTCGGCCTCGGTTTTCATGAGAACAGGGTTGCGCGCCAGCAATTCAGCTTTCAGCTTTTCTTTGGGCGGCAACTGAATCGAATTAGGGAGGTTCCCCTGCACACTCCACCCTTCAGGAAGCGGGTGGCCGACCGCCAGGCGTAGATTGGCCCGGGCTTGTTCGACACGCAGGCGGGCGGCATCCATGTTTTTACGTGCGTTGAGCATTTCCGTATCTGCCCGAATCAGATCGAATTTAGGTGATTCTCCTACCTGATGACGCAGCGCAATCCGGTCGCGAATTTGCTGGGTGAGTGCCAGATCTTCTTCTGCGGCAGTAGCCTCAGCCTGCCGGCGCAGTAATTCGTAGTAGGACAGTTTGATGCGGGCAACGCTGTCATCTTCAAAGCTTTGGCGGCTGGCGTCGGTTGCTTTGACAATTTCGTCAGCTGCATCGATACGAGCGCTTCGCACCATCGGAATCTCGATGGGCTGTGCCAAGGCGATATTGTAGTTCTGACCGGATATGGGGGTCAGGGTGTTACGTTCTTTGCCACGACCTAATTGCCCGCCGATTTCTGGGTTAGGGTAGGCTCGGGCAATGGTTGCATCCCCTTTGGCTGCAGCAACCTGATCACGAGATGCCAAGATGTAGGCGTTTTCGTTCAGGCCAATACCGATCAGCTGGTCAAGGGTTAGCGCAGGCCCTGCTATGACGGATTGAATTAGGCCAATGCTGCATAAGGCAGCCCATGCCCATTGCTTCGGTGAGCGAAACAGTCCTTTGTAGGTATTCGGCGAGACGGGAACGCTGTGCATGCGCGTATTTTAAGGATTTGACCTTAAGAGCTGATTAAACACGATTCTAAACAAGCAAGCATCATGCCGTTTTATATCGTGGGCTCTGTTTCTGCGAGTTCTTTGTTCAACGCCGCTATGACTTTGTCGATGCGTTTGCCATCCATGTCAACCACTTCAAAGCGCCAGCAGTCCCAATCCACAATTTCACCTGCACTTGGGATGCGTCCCATCAGCAGCATGAGCATGCCTGATAGGGTGTTGTAACGGCCCTTGTCTTCTTCAGGCAGTTCTTTGAGTTTTAGACAATCTTTAAGTTCTGGAACGGGAATAATGCCGTCAAGTAGCCAGGATCCATCCTGACGGTGAATGGCCCAGGCATCTTCGTGATCGTCTGGTTTAAATTCCCCGGCAATCGCTTCAATGAGATCTTGCAGGGTGATGATGCCCTGGATTTCGCCATATTCATCGATGACAAAAGCCATCTGTACGCCAGACGATTTGAAATGCTCCAGCAGCTCCATACCGGTTAATGATTCGGGTACAAAGACGGCAGGTTGTAGATCGGTTTTAAAATCGGGGGTATCGCCACGCAATGTTTGAGCAAGCAATACTTTGGCGTTGATGATGCCGAGTACTTCGTCAAAGCCCCCCTTGCAAACCGGAAAGCGAGAATGCTCTGATTCCTGAATGCGTTGCAGGTTTTCATTCAGGGGCTCTTCAATGTCCAGGGCGATGATGTCGCTCTTGGGCACCATGAGAGAAGTAATCTGACGATCGTCCAGGCGGAATACGTTGCGGACCATCTGGTGTTCGCTATGCTCGATAACCCCGGCATCTGAGCCTTCTTCCAGCATGGCGTGAATTTCTTCTTCGGTAACTAACTGGGCCACGTGATTACGAATGCCGAACAAACGGAGCAGCACCTGGGTTGAGCCGGAAAGCAATTTCACCAGTGGGCGGGCAATGCTGGCCAGTGTGAGCATTGGGCGGGCCACCAGACGTGCAATCGGTTCGGGATTGGATTGGCCAATACGCTTGGGTACCAGTTCACCCAATACGATGCTGCAATAGGTGATGATGACTACGATTAGAGTAGATGCGAGCCAGCCGGATGTGCTGTTGCTTACGCCTAGATGCTCTAACCAGCGCGCCACCGGTTCTGATAATGCCGATTCGGCGACGACGCCGTTCAGGATACCAATGGTGGTGATGCCTATCTGTACAGTAGAAAGGAACCGGTTCGGATCTTCACCCAGCTCAAGGGCTGCGGCAGCCTGACGGTCTCCGGATTCAACCATGCGTTGTAGCTTGCTTCTTTTAGCGGTGAGCAGTGCTACTTCAGCCATTGCGAAGATTGCGTTAATCGCAATCAGCGCCACGAGTATGGCAACGTCCATCAGGTGTCCTACGAGTTTTGGAATTCCTATTGTACGTCAGGGAATGAAGCCTTGCTGTAACGCGTCTGTCACATTGAGTCGTTAGGCGTTACGAAGATTTAAGTCTTTTTTGTTCCTTTTTGGCCTGACGATTGATTTCTTGCACTTCGTTGAGCGTTACACCGGCCAACTTTAGCTGGTCATCACGCGAGTCAATGACCCGATCCATGGCCTTGGCAAGGGCTTTTACGCGCCCCAGGCGAACTTCCTGCAACACGGCGTTATGAAATTCCTCTCGTACCTGACTCAGGTCTACATTAGGCTTGGGTAGCTTTGGTGCCATGGCTTCCAGCGTTTCCAGTACGACGTTTGCAACGGCGTAATTGCGGTACCACTTGTGATCGGAAGGAATGACGTACCAGGGCGCCGTAGGGGTAGACGTTTTTCTTAGTGCCAGTTCGTATGCTTCGCGGTAAGCATCCCAGTGCTGGCGTTCAATGTAGTCGGAAGTGCTGATCTTCCAGTTTTTAGAGGGGTCATCGAGGCGTGCAGCAAAACGTGCGAGTTGTTCTTCACGGCTTATGTGCAAAAAGAACTTGATCACTCGCGTATTGCTCTGGGTTAGAAGCAAGGACTCGAATTGATTAATCTGATCGTAACGGAGATTGATTTGTGTCTTAGGGCATAGTTGATGCACGCGTGCCACTAACACGTCTTCGTAATGAGACCGGTTGAAAATGGCCACTTCACCATGGGCGGGTACGTGCTGGTGGATGCGCCACAGGAAGTCATGACGTTGTTCCAGTGGGGTGGGTTGCTTGAAACTGGTGACAGTGCAGCCCTGTGGGTTCATCATCCCCAGAACGTGTTTGATGGTGCCGTCCTTGCCTGCGGCATCTAAGCCTTGTAAAACGATCAGCAGCGATTGCTTGTTTTCAGCATAGAGCTGAAACTGCAACGCTCTGATCTTTTTGGCAATTGCCGCGGTCGCCTTGATGGCTGCTTTCTCAGAAATCCCGCCCGGTGTTTGGCTTGCACATTCGCTATCGATGCAAAAACTCTTGCCTGTTGCGCGAAGTGTTTTAGCGAATGACATTGTTAACGGGCGGTTTTTAGAGCAGTGCAGGATTCAGCGTATACGTGCCAGTGATCGACGCCTGAGCCAGAATGTGGCCCTTCATGGCATCAGCGACTTCGCCACCATTGAATTTGCCACTGAGCGCCAGTTTTTCGACATCCAGGGCGTAGACCGTAAATACGTAGCGGTGAACACGCAGATCGTTCCAGGGAGGGCAGGGGCCATCGTAACCATAGTAGTCACCGCGCATATCCGGATCATTGGCAAACCAGGCGGTGTAGTCGTTTATGCCCTGACGCGCGCCAAGCGGGGCGCCTGGGCCTGCTTTGCCGCAGGGTGTTACTTCGGTAGAGAACTGACCAACAGTCAGGTTATGGGTGTTGGCAGGCAGGTCAATCAGTACCCAGTGATAAAAATCCACTCGGGGTAGATCTGCTGCAACAACCCGGTCTTCCAGATTCACATTGTCGCCAACGGAGGGCACATCGGGATCTACACAGATCACTGCGAAGGATTTAGTACCCTCCGGTGCACCGGACCAGCTCAGGTCTGGGCTCTTGTTGCTGCCCAGGCAAACGTGTGTCTTCTCATTGGGAATACAGAACGCAAATTGCCCGGCAATGGGTTGGTTTTCCTGAATGCTCTGGCTCGTCAGTTTCATAACAGTCTCCTTGATTCCTGAAAAAAGGATCGGCGCCTGCCGTAATCACTGACGATTTTGCGCCGTGATCAGGTTTTACGGAAGTCCCTCGGGCGGAAACCGAGCAAAAACAGTGTCAAGCCGTAGCCGATGCCAGCACTGCCTATCAGACCGCTAAGCCAGAGTATCCGTTCAGCGAGTGGGGCTTCAAGCCAGAACGTATCGCTCTGGTATCCCGCCAGTAGAATGGCACTCATGACAGCCAGTGCGATAACGAGCTTAACGATAAAACTTGTCCAACCGGGCATCGGGTCATAAATGGCCGCTTGGCGGAGGCCGCGATACAGCAGGGCCGCGTTCAAGCAGGCAGCCAGCCCAATCGATAGCGCCAATCCGGCTTGTTTCATCGGGCCGATAAAGGCCAGGTTCATGATCTGGGTTGAGACGAGGGCGATGATCGCGATTTTTACAGGGGTTTTCAGATTCTGTCGGGCGTAAAAGCCGGGAGCGAGCACTTTAACCAAAATCAGGCCACTCAACCCGACACTATAGGCAATCAGCGCTTGGCTGGTTTCGTTCACATCATGGGCGGTAAATGCACCATGCATGAAGAGTGTTGAGATCAGGGGTGTTGCGAGTATTGCCAGGCCAAGTGCGGCGGGCAGGG
The DNA here is from genome assembly GCA_046093345.1 of Fluviibacter sp. Lineage (GTDB taxonomy): Bacteria > Pseudomonadota > Gammaproteobacteria > Burkholderiales > Rhodocyclaceae > Fluviibacter. Next base: position 1,234 of record JBJTFJ010000012.1, on the reverse strand, counting down.
TGAGGAGAAAACAAAGGCGCAGCCCCCAATCCAGCAAACTTGAATAAGCGGCTTTATCACCGCCATGGTGATGTCGGGTCAGGCTGGGAAGAATGACCGTGCCAATAGCCACCCCCAGCATGCCGGCAGGAAACTCCATCAGGCGGTCGGCATAGTAAAGCCAGGAGATGCTGCCGCTTTCGAGAAATGAGGCAAAAACCGTGTTCAGAAGCAAACTGATCTGGCTGACTGAAACACCGAGTAAGGCAGGGACCATTAGGAGCCCGATGCGTTTAACCCCGGGATCTTGCCAGCAGGTTTTGAGATTGAAGGTAAATCGAGGGAGTAGATCAATCCGGTGTAGGGCATAAAACTGGAGGCCTAACTGGAGGATGCCGCCGAGGATGACCCCCCAGGCCAGGGCTTTAACCGGTGGCTCAAACCAGCTTTGAGCAAACGCAGCCATCAGAATCAAGCTGACATTGAGTAACACCGGGGTGAACGCTGGTACCGAAAAATGGCTCCATGTATTGAGAATACCGGCGGCAAAGGCCACCATCGACATGAAGAAGATATAGAGAAAGGTGATGCGTGTCAGGGTGACAGCAAGTTCGAATTTATCCGGTGTGTCCAGAAAGCCGGGTGCGGAAAGCGTGACAATGGCGGGCGCCCACCAGATGCCGAGTAGGGCGACTAGCAGTACTACTGCGCCCAATGCGCTGCCTGTCCGGTTAATTAATTGGCGGGTTTCGGATTCGCCACGCTGTTTACGATACTCACCCAGTAGCGGCACGAATGCCTGTGAGAATGCGCCTTCCGCAAACATGCGCCGCAATAGATTGGGGAGTTTAAAGGCGACAAAAAATGCATCCGTAGCGGCGTCGGCCCCGAAACTACGGGCGATCACGAAATCCCGGACAAAACCCAGGATACGGGATAGGAAGGTAAAACCACTGACGGTGGCAACGGAACGAAGCAGACTCATAGGCGAATTGTACGATGGTTGCCAATGTTTTAGCTTTCCGGTATAGTCGCGTGTTTTCGAATTCCCCCGCAAAGGAAGTTTCATGGCCAATAGCGCCCAAGCCCGCAAACGTGCCCGTCAGGCAAATAAGCAGCGTGCTCACAACGCCAGCCAGCGCTCCGAGTTCCGTACGGCTATCAAAAAGGTGCGCCGTGCTATTGAAGCTGGTGACAAGTCTGCTGCTCAAGCTGTTTTTGCTGCTGCAGTCAGTGCGATTGATAGCATTGCTGA
>JBJTFJ010000011.1:0-4329 GCA_046093345.1 Fluviibacter sp. | reverse complement strand
ATGAAGTTGATGTCGACCGGCTCGACACACCTGTGCGAACAGGTCGGTATCTTTACCCCCAAATCCAAGCAGCAGCCGCAACTATCGGCGGGTGAAGTGGGCTTTATCATTTCCAATATCAAGGAACTGAAAGCTGCCCGCGTGGGTGACACGATTACGCTGGCTGATCGTCCGGCCGAACATGCGCTGGAAGGTTTCAAAGAAATCAAACCACAAGTGTTTGCCGGTTTGTACCCGGTAGAACCGAATGAGTACGAGCAGCTGCGAGATTCGCTGGAAAAACTACAGCTAAACGATGCCGCCTTACAGTTTGAACCAGAGGTCTCACAAGCGCTGGGCTTTGGTTTTCGTTGTGGTTTCCTCGGCTTGTTGCACATGGAAATTGTGCAGGAGCGCCTGGAACGTGAATTCGACATGGATCTCATTACGACGGCACCGACCGTGGTTTATGAGGTGCGTCTGCGTAATGGTGAAGAGATCGTCGTTGAAAACCCCTCACGCTTACCGGACATCGGCAAGATTGAGGAAATCCGCGAACCGATCATCACAGCCTTTATTTTTCTGCCTCAGGACTATGTGGGGTCTGTGATTACGCTCTGTAACCAGAAGCGTGGCTCGCAGATTGATATGCGTTACCACGGTCGCCAGGTACAGATGATTTATGAATTGCCACTGTCGGAAGTGGTATTCGACTTCTTTGATAAGCTCAAATCAGTCTCACGAGGTTACGCATCGCTGGATTACGAGTTCAAGGAATATCGTACGGCTGATATGGTGAAGCTGGATGTCCTGATTAACGGCGATAAAGTCGACGCCTTGTCGTTGATTGTTCACCGTTCTACCTCGGTCTATCGTGGACGTGAACTGGTCAGCAAAATGCGTGAGCTGATTCCTCGTCAGATGTATGACGTTGCTATTCAAGCGGCGCTAGGTGCACAAATTATTGCGCGAGAAACCGTTAAGGCCATGCGTAAGGATGTTCTGGCCAAGTGCTACGGTGGCGATATCTCCCGCAAGAAAAAGCTGCTTGAGAAGCAGAAGGCCGGTAAAAAGCGTATGAAGCAGATTGGCACGGTAGAAGTGCCACAGGAAGCATTCCTGGCAGTCCTGCGTGTTGACGGTAAATAATTCGATAGCAAAAATTAAGTACGGAACGATTGAATGAATTTTGCACTGATCCTTTTTCTGATCACCCTGGCCACCGGCATTCTCTGGCTGATTGATGTGCTCTATGCCCGTAAGTTACGTGCACCGGGTAGCAAGAATCCGATCTGGGTAGAGTGGGGCGCTAGCCTGTTTCCGGTGATTCTGGCTGTCTTTGCACTACGCTCATTTGTTGTGGAGCCGTTCAAGATTCCATCGGGTTCAATGATTCCAACCCTGCAGGTTGGCGACTACATCCTTGTTAATAAATTCACCTACGGCTTGCGTTTGCCGATCGTCGGCACAGAGGTTGTTTCTGGCAACCCAGTTGCGCGCGGTGATGTGGTTGTCTTTCGTTATCCGCCTGAGCCCAATGTTGATTACATCAAACGCGTGATCGGCTTGCCGGGTGATACGGTGAGCTATCAGAACAAACAGCTGAGCATTAATGGTGTTCCTGTTCCTCGTGTGTCAGAAGCCGATTATCTGCACCCCGATCGCATGTACTATTCGAAGCAGTATCAAGAGACATTGAACGGAATTACCTACAACACGTTGAATGACGCTGATGCGCCAGCCTTTGTGCCTGATGTTGCACGTTTTCCGTTTCGGGATCAGTGCCGTTATGACAGCACAGGTTTTGTTTGCAAAGTGCCGGCAGACAACTACTTCGTGATGGGTGATAACCGCGACAATAGTAAGGATAGTCGCGTATGGGGTTTTGTCCCTGACGGCAATATTGTCGGCAAAGCTTTCTTCATCTGGTTCCATTGGGGCGATCTGGGCCGTATTGGCTCTTTCCGCTAAGTAAGATTCTGTATGGCTCAAACTGGTCAGCGCCCCGTAACGGCCCAGAACCGACTGGCGTCACTTGAGTCTGCTATTGGTTATCAATTTCGTGATCAGACGCTGCTTGAACAAGCGCTGACGCATCGTAGCTATGGTCGAGACCATTATGAACGTCTGGAGTTTCTGGGAGACTCCATTCTCAACGCGGTAGTCGCTGAGGCACTCTTCCAGACTTTTCCGGATCTGCCAGAAGGTGATCTTTCTCGCTTGCGTGCAAATCTTGTCTGTCAGGATCAACTTGTCACAGTGGCCGGCGATCTCTCAATCAGTCAATACTTGCGGCTAGGTGAGGGGGAGTTAAAGAGCGGTGGGCAGAATCGCCCATCCATTATGGCTGATACAGTTGAAGCACTTTACGGCGCTATCTGGCAGGATGCTGGCTTTGAAACAGCGCGCCGGGTCATACTGTCCAGTTTTTCTCTGCGTATTAATGCGATTGACCTCAATAAACTACCATCGGCCAAAGACGCCAAGACGCGTTTGCAAGAATGGTTGCAGGGTCGTCGTCTACCGCTGCCTGTTTATGACACGCCCATGGTGAGCGGCGCTGCCCATGCGCAGACCTTTGAAGTGCTGTGCCATATTGCCGAGCATCAGATTCAAACCTGCGGCAAAGGCCCAACGCGTCGGGCAGCCGAGCAACAGGCTGCAGAATTGGCGCTTGCACAACTAGAAGCTGTTCTCCAGGATAAAAAGCGATGACCGAACTTCCGATTGACTTGTCTGAACAATCAGAGCCCGCAGGACTGGTGGCGCTGGTCGGAAGACCGAATGTTGGTAAATCGACTTTGCTGAACCGTTTGATTGGTGAAAAGCTCAGTATTACCTCTCGCAAAGCCCAGACAACCCGACATCGCATCATGGGTGTACGTACTGATGAAGATGCGCAGTACGTTTTCGTAGATACACCGGGTTTTCAAACCAAACACAGCTCCGCGCTTAACCGCACGATGAATCGCGGTGTGACACAGGCATTGCAGGAAGTCGATGTGATCTGCTTTGTCATCGAAGCGGGGCGCTTTGGTGACCCGGACCGCAAGGTTCTGGCGCTGCTGCCAGAAGACAAGCCTGTCATTCTGGTGCTCAATAAAATCGATGAACTGAAAGACAAGGCGGCATTACTGCCATTTGTAGCGAAGCTAGCCGAATTGCGTGATTGGGCGGCAGTGGTGCCGGTTAGTGCCGAGAAGGGCACACAGACTGATGCGCTACTGGGTGAAATTCGTAAGGCACTCCCTAAGCAGGGCTTTCTGTACGACCCCGACACCCTCACTGATCGGAGCGAACGTTTCATTGCCTCCGAATACATCCGGGAAAAACTTTTCCGCCTGCTGGGAGATGAGTTACCTTATTCGGCAACCGTGGAGATCGAGAAGTTCGAAACCGAAGGCGAATTGCGTCGGATTTTTGCAGCTATTGTGGTGGATCGCGAATCCCACAAACCCATGATCATTGGCCGGAACGGCGAAACGCTGAAACGTATAGCATCAGAAGCCCGTCAGGATATGACGCGCATGTTTGGTGGCACGGTCTATCTGGAGCTTTGGGTCAAGGTTAAATCGGGCTGGGCAGATGATGAGCGTCTGCTACGCACCCTAGGCTACGAGTAATTACCCAGTAAACTGGTATGCGCCCCGTAAAAGTCGAACGCCAGCCAGCCTTTGTTTTGCACACTCGGCCTTATCGGGAAACCAGTCTGGTTGTCGAAGCGATTACCCGGGATTACGGGCGTATGGCATTAGTGGCAAAAGGTGTGCGTCGTCCACGTTCTGCTATGCGTGGTGTGCTCATGGGCTTTCAGCCTCTGGAGATGACCTGGAGTGGTAAAGGCGAAGTCGTCACATTGCATAATGCCGAATGGCAGGGCGGTCAGCCGCTGCTGCAAGGTCGCGCATTGCTCTGTGGTTACTACATCAACGAGTTGCTGATCAATTTGCTACCGCGAGAAGACGCTCACGATCAATTGTTTGAACATTACAGCACCACCTTGCAGGCCCTATCATCTTCCGAAACACATGATGCAGCATTTTTTTCTGCTGTTTTACGCCGTTTCGAGAAGCAGCTCCTAGGCGAACTCGGTTATGGCCTGATGCTGGTTCACGACACGAATGGACAGCCCATTCTTTCTGACTGCCGCTATCTGTACGAAATGGAGTCCGGGCCAAGGGTTGTTACCGATTCTTCGGCGAGCGCCGGTACAATAAGCGGACAGACGCTGCTCGATATGGATGCAGAATCTTTTGACAACCCAATCACGCTGGTCGAGAGTAAACAACTCATGCGCAGCCTGATGGCTTTTTATCTGAATGGTCGACAGCTACATAGCCGCCGGCTGTT
>JBJTFJ010000010.1:0-4285 GCA_046093345.1 Fluviibacter sp. | reverse complement strand
CCGACATCCTGAACGTTATCTTGTCTATGCCCTGGCAGCGCTGAAGCAGATAGATTTGCTGGAAACCCAGATTGATCGCTTTAATCCAGCGGTTGTCGTTGTGGTAGATCCGCTGGCCGCTGCAAAGTTGAAGGAACGTCTCACAGCAAAGGGCTCGTTGGTAGAAATTCATACCGGTGCAGAAGCACTGGTTCAGCTTGTAGCGCACCCGGCAATAGATACAGTGATGGCTGCGATTGTGGGTGCAGCTGGTTTGCCTTCGGCCCTGGCTGCGGCAGAAGCCGGCAAGCGTGTGTTACTTGCCAATAAGGAAGCGCTTGTAATGGCCGGTCCGGTTTTCATGGACGCGGTACGCCGATCAGGTGCTGTGCTCTTGCCGATTGATAGCGAGCACAATGCAATTTTCCAGTCACTGCCTTCAAGTTATGCAGCAAATCCCGAAGCCAATGGGGTTAGCCACATTGTTCTTACCGCATCGGGTGGCCCGTTCCGTGGCTATAAAAAGGAACAATTGACGGAAGTGACACCGGAGCAGGCTGTTAGCCATCCTAAGTGGTCAATGGGCCCAAAGATTTCAGTGGACTCGGCTTCATTAATGAATAAAGGTCTCGAAGTTATCGAGGCCCACTTTTTGTTTGGTTTGCCTGCCGACAAGATCAAAGTGGTCGTTCATCCGCAAAGTACGATCCACTCATTGGTTCAGTATGTCGATGGTTCGGTTATTGCAGAACTGGGTGAGCCTGACATGCGCACCCCGATCGCACACGCCTTGGCCTGGCCAGAGCGAATTCATTCTGGTGTCAATACGCTGGATCTTGTTGCTTGCGGCCATTTCGACTTTTTAGCACCTGATCTAGAGGCATTTCCTTGTCTATCGCTAGCCTACGAAGCCTTGAAACGTGGTGGCTCAGCTCCCGCAGTGCTCAATGCTGCGAATGAAGTAGCGGTTGCTGCATTTCTTGATCAGCAAATTGCATTTTTAGATATACCTGAAGTTATACGTCAAACCCTGGCTGAGATATCCGATACGCCGCTTACGGATCTGGAGTCTGTGCTGGCCGTTGACCAAAATGCCAGAGCTTATGCGCAGTCTTTGGTAGATGAGATGGGTAAGGTCTGATGAACTTTCTCAATTCCATCTTGGGCTTTATCGTAGCCATCGGTGTGCTTGTCACGATCCATGAACTAGGCCATTACCTCGTCATGCGCTGGTGTGGGGTGCGCGTTTTACGTTTTGCGTTTGGTTTTGGAAAAACACTCTGGTCACGTAAAGATAAATCAGGTACCGAGTGGGCGATTTGCCTCTGGCCATTAGGGGGCTATGTCAAACCGCTTGATACCCGTGAAGAAGCCGGCTTATCTTCTGAATTGCGCTCACAGGCTTTCGATACTCAACCGGTTTCCAAACGCATTGCGATGGTTGCGGCAGGCCCGATTGCTAACTTCCTGCTGGCAGTATTGCTTTACTGGGTTGTATTTCTTAATGGCATTACTGAATGGCGGCCTATTCTGGCTGCACCTGATAGCGATACGCCGGCCGCTGCTGCTGGTATACGCGCTGGCGATATGGTGACCAGAGTCGATGGCCATGCCGTTGAAACATGGGCAGGTGCACAGTGGCAGCTGATACAACTGTTTGGGAAAGAGTCCAGCGTCACCTTGGCAGTGATTGCGACGGAGCAGGGTGTACCGCTCCCAGATGCTAAAGACCGCGGGATTGAGTTGAAATTCCCCACCGATGTTGCTTTAGGTCCTGCCTTGTTAGGTACCCTGGGACTCAAACTTGCTAGCCCGCCTTTGGCACCGATCGTTGGCCAGGTTCAGGCTGATAGCCCAGCCTCAAGGGCGGGGATGTTGTCGGGTGACCAGATTAAGCAGGTAGATGGGCATCCCATTGCGGATTGGTTCGAATTCGTGCAACGTGTGCGTGCTCATCCCGATCAGACCTTAACCATTCAAATAGTGCGCCAAGGGCAAAGCGTTTCGCTAGCTTTGATCCCTGCACGGATCGATGACCAGGGTCAGGTGATCGGGCGGGCAGGGGTTTCTCCGCAACCCGGGCCGATCCCGTCTACGTATAAATTTCATAAATCCCTGAATCCTGGTGAAGCACTCGCTGCAGCTGCTCAGGAAACCTATGAAAAGAGCCGTTTTACACTCGTCATGCTGGGTCAGATGATCGTGGGTAAGGCCTCTCTGGATAACCTGTCAGGGCCTATCAGCATTGCATCGGCGGCTGGGCAAACCGTTCGTATCGGCCTGGATGCTTTTTTACGCTTTCTGGCCATCGTCAGCCTATCCTTGGGCGTGATCAACCTCTTGCCGCTGCCTCTCCTAGATGGGGGGCACTTGCTGTATTATTTCGTTGAGATTCTGACTGGAAAACCCGTTTCGGCTGAGCGTCAGGCCTTGTTTCAGCGTTTTGGTGTTGTATTGCTTGGATCGCTGATGTTTATTGCAATTTTCAACGACTTACAGCGACTATTTAACTGGTAACCGGATGTCTCAGAAGTATCGCCTCTCCCGTAAATCACGCTTATTGAAGCAGCGCGTTTTTGCCGCCTGTTTTAGTGGACTGCTTTCGTTAACTGCCACAGGAGAGTCGTGGGCACAGACCCAGCACGAAGCCGAAGCATTTCGACCATTCGTCGTGCGCGATATCCGTGTCGAAGGTCTGCAAAGAACCGAGCCTGGAACGGTATTTACCTATTTGCCGATCAAAGTTGGCGAAACGGTCGATGCGCAAAAAATTACTGAAGCTATCCGCGCGCTTTATGCCACGGGTTTTTTCAAAGACGTACGTATTGAAGCCATTGGTAACGAATTGATCGTTACTATTGCCGAGCGGCCGGCGATTGCTTCGATTACCTTCGAGGGTATGAAAGAGTTTGAGAAGGATGTTGTTCTCAAATCGCTTAAAGAAGTCGGCCTCGCGGATTCGCGTATTTTTGACCGTTCCGTCCTTGAGCGCGCCGAGCAGGAACTGAAGCGCCAGTATCTGTCGCGCGGTAAATATGCCGTACAGATCACTACAACGGTCACACCCCTCGAACGTAACCGGGTGGCGATTAACTTTGCCATCATCGAGGGCGACACGGCTAAAATCCGTGAAATTAACATCATTGGTGCAAAAGCCTATCCTGAGAGCGAACTGCTCGATCTGTTCGAACAATCGACGCCCACCTGGATGTCCTGGTATACCAAAGCAGATCAGTATTCCCGTCAGAAGCTGACGGCTGATCTGGAAAAGCTGCGTTCGTTCTATCAGGATCGCGGCTACCTGGATTATGCAATCGACTCCACACAGGTTTCGATTAGTCCGGATAAAGAAAATATCTATCTGACGATTACGCAAAGCGAAGGTAATCGTTATCTGATTAGTAGCGTTAAAGTCGTTGGCGAGTTTATTGTTCCGGAAGCCGATATTCGCAAACTGATTAAAATTGCTCCGGGTCAGGACTTCTCTCGCGAGAAAGTGAATCAGACCATTAAAGCAATTACCGAGCGTCTGGGTAAAGAAGGCTATGCCTTTGCCAACGTGAATGCAGCACCTGATATCAACCGCGAAAAACGGCTGGTCGGTTTTACCTTCTTTGTTGATCCGGGTCGTCGCGTCTACGTTCGTAAAGTCAATGTCACGGGTAATACCAAATCACGGGACGAAGTGGTCCGTCAGGATATGCGTCAGATCGAAGGCGCCTGGTACGATGCGGACAAGATCAAACTGTCGCGCGAACGTTTGATGCGTACAGACTTCTTCAAGGTCGCCGATATTCAAACCCCACCTGTACCGGGAACGAACGACCAGGTTGATGTCAACGTCAACGTTGAAGAAAAGTCGACCGGTAGCTTCCAGATCGGTGCCGGTTTCTCCAGTTACGAAAAAATCACACTGTCTGGTTCGATTAGCCAGAACAATCTCTTCGGTAGCGGTAAGAACGCCACCCTTTCTGTAAACACCAGTAAGATTAACACCTTATACAATCTGTCCTACACCGATCCATATTACACGGTTAATGGTGTCAGCATTGGTTATGATGGCTATTACAAGACCTTTAATTCGGCGACCTTGGACTGGTTGTCTACCTACAAAACCATGTCAGGCGGTGGTGGGATTCGTTTTGGTTATCCACTTAGTGAAACTAGTAGTGTGAACCTAGGATTCACGATTGACTCGACCAATATTAATTTGTCTGGAGCGAGTCAGGTAAGTGGAACTACATCAGATGGCACATCATATTCATATCCTAATGTGCCATACAACATCTATAACTTTACCCAGAAA
>JBJTFJ010000009.1:0-3812 GCA_046093345.1 Fluviibacter sp. | reverse complement strand
ACTGTCAGCCAAACCACTGCCTCACGGAGAACCGCATCATGATCGGACGCCTGAGCGGACGGCTCATCGCCAAACAGCCCCCTGCCATCATGGTTGACGTACAGGGCGTGGGTTATGAGGTCGACGTATCGATGAATACCTTCTGCGAACTACCAGTCCTCGATGCGCCGGTCACCTTGCACATTCATATGGCCGTCCGCGAAGACGGTCATTTTCTGTACGGCTTTCTCAGCGAAAGTGAGCGCACCGCCTTTCGTCAGCTGATCAAGATTTCTGGCGTGGGCGCCCGTATGGCGCTTGCCGTACTTTCCGGGCTTAACGTTGATGAACTGGCAGCGGCCATTGCTCGCCAGGATGTTGCCTGCTTTACCCGCATTCCGGGCATCGGCAAAAAAACCGCCGAACGCCTACTGCTCGAACTAAAAGGCAAACTGGATCTGGTTACTGGCAATGCCGGAACCCTCGTAGCAGGCCAACCGATGGCAACGGATCCGTTACAGGACACCATCGATGCGCTCGTCGCTCTCGGCTACAATGCACGCGAGGCGCAAAGCGCCACAAAAGCACTACCTGCCGGTGTCAGCACGACTGACGCCATCCGCCTTGCCCTGAAACAGTTGTCCGGTTTGAAGTAACTGGCACAACCAAGGAACCTGCGCATGTATTCACCCGGACTACAGATCTCCCGTATTACGATCATCGCGCTCCTTATTGTGGGCGTGATCTGGGTGTTGCGTCCGTTCCTATCGCCGCTGCTCACGGCGCTTATTATCGTTGTGGCTACCTGGATGCCTTATTCGTGGCTGGTCAAAAAGCTCGGCAACCGTAAAACGCTGGCCGCTGCCATCATGACCCTGCTGCTCACTGTGGTGATACTGATCCCGACCTTCTTCCTTGGCGGCCAGGTTACCAAAGCAGGCGCCATTCTGGTTGAGAGCCTCAAAGACCGGTTTCAGGATGGCTTGGGCGATCCGCCGAGCTGGACGCTGGCACTGCCCTTGGTCGGCGAACATGTCCAGACATACTGGAATCACTTGCTCAATGATGCCAACAGCGGCACAGAATTACTGCAACGGGTTTACGATCCAGCCAAACGCCTGATTACAGCCATTGCTTCGGGCGTGGTTAATGGCGTGCTGCAAATTCTGCTAGCGATCTTTATTGCCTTCTTTGCCTATCGTGATGGCGAACAATGGTCGCTTTGGCTCCGTAACGCGGCTCGCCGCCTTAGCGGTGATATTGGCACCCATATGGTCGATGTTGCCGGCAAAACCATCATTGGCGTGATGGTTGGCATTCTTGGCACAGCCGCCGCACAGGGCCTAGTGGCTTACATCGGATTCAAGATCGCCGGCGTGCCTAATGCCGGGCTGCTTGGCGCTGCCACCTTCCTCACCTCCATGCTACCCGCCGGCCCCGTGCTGATCTGGCTTGGCGCCGCCTACTGGCTGTATGACCAAAGCCTTACGGGCTGGGCAATCTTTATGGTGATCTGGGGCGCCGCTGGCATTAGCAGTGTAGATAACGTTGTTCGACCGGTACTGATTGCACACACCGCCAGCCTGCCCTTCCTGCTGATTGCACTCGGTACCTTTGGCGGCATTATCGGCTTCGGTTTTGTCGGCATTTTTATCGGCCCCACGCTGCTGGCGTTGGCCGTCGCCGTGACTAACCAGTGGCTCAATCATCGCAACACCATTACCCATGCGGAGCGCCTGTGATCGAAACAGACGACTTTGCAGCGGGTGCCGAACGGCTCATCACGCCCAATAGCGCTTCCCGGCAGGAAGAAGCCCTAGAGCGTGCATTACGTCCGAAACGTCTGGCTGATTACACGGGCCAGCACCCGGTACGTGATCAGCTCGGTCTATTTATCGAAGCGGCAAACAAACGCGGCGATGCACTCGACCACGTATTGCTCTTTGGGCCTCCTGGTTTAGGCAAAACAACCTTAGCGCATATCATTGCTCACGAACTCGGCGTTAACCTACGCCAGACCAGCGGGCCAGTACTCGAACGCCCAGGCGACCTGGCCGCGCTGCTCACTAATCTTGAACCACACGATGTGTTGTTCATCGATGAGATTCATCGCCTCTCCCCGGTTGTCGAAGAAATTCTCTATCCGGCGCTTGAGGACTATCAGATCGACATCATGATCGGCGAAGGTCCAGCCGCCCGCTCGGTGAAACTGGACCTACCACCCTTCACACTGGTCGGCGCTACAACCCGGGCTGGCATGCTCACCAACCCACTGCGCGATCGTTTTGGCATTGTGGCGCGACTCGAGTTCTACGCACCGGATGATCTGCAGCAAATCGTTGCCCGCTCCGCTCGTCTGCTGGAATTAGCGCTAGCGGATGATGGCGCACTTGAAATCGCAAAACGCTCGCGTGGCACACCACGTATTGCCAACCGGCGAGTCCGTCGCGTCCGCGATTACGCTGAAATCCGCGCGCCCGAGCAACAAGGCGGCATTACTGCCCGCACGGCCGATGCCGCACTGGCCATGCTGGATGTGGACCCGGTCGGTTTGGATCTGATGGATCGGAAATTATTACTCGCCGTCATTGAAAAATTTAGTGGTGGTCCAGTGGGCGTTGATAACCTCGCAGCGGCCATCGGTGAGGCACGCGACACCATCGAAGATGTACTGGAACCCTTCCTCATTCAGCAGGGGTATCTGCAACGTACGCCGCGTGGTCGTGTCGCCACCAGTCGCGTCTATCATCACCTGGGGCTGCAAGCGCCTGCTGATGAAGGCAATATCCCGCTCTGGCAAGACTCGGAGCAACGGTAACATGACCACCTTTCACCACCCCGTACGTATTTATTACGAAGACACCGATGCGGGTGGCGTGGTCTATTACGCCAACTACCTGAAGTTCTTCGAACGTTGCCGTACCGAATGGTTGCGCACCTTCGGTCACAACCAGACGGATCTGCTTGCGGCCGAAGATATTGTTTTCGTTGTTAAATCGGTGCACGCCGATTACAAGCGACCTGCCCGGCTAGATGACAGCCTAGAAGCCGGGCTGAAACTAACGCACCTGGGCAGAGCTCAAATGCAGTTCGAGCAGTGGGTCGATCGTCTGAACGCCGATGGCACCCGCGAAACCCTCGTCACAGGCGGCGTCAAGCTGGCCTGTGTCAACCTGAAGACCCTCCGACCCGTTTCCATACCTGTATGGCTACATAGCCAACTACAACCTAGCGACGCATCATGACTCCAACACAAGACATGTCCATCCTTAGCCTGGTGCTTAACGCCGGCGCCGTCGTGCAGGGCATCATGCTCCTGCTGCTCATCGTTTCCTTCATGTCGTGGTACTACATCTTCCTGAAGTGGATGACAATCCGCGCAGAAAAGAAAAAGGCTTCCGAGTTCGAACAGTCTTTCTGGTCCGGCAGCAGCCTGAACGATCTGTATCAAGCTGCACTCAACGACCGACACAATGCCGGCGCGTTAGAGCGCATCTTTGAATCTGGCCTGCGTGAATTCAACAAACTACGCGATCAACACCTTTTGGAATCCAAAGATATTCTGGATGGCTCACGTCGTGCCATGCGTGCCACCTATCAGCGTGAACTGGATCGCATCGAATCTCACCTGGCCTTTCTGGCGTCGACAGGTTCTGTATCGCCCTACGTTGGCCTGTTCGGCACCGTCTGGGGCATCATGCACGCCTTCCGGGGTCTGGCGAATGTGGGCCAGGCTACCCTGTCATCTGTGGCACCGGGCATTGCAGAAGCGCTGGTCGCTACCGCCATCGGCCTGTTCGCGGCTATCCCGGCCGTCGTTGCCTACAACCGCT
>JBJTFJ010000008.1:0-4513 GCA_046093345.1 Fluviibacter sp. | reverse complement strand
AGAAGCCGTGTTGACGTCTACACCTACCGCGTTAACGCAATCTTCGACCACGGCATCCAGGCTGCGAGCAAGTTTGAGCTGGGATACATCATGCTGGTATTGGCCGACACCAATCGATTTAGGTTCAATCTTCACCAGTTCGGCCAGTGGGTCTTGCAGGCGACGGGCAATGGAGACGGCACCACGCAGAGAGACATCCAGTTGCGGGAATTCGCGGGCAGCCAGTTCGGATGCAGAATAAACCGAAGCGCCGGCCTCGGAGACAACGATTTTAGTCATCTTGATGTCCGGGAACTGCTTCATCGTATCGATGATGAGCTTGTCGGTCTCTCGGCTTGCGGTGCCGTTACCAATGGCGACGAGGGTGACACCGTGCTTCTTGGCCAGGGCTGCGATGGTGGTCATTGAGCCGGCCCAGTCACGGCGCGGCTCATGCGGGTAGATGGTTTCTGTATCGAGAAGCTTGCCTGTGGCATCGACAACGGCAATCTTGCACCCGGTACGGATGCCAGGGTCTACACCCATGGTAACGTGTTGCCCGGCAGGGGCTGCCAGCAAGAGGTCTTTTAGATTCTTGCCGAAGATACGAATGGCTTCTTCTTCGGACTTCTCGCGTAGTTGACCCATGAGATCCAGCTCCAGATGCAGCGAGAGTTTTACGCGCCAGGTCCAGCGGACAGTGTCGTTCAACCATTTATCGGCCGGGCGCGACTGTTGTTTGATACCGAAGCGATTAGCAATGCGTTGCTCACAGGGGTTAGGTGCTGTTGAAGGCGTCTCTTGATCAAGCTCGCTGTCTAGTACTAGTGATACTTGCAGGAAGCCTTCGTTGCGACCACGCAGCAACGCCAATGCACGGTGCGATGGCATGCTGTTAAGCGGTTCGGAAAAATCAAACCAGTCGCGAAACTTGGCACCTTCGGTTTCTTTACCTTCCACGACCTTGGATTGAACCATGCCGTGTTCATTCAGATACTGACGCAGTTCGCCAACCAGTTCAGGGTCTTCTGCAAAGCGTTCCATCAGTATCTGGCGAGCCCCATCCAGAACTGCCTTGGCATCGGCAAAGCCGGCATCGACGTTGAGGAATTTTTCGGCTTCTGCTTCCGGTGTCAGCTCCGGGTTTTCTAGCAGGGTATCGGCCAGTGGTTCAATGCCAGCCTCACGTGCAATCTGTGCCTTCGTGCGGCGCTTTTGCTTGTAGGGTAGGTATAGATCTTCCAGACGTTGCTTGGTTTCAGCGGCGTCGATATCGGCTTTGAGTTCGGGTGTGAGCTTACCTTGCTCTTCAATCGAAGCCAGGATGCTGTTGCGACGATCTTCAAGCTCGCGCAAATAAATCAGACGCTCCTCCAGGTGGCGTAGCTGCGTGTCATCCAGGCCACCGGTGACTTCCTTACGGTAACGCGCAATGAATGGAACGGTGGCGCCTTCATCGAGAAGTTGAATGGCAGCTTTAACCTGTTCGGTTTTTACCTGGAGTTCTTTGGCGATTTGCGCGTCGATAATTAAAGGCATGAATGTTAGCTAATATAGGTTCGTGTATGCCGTTTCAGGCATACGGATTAATACGAATAGAATCTGTTTAGTTTTGAGTGGGTTCGCTCAACCACAGGCACTTGCCGCCAGATTCTTTCTGAATCTGTTCCAGCACTTTCTGGTGCTCCTGTAGTTCTTCTTCATTAGCCATGACCACTCTTAGCTGCTTGAGGCGGCTTGAATCTGCGTTGAATGCAATCGTTTCTGCCGATTCTTCAAACACCATGGCAAAACCATCCTGGCCACGGGTCATGACCAGGTAAACATCAGCCAGCAGCTCGGCATCGAGTAGGGCGCCGTGCAGATTACGCTTGGAATTATCAATTTCCAGACGCTCACACAGTGCATCCAGGCTGTTCCGTTTGCCAGGGTAATTATCCCGGGCCATCTTTAGTGTGTCGGTGACTTTGTCGCAGAACTGGGTGACGGGTGGTTTACCCAGTAATTCCAGTTCGGCATTCAGGAAACCGATGTCAAAGGGCGCGTTGTGAATAACTAACTCGGCGCCGTCAATAAAATCAAGGAAGTTATCTGCAATGTCGGCAAAGCGTGGCTTGTCAGCCAGAAATTCACGACTGATACCGTGAACCGCCTGGGCGCCTTCGTCAATGTCACGATCGGGATTCACATAATGGTGAAAATGACGGTTGGTCAGCCGGCGATTGACTACTTCAACACCCGCAACCTCAATGATGCGGTGGCCGAGTCGGTGGTCGAGGCCGGTGGTTTCGGTATCAAGAATAATCTGGCGCATGGTTTTCTATTCAGGTTTCAGCCTATATTTTACAGGCTTGTGAGCTCGTCTATGCCCTGGTTCGCCAGCTGGTCTGCGCGTTCGTTTTCCGGGTGGCCGGCATGGCCTTTAACCCAGTGCCAGCTGACATTAAATTTCTGGGCAAGCGCATCCAGCTGCTGCCAGAGGTCGGCATTTTTAACCGGTTTTTTGTCAGATGTTTTCCAGCCATTACGTTTCCAGCCGTGAATCCAGGATTGCATGCCCTGTTGCACGTATTTGGAGTCGGTATGTACTTCAACGGGCGTTGTGTTGTCTGGTTTGAGTGCCGCAAGGCCCGAGATAACGGCCTGCAACTCCATGCGATTATTGGTGGTGTCTGCTTCGCCCCCATGCAGGGTTTTTTCGTGACCACGATAGCGGAGCAGGGTGCCCCAGCCGCCAGGGCCCGGGTTGCCGCGACAGGCGCCGTCAGAATATATCTGGATGACATCAGTGGATTGGGGTTGAGGACTCATGATGAAGTTTTCTGATTCTTTTCTGCAAGCAGTGATGCCTTTGCATTGATTTTAGAGGCGTTCGTCACCCAGCTGGGGGTAAGTAGGGTCATGCCCGGAATGCGTTTTATCGCCGTAAGGGCATAGCATGCCCCGGCAAATGCCCACCAGCGATTGCCAGCGAGTTCAAGCCAGTTAAAGTGTGTGTAGGTGCTTTCGTGGTTGCAGGGCGGGGCATAACAGCCGAAATGGCCGCGGGCTACTTCAAAGTCTAGTAATTTGAGCCAGTCTTTCAGGCGGAGTACCGACAGATAGTTGCCCGGCCAGGGGAAATGAGTCTGGTCTGGCGTGGCGAGGCGGCTCAGATAGTTTCTAATGCCCCATAAGGATAAGGGATTAAAGCCGAGAATGATGAGTTGCCCTTCGGGTCGAAGCACCCGATAGGCTTCTCTTAATACCTGGTGTGGATCAGAGTGCACTTCGAGCATAAAGGGCAGCACGATCAGATCCATACTATCCGTTTCAAAAGGCAGTGCAGAAGCGTTTATTTCAACAGCGAGTGGTGTTGTACCTAACGGCGCGGTGTTAACGCCATGGTTAGACGTCAAACAGCGAAAACGATGCTGAACTCTGTTTGTGGCTAGCAAATCAAGTGATTCACAACCCACCTGGGCTGCCTGCATTCCGAAAACATCAAGCAACAATGTTTCCGTGGTGCTCAAAGCCCACTTGGCAACATAGCGACCGGCAGGCGATTGAAACCAGTCGTTATCGGGTGATGAAAATGATGTGTTTGACATCCGTAGTTGCACAAGGACAATGAGGCATCAGTTTAACGTGCATTGCCCCCATTCTATGAAGAATCCCTACCCAGTTTTCGATCACCAGGCGCTCAAGGTGGTAGCCATTCCTGCGTTTGACGATAATGTGATCTGGCTCATTAAGCCAGCGCAACTCGGCGACGAATTAGGTGCTTTGGTCTGTGTGGTCGACCCGGGTGATGCGGCTCCGGTCATTGACTATTGCAAGCGCCACCAGTTGGTGCCGGAAAGCATTCTGTTAACCCATCACCATGCGGATCACACGGGTGGTGTGGCCGAAATACTGGCCTGGGTAAAGCAGGTGCGTCCAGAGTGTGATGTTCGGGTGTATGGCCCAGCGGCAGAAGAGATACCTCCCGTGAACCATCCGCTTAAAGGTGGTGAAACGTTTTCTATTGGCTCTGGCATTGTGGCTGACGTGCTGCCGGTAGCCGGGCATACTCGGGGTCATTTAGCGTATTTGATTCCCGATAAGTCCGGGTGTCATCCACCGGCATTGTTCTCGGGAGACCTGCTTTTTGGACTGGGTTGTGGCAGACTCTTCGAAGGCACTGCGGATCAGATGTTTGCAGCTCTGGGACAGGTTGCCCGACTGGATCCTGCCACACGCATTTATTGTGCGCACGAATATACGGCGCTTAATTTGCCGTTTGCGCTTAAGGTCGACCCGGATAATGCCGACTTGATCAAACGCGGCGAACGTATTCGGGCCTTGAGGCTAGCGGGCGAATCGACCTTGCCGCTGTTGCTGGCAGAAGAGTTGGCAACCAATCCGTTTTTACGTGCGGATCAACCAGCGTTAGCAGCCTCAGCCTGTCTTGCAGAAGAAGATGCGCCGAATGACGTTTTTGCGGCGTTACGCAAAATGCGCGATCACTTCAAAAGCACCTGATCGGTAATTAGTACAGCTGATACCAGGGTTT
>JBJTFJ010000007.1:0-7183 GCA_046093345.1 Fluviibacter sp. | reverse complement strand
ATTCGCGAAGGCCGTCGCCGTCGATTGCATAAGGCATTTTTGCGTTATCACGATCCGGCTAACTGGCCGATGTTGCGGGAGGCACTGAATGCCATGGGTCGTGCCGACCTGATTGGCAACGGTAAGAAACAATTGATACCTGCCTGGCAGCCGAAGGGGGAAGGGGAGCGCGCAACGCGGTCTTTTGCCTCTGCACCTTCTGGTACAGCGCGTTCGGGGCTGATGCGTCCAGGTGCGAGATTGTCTCCTGGTGTTGCGGGTAGCCCGCAAAGAAAAGGGACTCCCGTAGGAGCCCCTAATGCCAGGCGAAACAGTTCAACGACGCCTAAACGATCAACCGGCAAGCGTTGAGGTACAGGCCGGGCAGCGCTTGGCTTCCAGTGGAATTTGCGTACAGCATTCCGGGCAAGCCTTGGTGCTTGGGGGCGGCGCGTCTTTAGGAATGAGCGTATCCGCTGCTTTGTTGTAGCCCTTAACAACCCAGTAAACGGCAAAGGCGATGATGAAGAAGCTCACCATGGCATTGGCGAACAGGCCATAGTTCAGCGTGACGGCACCCGCGGCTTTGGCAATCGCTGGTGTGGCATAGGGGCCGGGGGTAGCGCCTTCCTTCAGTACGATGAATAAGCTCGAGAAATCCAGGCCACCGAGCAATAGACCGAGTGGCGGCATCAGCACATCGTTTACCAGGCTGGTTACGATGGTGCCGAAAGCAGCACCAATGACAATACCCACTGCCATATCAACAGCGTTGCCGCGAACCGCAAATTTGAGGAAATCTTTAATCATCTGTTGTCCCTGACTACCGGTAAAATTATTCAACAACGAATCATACAAAGGAAAGACCATGGTTGTCCCGCGGATTGACCAAAGCTATTACGAACTACTGGGCGGTGAGGAGGGTGTGCGTGCCCTGGTCGATGATTTCTACGATCATATGCAACTGGATGAGCGCTTTGCCGGCATTCGTGCGATGCACCCGCAGGATATGAGCACCTCCCGGGATAAGCTTTTCTGGTTTCTATCCGGCTGGCTGGGTGGACCGCCACTGTTTGAAGAAAAGTTCGGCCATCCCCGTTTACGGGCACGTCATTTACCCTTTGCCATCGGTGAATCGGAGCGGGATCAATGGATGACCTGTATGGCCGATGTGATGCAGAAATCTCCATTAAGCGAGGAAGCGCGTAGTGCATTAATCGGTTCGTTGTTCAAAACTGCCGATTGGATGCGCAATAAGGACGTTTAATCGGCAATTTGTTGGCCAGAATCAACGACTTTTTGCTATAATTTAAAGATTATCTAGGCCTGTTGCGGCGCAACAGGCTTTGCTTTGTTTGTTGTAACCACTTTCTGACTTCCGGTTGAATATACATGTCTGCACGTCCGATTCGTAACATTGCCATCATTGCCCACGTTGACCATGGTAAAACCACGCTGGTTGACCAACTGCTGCGCCAGTCCGGTACCTTCGCTGCCCACCAGCAGCTGGTTGAGTGCGTCATGGACTCGAATGATCTGGAAAAAGAACGTGGCATCACGATTCTTTCCAAGAACACTGCCGTTGAGTACAACGGCGTCCACATCAACATCGTCGACACACCGGGTCACGCCGACTTCGGTGGTGAAGTTGAACGTGTACTGGGTATGGTAGATGGCGTCGTACTGCTGGTTGATGCAGCCGAAGGCCCGATGCCACAAACCCGTTTCGTTACCAAGAAAGCACTGGCACTAGGCCTGCGTCCGATCGTTCTGGTTAATAAGGTAGACCGTGATGGTGCCGATCCTGATCAGGCCGTTAATCTGACCTTCGACCTGTTCGACAAGCTGGGTGCTACCGACGAGCAACTGGATTTCCCGATTGTTTACGCCTCGGGTCTGAATGGTTGGGCTGCTCTGGAACTGGATCAGCCACGCGAAAACATGAAGCCACTGTTCGACACCATTCTTGAACATGTGCCAGCGCCGGACGCAGATATCGATGCCCCGCTGCAGTTGCAAATTACTGCTCTGGATTATTCGTCGTATGTCGGTCGTATCGGTGTGGGCAAAATCATTCGCGGCCGCGTTAAGACTGGCCAGAACGTGATGGTGATGTTCGGCACGGATGAAGAAGCCGCCGCACATGACCGTCAACCGATCAAGGCCAAAATTGGTCAGGTGTTCGGTTATAAAGGCCTGAACAAGGTCGAAATGGAAGAAGGCCTTGCTGGCGATATCGTTCAGATCACCGGCATTGAAGATCTGGTTCTGGGTTGTACTGTTACCGATCCTGAGAACCCTGAAGCGCTACCGCTACTGAAGATTGATGAGCCAACGCTGGAAATGCAGTTCATGGTGAATACCAGCCCACTGGCCGGTACCGAAGGCAAGTTCGTGACGAGCCGTCAGGTGCGTGACCGTCTGCACAAAGAGCTGCTGACCAACATGGCACTGCGCGTTAAAGATACTGAAAACGGCGATATTTTCGACGTGGCTGGTCGCGGTGAACTGCACCTGGGCATCCTGCTGGAAAACATGCGTCGTGAAGGTTACGAGCTGGCCGTAGGTCGTCCACGCGTTGTTAAGAAGATGATTGATGGCGTTGAGTGCGAACCGTACGAAATGCTGACCGTGGATGTTGAAGAAGACACCCAGGGCGGCGTGATGGAAACCTTGGGTCAACGTAAGGGTGACCTGCAGGATATGGTGCCGGATGGCCGTGGTCGCGTTCGTATCGAGTACCGTATTCCAGCCCGTGGTCTGATCGGCTTCCAGGGCGAGTTTATGAACCTGACCCGCGGTAATGGTCTGATGAGCCACGTGTTTGACGAATATGCACCGGTTAAAGAAGGTGCCGTTGCCGAGCGTCGTAATGGTGTGCTGATTTCTCAGGATGATGGCGAAGCGGTTGCCTACGCGTTGTGGAAACTGCAGGATCGCGGCCGTATGTTCGTAACGCCGGGCGAAAAGCTGTACGAAGGCATGATCATTGGTATTCACAGCCGTGAAAACGATCTGGTTGTGAACCCGATCAAGGGTAAGCAACTGACCAACGTACGTGCTTCCGGTACGGATGAAGCCGTTCGTCTGGTGCCAGCCGTTCAGCTGAGCCTGGAATCGGCCATCGAGTTCATTGCTGATGATGAACTGGTTGAGCTGACGCCGAAGTCGATCCGTCTGCGTAAGCGTTACCTGAAAGAGCACGAGCGCAAGAAAGCATCGCGCGAATCCTGATCAGGACTTGTGAACAACAAAAAACCCGCCGAAATTTCAGGCGGGTTTTTTGTTGGGGTGAACTCTTGAAGAATTCACCCGGATCTCGCGTCTAATTACTTCACGCGTGAGCGGTACTCGTGTGTACGGGTATCGATTTCGATCTTGTCACCGATTTCAACGAAGGCTGGTACGTTGATGACGAAGTTCGTTGGCTTGATACGGGCTGGCTTCATGACCTTGCCCGAAGTATCGCCCTTAACGGCAGGCTCTGTGTATTCCACTTCACGAACAACCGAAGTAGGCAGTTCTACCGAGATGGCCTTGCCGTCATAGAAGACCACTTCACAAGGCATACCATCGTCGAGGTAGTTGAGCGCCTCGGTCATGTTCTCGCCTTCAACTTCATACTGGTTGTACTCGGCATCCATGAAGACGTACATTGGGTCAGCAAAGTAGGAGTAGGTGACTTCCTTACGATCGAGCACAACGACTTCGAACTTTTCGTCGGCCTTGTAAACCGACTCACTGCCGCTGCCGGTAAGCAGGTTCTTCATCTTCATTTTGACAACAGCGGCGTTACGGCCAGACTTGTTGTATTCGGCTTTCAGGATAACCTGTGGCTCAGTGCCGACCATGATTACATTACCAACGCGCAAATCCTGTGCTGTCTTCATACTCTTCGTGCTTTCTTTAAGTTAAACCGGGTGGCGTGCCGGCCATAATGCCCAACTCGCGAAACCTAGTATTTTACCAGATGGCTCACAAAATCCCTGAGTTGCGTCACCAGGTCGGGTTCGGTGAGCAAATGCTTGCGCCAGACTCGGGCGTTTTCTAAGAGTGCCGGCAGCGACGCCACAAGCTGCGGCCAGAGTTCCGCAAGCGTATCGCCAGTTTTGTGCGTATGCATGGTGTTCCAGGCTAGTACAAATTCCCAGAAAATCGAACGCTGGGTAGATGAGAGGACTCCCTGATCCAGGTAACGATCGTAAAACGCCTTCAGCTTGATCAGGTGGGTGTCTTCTTCCTGAGGGTAAATATGCCATATCAATGGCTTTCCAGCCCATTGGGCGCGGACAAAGGAATCTTCGCCTCTAACAAAGAGCACATCAAACTGCCGGATCAGCGCATCAAACTCATGCTGGGCGACAAACTCCAGAGCCTTAACATGAAGGTTTCCATGATCCGTTTGAGTGCCTAGCCAATTCTCGATTTGTATCTTTGCTGGGCAATGCGTGACACCCAGCGTTGTCACTAAACTTCCGATATTGATGCTTTCCAACCAGCGCCCGATGTTTGGTTGCTCATAACTAAACAGGAAGAGCTTAATGGGTTCTGCAGGGTTGGTGGCCTGAATGGTTTCACTAGATTGAAGCAATCTCGTTAGTTCAGGTTCTCTTAACAGCCCGCCGGTACTGGATGTAAAGCCCGGAAAATAAAAATGCTTAGTTAAGGCGTAGCGCGGGTGGGGCGAGGGCATGCCGTGATGGCTTTCCACCCAGGACTCGGCAGATAGATATTCGAGATTAATCCAGGCAATGGGCTTCTGAGCCGCATTCATCTCATCGAGATAGGTAGATGGGATATCACAGGCAAAAGCTTCAATTACGACATCAGCAATCTCTTCGTCTGAAAAGCGCTGCCGTGTCCCCGGCCAGGGCTGAACTTCCACCAATAGCGCTGATGAAGCGTTGCCGATGAGCCTGGGGAGGATATCGGGTTGATCAATGAAAAGCCTAACCCGTTGACCACGGCTAGCCAGATCAGCCGCCAGCCGCCAGCAAACCCCTGCATCACCGAAGTTATCGATGACTCTGCAGAAAATGTCCCAATGCTGACAGGCGTATGCATGATCGTTCATGAAGCGCGATCATACGTGAGCCTAGTTGTTGGCTGCTTCGTTTTTTTCTGATTTGTTCGATGTCTTGCTGACATCAGGAGATATCCGCTGCATCTGTGCTGAAACGCGCGCAACGTTAATCCCTGCCAGCAAGTTGTAGTAGGCAAGACTTCCTGAGACGACACTTGAACGTCTGCTTGATCTTTCGTTTTCTTGGATATCCATTTGTTTGTCCTAGACACGTGCTTTTATAATTAGGTTGTGATACTATCACATCAACTTATTATAAAGAAGTTGTCCTAAACAAAATGATGCTCGATTTTGAAGACTCTCAGTTGCCAATGCGCATTGCCGAGGTTGAAAGAGATACCGGGCTTGCAAAGGAAACTTTGCGCGTTTGGGAACGCAGATACCAATTCCCCAAACCAGAACGAGATGAACTGGGGGAACGTTTGTATCCGTTTACCCAGGTGGAACAGCTCAGGGTGATCCGCCGTCTGATTGATCACGGCTTTCGACCAAGCAAAGTGCTGGGAAAAAATCTGGGTCAACTTCATGAGATGCTGGACACGATCAGCCAGAGCAGTCTCAGTCAGGATCAAACAGCCCGTTGCGCCTCCTTGCTCAAGCTATTGCGCTTACATCGCAGCGCAGAGCTACGTCAGACATTAAACAATATTCTGGCGAGAGAAGGTCTCAAGCGTTTCATTATTGAAACGATCGCTCCTTTAAATACAGCCGTAGGTGATGCCTGGGTACGTGGAGAAATTAGCGTTCCGGAAGAGCATCTCTATACGGAGCAGGTGCAGAACGTATTGCGGCATGCCATTCAGAGCCAGCAGGGTGTTGATGGTCAACCGAATATATTACTGACCACCTTTCCTGAAGAATCGCATCAGCTGGGCATACTGATGGTTGAAGCGCTCTGCCTTGCTGAAGGCGCCAGTGCACTGTCGCTGGGTACCCGGCTGCCAATCGCCGATATTGCCAAATATTCTCAGGAAGGCAAATTTGATGTCGTGGCGCTTTCCTTTAGCGCGGCCTATCCATCGCAGAATGCAATTCGTGACCTTAAGCAGTTTAGAGAGCGACTTGACCCCAAGATCGAAGTTTGGGCCGGCGGGCAGGCTTTGCATCGCAAAGATAAGCGTTTGCCGGGTATCCGGATTGTTTCCGATCTGGAGAATATCCAGACGCTGATCAAAAGCTGGCGTGATATACGACAGGTTGATAGCTCTCGCTCAGTCGCCTAAACGGGCTGTTGATTAAACGGGCACCCGATCGGCTAATTCATCAAGAACGCGGTGCCGCTCTTCGGTGCTCATCGTTGACCAGAGTCTGATCTCGTCAAGAGTCCGCCAACAGCCGACGCAATAATGGTTGTCAGTATCCATGCGACAAATGTTGACGCAGGGTGACTCTGGTTCGGGGCGGATTCGGCAGGCCATGGTGTTCTGTTAAAAGCTCAGTTGGGAAAGCATATTCTATACGTGGTTGTGCTTTATCCGGAGATTCGATAGTCTCTGAAAAAAACGGAGACACTATGAATTCCCGCTACCTCGAAGACCTGAAAATGGGCGATGTTTTTATTTGCCCGGGCGTGACGATTACCGAGAGTGAAATTATCGGTTTTGCACTAACTTATGACCCGCAGCCATTTCATGTAAATACCCTGGCAGCGTCAGATTCCATTTATGGTGGTCTTATTGCCAGTGGCTTTCATGTCATTACCCTGAGCTTCAGGTTGTTTATGCAACTGGGCATTTTTCAGACATCGAGCATGGGTTCGCCCGGCATTGATGAAGTTCGCTGGACGATGCCTGTGCGTCCGGGCGATACGCTGCATACCGAAGTGATCGTCGAATCAGTGACACCTTCGCGATCAAAACCTGACCGTGGTGTCGCCAAGCTGAAATTCAAGTCGATCAACCAGCGCAAGGAAGAGGTTGCCTCGTTCTATCTGAATCTGCTAATCAAGTCCCGCAGCACGTTGGCCTAAATGGGAATCAGCTAGCGGTTTTATCCTGCTTGATGAGCCTGGAAAAGAGTACGGGAAGCAGGAAGAGGGTGCAGATCGTGGCGGAGATAATCCCGCCCACAATAACTACGGCGAACGGACGTTGTGTTTCCGATCCGATACCGTGCGAAAGC
>JBJTFJ010000006.1:0-2717 GCA_046093345.1 Fluviibacter sp. | reverse complement strand
TGCCCGCCGGGTCGAGCAACACCGCAGCGACTTCGGCGAGAATGGAGACGTGGCGCGTCGACCCGACATCAAACGCCTCGTGCTGAGCCTCGGCATCTCCGCAGGTCTCGTACTCATCGTCGTCGGATTGCTCACCGCCCGCACGGGACGCGACGCATCGAGTTTGCCCGTGGCCATCGAACGCATGTCGCCCGCCGACGGCGACCGTGTGCTGCGACAGTCACAAATCGTCGTCGACTTCATCGATGGCTACGAAGCCGAACTCACGATCGACGGAGTCCTGCTCCCCACCACACGACTCGACGAACTCACGAGCAGCGGACGCGCACCGACTCCCGGTGCGCAGGTCGAATTGCCGCCGACGGCGGTGTACGACCCGGGCAACTTCGTCATCAGTTTCCAACCACAGCCCGGTGCGCCGATCGCGGCGTTCGCCCAGGGCGAACACGAGGCATCGGTGCGCTACTGGCGCACTGCGGACGGCCCGGCGAAATCCCGCTCGTACATGTGGCGGTTCACGACCGACTGATTCGGCGCTGCGTCGCCGCGACGTCAACGGCATCTGAAATTGCCACACCTACAGAGACTTGGCAATTTGGATCTGCAGCGAGTGCTGCACGACCGGCATTAGTCATGTTGGTAGGGCTGGCAAAGACTTCTGCTCCCCAGGTTTGCATCATCGAACGGCGGAACGGTTTTTGTTCGTAGCTCACTTTCACCATGTAAACGCGAACAGGCAGACCAAACATCTGTCCGGCAAAGGCAATCGACGATCCCCACTGACCTGCACCGGTTTCGGTGGTCAGGCGTTTAGTGCCGGCAAGTTTGTTGTAGTAAGCCTGAGGTACCGCCGAGTTGGGTTTATGCGATCCGGCTGGCGACACACCTTCGTATTTGTAGAAAATCTTAGCCG
The DNA here is from genome assembly GCA_046093345.1 of Fluviibacter sp. Taxonomy (GTDB): domain Bacteria; phylum Pseudomonadota; class Gammaproteobacteria; order Burkholderiales; family Rhodocyclaceae; genus Fluviibacter. Next base: position 1,804 of record JBJTFJ010000006.1, on the reverse strand, counting down.
GAGTTCCTAAAGCTTGTTCGAGACGCAATGCGCGGCACAGCGGGGCAGGGCGCCATAGGGCATAAATTTGACGAACCTCATCCGGAATTTCAATCCAGCGTTGGGCAGACATTTCCTGTTCAAGAATCGGGCCGGGGAAAATGGCACCCATCATTTCAGGAGAGACTGGCTGCCCATCTGGACCAAGCGGTGCAGACGGTGGGTTAGGCATGTCCGCCACAATGTTGTACCAATGGGTGGGAATCTCGTTTTGATCGAGATTGATGCGTAACGGCGTCATGCGGGTGGCTCCTGAATAACAGTCATATGCGCATTATCCTCCTCGTATAATGGGGAGGCAAAACTCTAAGGAACGATGATGGCAACACCGGTAGCAGAACAGGCATTACTTTTGGCAAAACAGATGGGCATTGAGAATCCGTCTGCTGAAGTGATTGAGACTTACACCCGGATTCTGGCCAGAACGTCGTTAGTCGTGCCGCTGGGGCCAACCCGCTCTTCGCCGCGCGGTAATGCGGAAGATAATCGCGAATATCCCGATGAAAAGGATTACGCCTTTTTCAAGGAAATGCTGGAGAAGACAGCGATCAACGAGTTTTTTCAGAATGATGCATGGGGGCCGCACCGGGTGTTGATGGATATGTACGCGCTGGATGATCAGCATAGCGTTCCCGCCTATCGTGTTTTCTGGAATGAGCGCCAAGGATTTCTGTCTGCCCACAACGAGAATGTTGAATCATTCAAGGCGATTGTTGAACCGATGGTTGCCTCGGTATCCATGCTGCTCGGTGCCGATTGGGCGAGCTGGGTGCTGGATGTCGGACAAAAGAAGCAGTAATCATTTGTAACTGCGGTTTTTGAGGAGGATTGCTTTGGATAAACTCACAGCCAGATCGCGATATCTGATTGCCGGTGCCATCCTTTGTTTGTTAATGGCCGGACCATTCGTAGGTGTTGCCGTATTCGCCTGGGCTGAAGGCACGCTAGAGCATCGGGCAATCTTTAGCCATTATTTCCAACAGCTATTTCCCATGGGAATATTCCTGACGTTAATCGCCTTGGCGTTGGGTTTTGCAATTCTCAATGCGTTGTTCCGTGCTTATGTAACGGGCATGGCGGCGACCGCAGAGCAACTGACGGTGATGCTAACGAGCAATCGTGAATTGCGCCTTGAAGAGCAGGGTCCACCCGAGTTGTGCTCGGTAATTGCTGCCATGAATCGCTTGGCGGATCAGCGGGATCATAAGCTTGATGAAGTAGAAGCCAGAATTGCCGAGCAACGATCAATCTATCAGGCGCTATGTCATCGTTCAGCCGGCGCTTCTATCCTGGATCAGCCGTTACGCGCTTTGACATATACGGCTTTTGATACCGAGACAACCGGTTTGCAACCAAGTGAGGGTGATGAGATTATCCAGATCGGTGCGTTGCGCGTGGCAGATGGTCATGTGTGTGCTGATGAAGCCTTTGAAGCCTTGATTGATCCGCAGCGACCCATTAAACCCGAGAGCGAGAAGATTCACGGCATCAGTGATGAACAGGTTCGAGGTAAGCCGACAATTACACAGGTGCTCCCAGAGTTTTATGACTTCTGCGAGGGCAGCGTGTTGCTGGGGCATAACGTAGCCTTTGATATGCGCTTCCTGCAAATGAAGGAAGAGACTGCTCGGGTAGTGTTTCGCCAACCGGTGATTGACACCTTGCTGCTATCTGCCGTGGCTTACCCTAATCAGGTGCATCACAGTTTGGAGTCCAGCATGGCTTTGCTCGGAGTGAGCATTGAACACCGGCATAGTGCCTATTC
>JBJTFJ010000005.1:0-2711 GCA_046093345.1 Fluviibacter sp. | reverse complement strand
GAACAGCCTTGGCTCTTCGCTAAATAATTTTCTGGAGTATTCCTGATGTCCCGCAAGATTCTTGTACTGCCGGGTGACGGCATTGGCCCTGAAATCACTGCCGAAGCGGTGCGTGTGCTCGAAGCCCTAAATAAAGACGGCCTGGATTTAGAAATTACCACGGGTCTTCTGGGTGGCTGTGCTGTTGATGCCACCGGTGAACCGTATCCGGCCGAAACGCGGGCCAAGGCTGAAGCGGCTGATGCTGTGCTGCTCGGTGCCGTAGGTGGTCCGCAGTGGGACACGTTGCCGCGTGAGCAACGTCCGGAGCGTGGCCTGCTGGGTATTCGTAAGCACCTGAACCTGTTTGCTAATCTGCGTCCGGCCATTCTGTATCCTGAATTGGCCAATGCCTCGTCGTTGAAGCCGGAAGTGGTGTCGGGTCTGGATATTCTGATCGTTCGCGAACTGACCGGTGACATTTACTTCGGTCAGCCGCGTGGTGTGGAAGAACGTGATACTGAGTGGGGTCGCCAGAAGGTTGGCTTCAACACCATGGTATATGCCGAGAGCGAGATCCGTCGGATTGCCCACGTGGCCTTCCAGGCGGCTCAGAAGCGCGGCAAGAAGCTATGCTCGGTCGATAAGATGAATGTGCTGGAGTGTACCCAGTTCTGGCGCGACATTTTCGAAGAAATCGCCAAGGAATATCCTGATGTTCAGTTGTCGCACATGCTGGTCGATAACGCTGCCATGCAGCTGGTCCGTGCGCCGAAACAATTCGATGTGATGGTCACCGGCAATATGTTCGGCGACATCCTGTCGGACGAAGCCTCGATGCTGACAGGTTCGATCGGCATGCTGCCATCGGCCTCGCTGGATCAGAACAACAAGGGTCTGTACGAACCATCACATGGTTCCGCCCCGGACATCGCTGGTAAGGGCGTCGCTAATCCGCTGGCAACGATTCTGTCCGCCGCCATGCTCCTGCGCTACACTTTCGCTCTAGAAGCTCAAGCAGTGCGTATCGAAAATGCCGTACGCACGGTTTTGGCTCAGGGTTATCGTACGGCCGACATTTACGAAGAGGGTACCCGCAAGGTGGGTACTCGCGAGATGGGCGATGCCGTACTGGCCGCGCTTTAATTGAAGTTATATTAATAAATAAGCAGTTCACACGGAGATAAGAGTCATGGCAAAGCCTGTCGTTGGTCTGGTCGGTTGGCGCGGTATGGTGGGTTCGGTCCTCATGCAACGCATGCAGGAAGAAAAAGACTTCGCGCACATTGAGCCAGTATATTTCTCGACATCTAATGCTGGCGGTGATGCCCCGGCTTTCGGTGGTGTTTCGTCGGGTGAAAAGCTGCAGGACGCCAGCAATATCGACGCCCTTAAGAAAATGGACATCATCCTGACCTGTCAGGGTGGTGATTACACCAAAGAGGTCTATCCGAAACTGCGTGCTGCCGGTTGGAATGGCCACTGGATCGATGCGGCTTCGGCACTGCGTATGGCAGACGATGCCGTCATTGTGCTTGATCCGGTTAACCGTGATGTGATCGATGCCTCGCTGGGCAAGGGCGGCAAAAACTGGATCGGCGGTAACTGTACCGTGTCGTTAATGCTGATGGGTCTGGGTGGCTTGTTTGAGCACAAGCTGATCGATTGGGTATCGTCGATGACTTACCAGGCAGCTTCGGGCGCTGGTGCGCAGAATATGCGTGAGCTGATTGCACAGATGGGCACCATCCACGCGTCGGTGGCTGATCTGCTGGATGATCCGAAGTCGGCTATTCTGGAAATCGACCGCAAGGTTGCCGAGACCATCCGTTCTGATGCGTTCCCGAAGAAGAACTTCCGCAACACACCATTGGCTGGTTCGCTGATCCCATGGATCGACGTACCGGTTGAGCATGGTCAATCGAAAGAGGAATGGAAGGGTGGTGCCGAGTGCAATAAGATCCTCGGCAATCCGGCTTTCCGTTCGGCTGGTTCGATTCCTATTGATGGCCTGTGTGTCCGTATCGGTGCCATGCGTTGTCACTCGCAAGCCCTGACCATCAAACTCAAGAAGGATGTGCCGCTGGATGAAGTCAGCGACATTCTGGCCAAGGCCAACGATTGGGTAAAGGTTGTCCCTAATGAACGTGAGCTGAGCGAACGTGACCTGACGCCAGCTGCCGTAACTGGCACGCTGACTGTGCCGGTTGGCCGCCTACACAAGATGGCCATGGGTGATGATTACCTGGCAGCGTTCACCTGTGGTGACCAACTGCTGTGGGGTGCTGCGGAGCCACTGCGTCGTATGCTGCGTATTTTGGTAGAAGCTTAATTAATTAAGCGGGCGCCCCGTCTGGCTTGGTAGCCGGGCGGGGCGTTGTCGTTAAGGCGAGTAGATTAGATGAATATTCCTGATTGGGTCTGGGTGGTTGGTAGCCTGACACTTTTATTGCTGGGCCTGCAGCTGGGTGTTAGTCTCGGGCGCGCCGGTGAAAAGGCGCGTCAGGGCGAACAGGCAAAGCCAGAGCATGATGATCAGCCCCGCGCCACGCCTCAGCCTAAAGTGAACTGGGGTTCAATAAACCTAGATTTGTCTTCCCCGGCGAAAGACAAAACATCGGACGCTGATCACTAAGTATGTTGACTGGCTCGGCTGCCAATCAGATGTTTCTGTCGCCTGCGATCAAGCTGATCTCGGTGTTGGCGGTCGCTATCGCACTGCAGTCTGGCGT
>JBJTFJ010000004.1:0-8110 GCA_046093345.1 Fluviibacter sp. | reverse complement strand
TCCTCGAAATGAACACCCGCCTGCAGGTAGAACACCCGGTTACCGAACTGATTACCGGCCTCGACCTCGTTGAGCAGATGATTCGCGTTGCCGCTGGCGAAAAGCTCGCCTTTGGCCAATCGGATGTGCAGCTGAATGGCTGGTCCATGGAATGTCGTATTAACGCCGAAGACCCGTTCCGCGGCTTCCTGCCTTCGACCGGTCGTCTGGTGAAATTTTCTCCGCCGCAAGAAGTACCGGGTCAGGTGCGTGTCGATACCGGCGTTTACGATGGCGGCGAAATCTCGATGTTCTATGACTCGATGATCGCCAAGCTGATCGTTCATGCCGCTACCCGCGAGCAAGCCATCGAGCGCATGCGCGATGCCCTGAATAGCTTCGTCATCCGTGGCATTTCCTCGAACATCCCGTTCCAGTCGGCGCTGATGCAACACCCGCGCTTCCAGGCCGGTAACTTCACTACGGCATTTATCGCTGAAGAGTACCCGAAGGGTTTTGATGCAAGCGACGTGCCGCACGATGATCCCGCACTGCTTCTCAGCGTTGCCGCTTTTGTTCATCGCACCTACATCGACCGCGCAGCGCGCGTTACCGGTCAACTGCCAGGTCATGAGCTAAAAGTCGGTGACGAATGGGTTGTGCTGCGTGACGGTGTGCCACATAGCGTTACCGTTGAAGCCGCTGAAGGTGGTTACGATGTCACCTACTCGGGCGAAACATTCAAGCTGCGCTCCGATTGGAAATTGGGTGAAGCACTCTTTGAAGGCACCGTTAATGGCGAGCCTTTCACCATGCAACTGGAACGTCGCAAGCTGGCGTATCGCCTGTTCCACTGGGGCACTCAGGTTGATCTAACCGTGCTGCGCGCCCGCGCTGCCGAGCTGCTCTGCCTGATGCCAGAAAAACAGGCGCCAGATATGTCCAAGTTCCTGCTCTCACCAATGCCAGGTCTACTACGTGAAGTCGCCGTTAAGGTGGGCCAAGAAGTTAAGGCTGGCGAAAAGCTTGCCGTCATTGAAGCCATGAAGATGGAAAACATCCTCAAGGCCGAGCAAGACGGTAAGGTGAAGAAGGTTTCGGCTGCTGCCGGTGAGTCGCTGTCGGTGGATCAGATCATCATCGAATTTGAGTGATCTAAAACCGCTTCAACAAAAAGCCCGGCTTAGGCCGGGCTTTTTGTTATTCAAAACTTTCAATTAGCCGGCAAGCTTGGCAAACGCATCAATCACTTCCTGTGGTGCTTGCACCAGCTCGATCAACACACCTTCACCGGCAATCGGAAATTCGTCGTTGGCCTTCGGGTGCATAAAGGTGATGTCATAACCAGCCGCGCCCTTGCGGATACCACCCGGGGCAAAGCGCACCCCATTAGCAGTTAGCCATTCAACCGCAACCGGAAGATTATCGACCCACAGACCAATATGGTTCAGCGGTGTTGCATGTACGGCCGGCTTCTTTTCTGGATCCAGCGGTTGCATCAGATCCACCTCTACCTTAAACGGACCCTTGCCCATGGCGGTGATGTCTTCATCCACGTTCTCACGTTCGGACACAAAATTGCCTGTGATCTCGAGACCAAGCATATCAACCCATAGGGTACGCAGCTTCTCTTTCGAAGGGCCACCAATAGCGATTTGCTGTACACCGAGAATCTTGAATGGACGGGTCATGCTAACTCCTTGAACATTAAACAGGTTGGCGCTGGCTATAGCGATACATCACGATGCCAGCAAGAATCATGGGCAAACTCAACCATTGCCCCATCGATAGGTTGCCAAAGAGCAACCCGAGAAAATCATCTGGCTCGCGACCAAACTCAGCCACGAAACGTGCAATGCCATAACCCATCAGGAAGACGGCTGAAACAGCTGCCCGTGGACGCGGTTTAGCGGCATACCACCAGAGCAGCACAAACAGCAGAAGGCCTTCACAGGCAAACTGATAAAGCTGCGACGGGTGGCGCGGAAAATAGTCAGTACGCGGGAAGATCATGGCCCAAGGCACATCGGTCACCCGACCCACGAGTTCGCCATTAATAAAGTTACCCATGCGACCAGCGGCTAAACCCAGTGGCACCAACGGGGCAATAAAGTCAGTGACTTCAAAAAAACTACGCCCGTGCTTACGGCCATAAAGCCACATCGCGAATAAAACGCCCAGCAAGCCGCCATGGAACGACATGCCGCCCTGCCAGAGCGCGAAGATTTCCAAAGGATTGCTCAGGAAGTAGGCCGGCTTATAAAACAAGACATACCCTAAACGGCCACCCAGCACCACGCCCAGTGCGCCGTAGAACAACAGATCATCAATCGCCTGATTGGTCCAACCAGCATCAGGTAGACGCTTGGCATGGACGCGGCCGAGCACGACAAACAGCACAAAAGCCAGCAGATACATCAGTCCGTACCAATGCACCGACAGCGGGCCGATACTTATTGCAACAGGATCAAACTGCGGATGAATCAGATAAGCCATGGCAACCTGCAAAGTTCACAGCAAAACCCCGCTGTGGCGATAGAATAATGAAATTATAGGCCACGATGAGCCATCGGCTCAGGCAAAGCCCGTCTGTTTGTTCCCAAAGGATCTGTTATGCCGCAATACCGCTCCCGTACTTCGACCCATGGCCGCAACATGGCCGGTGCCCGTTCACTCTGGCGTGCCACCGGCATGAAAGACGGCGATTTCGGCAAACCGATTATTGCGGTGGTGAATTCCTTCACGCAATTCGTACCGGGTCACGTTCACCTCAAAGATCTGGGTCAACTGGTCGCGCGTGAAATTGAAGCCGCCGGTGGTGTGGCTAAAGAATTTAATACGATTGCCGTGGATGACGGTATCGCCATGGGTCACGGCGGCATGCTGTATTCCCTGCCCTCACGCGAGCTGATCGCTGATTCGGTGGAATATATGGCCAATGCCCACTGCGCCGATGCGCTGGTGTGTATTTCTAACTGTGACAAAATCACCCCAGGGATGCTGATGGCAGCCCTGCGTCTGAACATACCGGCTATTTTTGTCTCGGGCGGCCCGATGGAAGCCGGCAAAGTCAAAATTGGCGGTAAAGTGATTTCGCTGGATCTAGTGGACGCTATGGTTAAAGCGGCCGATTCAAAATGTTCTGACGAAGAAGTCGAAGCCGTTGAACGCTCAGCTTGCCCAACGTGTGGTTCCTGCTCCGGCATGTTTACCGCCAACTCGATGAATTGCCTCACCGAAGCCTTGGGTCTATCGCTGCCCGGTAACGGCACACTGGTAGCCACTCATGCGGATCGCAAATCGCTGTTTCTGGGTGCCGGTCAACGTATCGTCGAGCTATGCAAGCGCTATTACGAGCAGGATGATGCCTCCGTGCTACCGCGCAACGTGGCCAACAAAAAAGCCTTTGAAAATGCCATGGCACTGGATGTAGCAATGGGTGGCTCCACAAACACCGTTCTGCACATTCTGGCCGCCGCTCAAGAGGCGGGTGTTGATTTCACGATGCAGGACATCGATCGCATCTCCCGTCATGTCCCTTGCCTATGCAAAGTTGCACCAATGACGGACAAATACCACATTGAAGACGTGCACCGCGCCGGCGGCATTCTCGGCCTGCTGGCTGAGCTGGATCGCGCTGGCGTGATCCATCGCGACACGCCAACCGTGCACGCACCGACACTTGGTGCCGCAATCGATCTTTACGACATCACCCGCAGCACTGATGACAACGTAAAAACTCTTTTCCGTGCATCACCCGGTGGTATTCCAACACAAACAGCTTTCTCGCAAGATCGTCGCTACGATGAACTTGATACCGATCGTGAAGCAGGTTGCATCCGAAACCGTGCACATGCCTATTCGCAAGATGGCGGTCTGGCCGTACTGCACGGCAACCTGGCTTTGAACGGCTGTATCGTTAAAACGGCTGGCGTTGATGAATCAATTCTGCAGTTCACCGGCAAAGCCCGCGTGTATGAAAGCCAGGAGAGCGCTGTTGAAGGTATTCTCTCCGGTGAAGTCGTTGAGAACGATGTCGTCGTAATCCGCTACGAAGGCCCTCAAGGCGGCCCTGGCATGCAGGAGATGTTGTATCCAACTTCTTATCTAAAATCACGTGGCCTGGGCAAAGCCTGTGCTTTGCTAACGGATGGCCGCTTCTCAGGCGGCACATCAGGTCTCTCTATCGGCCACGTATCTCCAGAAGCAGCGGATGGTGGCCTGATTGGTCTGGTAGAAACCGGTGACACGATCGAAATCGATATCCCTAACCGCCGTATTCATCTTGCTGTTAGCGAAGAGGATCTTGCCAAGCGTGAAGCTGCCATGAAGGCTCGTGGCGACAAAGCATGGAAGCCGGTGGCACGTGAGCGTGTTGTATCGCAAGCACTCAAGGCCTATGCCTTATTTGCTACCTCTGCTGATCGTGGTGCTGTACGTGATATCAGCCAAGTATCCCGCAAGAGCTAAACCGTAAACTGCACCAACAACAAAGGCACCCACGGGTGCCTTTGTTGTTTCAAGCAATCTCACGATTACTGCGAGGCTTTACCTGCTTGGTAACCCTGGTTGTATTCACGTTGCTTCGACTTCTCGTACTGATCATAGGCATAACCACCGATAGCACCCACAGCAGCACCGCCCACAGCACCCCAAATCGGGTTGCCACCCGCAATAGCGGTAATACCAGCACCTGCAGCGGCACCGATAGCACCACCCGACAGGGTGCGTTGCTGCGTATCACTCATACCCGAGCAACCGGTCAAAAATGCTGCAACAACAGGAACAATCATCAAAGTTTTTTTCATGGTCTTTACTCCGGAATCAGATTACTTGCCAGCTTTGGCGGTTGAGCAAGGGAAGCGTTCTGCAAGGAAACGCAGCGCTGATTCAGCAGCTGGCATATCCTTGATTGTAGGATTAGCCTCTGCCCATGCCACGTACTCATCGAGCACTTGCTGACGTTGTGGTGCAGGCTGCTTCACACAGATCTTTGAAGGTGCGGCCTTAGGATGACGGGTCACCAAGTAGGAGTCATAAACGCCCTGACCGAAACCATTACAGTAAGCCTGCACTTGCGCATTGGCCTTATCTTTACAAAGCTGAACAATCTCGCCCGTGCTCGTAACACGCTGTGTCGGTTGTGCAGCAGGCGCTGCCGCAAATGCCGAAACAGAAATCAATGCGGCACCAGCAATCAGAATTGTTTTTTTCACACACATCTCCTTGGGTTATGCGGATATTCGCATCGCTGCGAATTGTCGGAACACTCTATTCTCTTTAATGATTATCGGCAAGTTAGCGTTTAATCTTCAATGCATCCAGCACCGCCATAGCCGTCATATTAACGACACGGCGTACCGTAGACGACGAAGTCAGAATATGTACAGGATGAGCAGCACCCAGCAGAATCGGACCGATTGTTACGCCAGAACCACCAATCATCTTAATCAGGTTATACGAGATATTAGCTGCATCAATATTTGGCATTACCAGAACGTTGGCTTCACCTTTGAGCGCTGAATCAGGATAGGCACTGAGACGGATTTCTTCAGACAGGGCAGCATCCCCATGCATTTCCCCGTCTACATCCATTTCACCGGAAGATAGTGCTGGTAGCAACGCTGCTGCTCGACTCATCTTCAACGCAGATTCTGATGACGACGAACCAAAGTTAGAGTGCGACAGCAATGCAACCTTAGGGTGCACGCCAAACCGCTTCACCTCATCGGCCGCCAGCATGGCAATTTCAGCCACCTGTTCGGCATTCGGATTTTCATTGACATGCGTGTCAGCGATAAAGAGTGAACGACCTGGCAACATCAGGTAATTCATTGCGGCAAAAACGCCTACACCACTACGCTTGCCAATCACATCATTCACAACGCCCAAGTGATCTGCGTATTGACCTAGGACACCACAAATCATGCCATCCGCATGACCCAACTTCATCAGCATGGCACCCATCAGGGTTGTGTCACGGCGCATTGCTGACTTAGCTACGGCAGGCGTTACGCCACGGCGGGCCATGAGCTTGTGATAGGCCGTCCAGCAATCGCGGTAACGCGGATCATTCTCCGGATTCACCAGTTCGAAATCGACACCCGGACGGATGCGCAAACCGGCACGCTCTAGGCGCTTCTCTACAACACCCGGACGACCAATCAGAATTGGTGTGGCCAACTGTTCTTCCAGAATAATCTGGGTGGCGCGCAACACGCGCTCATCTTCACCTTCAGCAAAAATAATTCGCTGACGTTCGCCTTCTTTACAGGCTACGAACACAGCCCGCATGCCGATACCGGTGTGATAGACGAACTCCTTCAATCGTTCGATGTATGCATCCATGTCAGCAATCGGACGACGTGCAACGCCCGAAGTCACCGCTGCCTTAGCAACGGCTGGTGCAATACGTGTAATCAAACGGGGGTCGAATGGTTTTGGAATCAGGTATTCGGGCCCGAACTGCAGGTCGTGACCGGCGTAGGCCATGGCCACTTCATCAGACACTTCTACTTCGGCCAACTCGGCAATTGCATAAACGCAAGCCAGCTTCATCTCTTCCGTAATAGTCGTCGCACCGACATCGAGCGCTCCGCGGAAGATGAACGGGAAGCACAGCACATTGTTCACCTGGTTCGGATAATCCGAACGACCGGTTGCAATGATGGCATCAGGGCGCACCTTGCGCGCTTCTTCCGGCATGATTTCTGGCGTTGGATTAGCTAACGCAAAAATCAACGGATTCTCATTCATCGGCGGCAACCATTCCGCCTTAAGCGCACCGGCAGCTGATAAGCCCAAGAAAACGTCGGCACCGACCAGCGCATCTTTCAGCGTACGCGCTTCTGTTTTCTGGGCATATTTGGCTTTCGTCGGCTCCATGTTTTCTTCACGGCCAACATAAATCACACCCTTGGAATCACACACAGTGATGTGTTCGCGCTTCACGCCAATCTCACACCACAGATCCAGACAGGCAATTGCAGCGGCACCCGCACCAGAAACAACAACGCGTACGTTGGCAATATCTTTCTTAATGACCTTAAGGCCGTTAATAAGGGCTGAGGCTGAAATAATTGCGGTGCCATGCTGATCGTCATGGAACACCGGGATCTTCATGCGCTTTTTGAGCTCACGCTCGATGTAGAAGCACTCTGGCGCTTTAATGTCTTCGAGGTTAACCCCACCGAGCGTTGGCTCCAGCGCGGCAATCATGTCGATTAGCTTATCGGGGTCATTCTCAGCCAGCTCGATATCGAATACATCGATACCGGCAAATTTCTTGAACAGACAACCTTTGCCTTCCATCACTGGCTTGGAGGCCAGCGGGCCAATATTACCCAGACCCAGCACAGCGGTGCCATTAGTCACTACACCAACAAGGTTGCCGCGAGACGTCAACGTATCGGCTTCATCCGGGTTGGCTTCGATTTCTTCACAGGCAAACGCCACACCCGGAGAATAAGCTAGAGCCAAGTCGCGCTGATTTGTCAGGCCTTTCGTTGGCGTTACCGAAATCTTCCCGTGGGTGGGATAACGGTGATACTCCAGTGCTGCGGCGCGCAGGTCCTTCTGCATAAACTACTCCAGCATCATCCGGCAAGAGCGGCCTCTCCGGATGGATTGAATTGGTGGGGGAGCTTTGCCCTAACTTTAGGCACAAAGACAAATGAGGATTTTCCTCTTTTGTGTGACGAAACGCAAAGTGCAACGCAAAAAAAACGACCCGCCGAAGCGGGCCGTTCTCATGAAGCGAAACGCAATTACTTACGCTTGTTCACGGAATCCTTGAATGCCTTACCAGCCGAGAACTTAACGGTCTTGGCAGCAGCAATCTTGATGGTTTCGCCAGTTTGTGGGTTGCGGCCGGTACGGGCAGCGCGCTTGCCGCTCGAGAACGAACCAAAACCAACCAGGCTTACCGAGTCACCCTTGGTTACAGCCTTAACAACGGCAGCAACAGTAGCGTCCAGAGCAGCTTGTGCAGCTGCCTTGCTCAGCTTGGCTTCTTTAGCGATTACTTCAATCAGTTCAGCTTTATTCATGTGGGTGTCTCCCGATAGTTTGTACAAAATCGATAGGATCAATCAGCCCTCAATTGATCGCGTGGAATCATTATGCACTGATT
>JBJTFJ010000003.1:0-7000 GCA_046093345.1 Fluviibacter sp. | reverse complement strand
GGCATCGACATCAGAATCGATTCGGTCCGGCCGCCTGACTGAAGGCCAAACAGTGTTCCCCGGTCGAATACCAGATTAAATTCTACGTAGCGGCCACGGCGGTAGGCCTGGAAGTCGCGTTCGCGTTCACCCCAGGGAATATCCCTGCGTCGTTCCAGCAACGGGGTGTAAGCTGAGACGAAGGCATCGCCCACAGAACGCGTTAATGCAAAGCTGGCATCAAAACCGGGTTCGTTCAGGTCGGCGTAAAATATCCCGCCGACACCACGCGCTTCAATGCGGTGCTTCAGGAAGAAGTATTGATCACACCAGGCTTTAAAGCTCGGATAGTACGCATCACCATGCGAGGCCAAAGCGTCACGACACGTCTGGTGAAAGTGCACCGCGTCTTCGCGAAAACCGTAATAAGGCGTTAAGTCCATGCCACCGCCAAACCAGAAAACGGGGTTTGCATCTGGTTGGTCTTTGGGTGGGTGCGCCACAAAGTAACGCACATTCATGTGTGCTGTAGGGCAATAGGGATTGCGTGGATGCATGACCAGAGAAACACCCATTGCTTCGTATGGTCTCCCTGCCAGCTCAGCCCGATGAGCAGAAGCCGATGGTGGCAACTGTTCTCCCATTACGTGGGAGAAGTTCACGCCGCCGCGCTCTATGAGGTTGCCTTCTTCGATGAGACAGGAAGTGCCACCGCCACCCGCAGGGCGAGTCCAGCTATCGCTTCGGAAGGCTTGGCCGTCTAGCGCTGATAAGGACTGGACAATCCGGGATTGGAGATCTTGGAGGTAGGTCTGGACTGCGGTGGAGCGTTCAGCGCCCGTCAGCATCTGCATGGCTAGGCCTGTTAACGATTAATGGCGCGGTAGCCAATGTCCTTGCGGTACTGCATACCATCAAACTGAATCGACGCTGCGGCTTCATAAGCACGCTTTTGTGCCTGCGCTACATCCTCGCCCAGTGCGGTAACGCACAAGACGCGACCACCATTTGTGACAACCTGGCCGTTCTCATCGGTGGTGCCAGCATGGAATACATGTGCGTCTTCACCGGCTGAATTACCAGCTGGCAGACCGTGAATAACGTCACCCTTGCGTGGCGTCTCTGGGTAGTTCGCTGCTGCCAGAACAATCCCCAGTGCCACACGGCTATCCCATTCCGTATTTGTTTTGTCGAGGGTGCCATCAATGGCATGCTCGAACATTTTGACGGCATCTGATTTCAAACGCATCATGATGGGCTGTGTCTCTGGGTCGCCCATGCGGGCGTTGAACTCAAGTGTTTTTACCGAGCCGTCTTTACCGATCATCAGGCCAGCGTAGAGGAAGCCTGTAAATGGAATGCCATCGGCTTCCATGCCGCGTACGGTCGGTAGAATGATGTCGCGCATGGCTTTTTCATGAACTTCCGGCGTTACTACGGGGGCGGGGGAGTAGGCACCCATCCCACCAGTGTTCGGGCCGGTGTCGCCATCGCCGATGCGTTTGTGATCCTGACTTGTTGCCATCGGCAGGACGTTTTTGCCATCGACAAGAACGATGAAACTGGCTTCTTCCCCGTCAAGGAAGTCTTCAATCACTACACGGGCGCCAGCGCTGCCCAGTTTGTTGCCAGAGAGCATGTCGTCAATAGCCGCATGTGCTTCGGCAAGATCCATGGCAACGACGACGCCTTTGCCGGCCGCCAGACCATCTGCTTTGATCACAATTGGTGCGCCCTGGCGGTCTATGTATGCGTGCGCTGCGGCGGCATCTGTGAATGTTTCGAAACCAGCGGTAGGGATCTTGTGGCGCGCCATAAAGCGCTTGGCAAAGTCTTTCGAACTTTCCAGTTGAGCGGCTGCTTTGGTTGGGCCAAAAATTTTCAGGCTGCGATCACGAAATACATCAACGATTCCTGCGGCAAGTGGCGCCTCAGGCCCAACAACCGTCAGGTGGATTTTATTCGCTTCAGCAAAATCGGCCAGCGCATGAATGTCTGTGATGGGTAGGTTTTCGAGAGCGGCTTCGCGTGCCGTGCCTGCATTGCCTGGGGCAACATAGACTTTTTGTACACCAGCAGATTGGGCCAGTTTCCAGGCGAGAGCGTGTTCACGGCCACCAGAGCCAACAACGAGAATTTTCATAAAGCGATCCTGCGAATTAAATGGGTTGATGCGCACAACAAATTACTTGAACGAGTACTTGGCCCACCAGAATAAGACGTTACCATTACCCTGGCCGCCGGGAATGTATGCCATCTGGACATCGATTGGGCCGTATCCCGCAGTGACCATTGGCAGGATGCCTGGTGTAGGTGCGTAGCTATTAATATCGGAGCGCATGAATAGGAATACCGTCGCGCCGATACCAATGCGCGATTGTTCATTAATCGGATTCCACGTAGGCACCCAACCATAACCTGCCATATACATCGGTTGCGCGTGCGAATCCTGAAAGCCCATGACGTACACGCCTTCCCAGTTACCGCTTGCGTTATACCAGCCTTTGCCCAAGCCACCGCCGGCAGGGTATTCGGTATAGCTCGCGCGTTTTTCTGGAGTGTAAGCAAATGGCAGGTGGTAGCTCCAGAAAGGTACGTACAGTTCTACATCGCCTTTGGTCCAGAGATCCGAAAGGTGCTGTCCTGCGGTGTCCCAGGCAGAGGCGTACCAGGATTTGCTTTCAGTGCTTTCACTCGAGTTGGGAGCGCCTACAACGACCACACTTTGTGGAGTGCTGCTTGTAGCCGTTGTGCTTGATGGGCTATCTACAGGTGCCGTAGCTGTAGCGTCTGTCGTTTCGTCTGCAATGGCAGGCGCACAGCTAAGGGACAGTGCTGTCAGAATGGCGGTAATGAGACGTAAACGATTCATGGCGGTGGCTACTGAATGGGGATCTGAGTTAGTGACGGAAGTGGCGCGCACCGGTGACAACCATGGCCAGACCATGTTCGTCAGCAGCTGCGATGACCTCTTCGTCACGCATGGAGCCGCCCGGCTGGATAACAGCTTTGGCACCGGCTTCGGCCAGTACGTCAACGCCATCACGGAACGGGAAGAACGCATCAGAGGCCACAACGGAGCCGGCCAAAGATAGTTTGGCATTGGCAGCTTTGATGGCAGCGATACGGGTTGAATCAACTCGGGACATCTGGCCGGCACCAACGCCGAGCGTCATGCCGTTACCGCAGAAGACTATAGCATTCGATTTAACGAATTTTGCAACGCGGTAGGCAAAAAGCAGATCGGCGATTTGCGAAGGGGTAGGCTGTACTTTGGTAACCACCTTGAGATCTGATGCCTGCACATTAAAAGCGTCTGGCGTCTGTACGAGTAGGCCGCCGCCAACGCGCTTCATTTCAAGCGCGTGGTATACAGGGCTGTCGCCCTCAGGGAGCGGTACCGTCAGAACGCGCAGGTTAGCCTTGGCATTCAGCAGTGCAATAGCGGCAGCGGTAAATTCTGGCGCAATCAGTACTTCAACGAAATGCTTGCGTTCGTTCATGGCTTCAATCACATCGACATCAACGGTGCCGTTGAAAGCAATGATGCCGCCGAAAGCAGAGGTCGGATCGGTCTGGAAGGCCTTTTCATACGCCTTAAGTAGTTGCGTATCGACAGCGACACCGCATGGGTTGGCGTGTTTAACGATTACACAAGCGGGCTCGCGGAAAGTCTTCACGCATTCCCAAGCCGCATCGGCATCGGCGATGTTGTTGTAGGACAACTCTTTGCCGCCATGTTGCGTGTAGTTGGCAATTGCGCCAGCGGTTGGGCTGCTATCGCGGTAGAAGGCTGCTTTTTGCAGTGGGTTTTCGCCATAGCGCAGCGTTTCGGAACGATCGAAAGCCAGTTGCAGATGACTCGGGAAGATCGATGGCGTAGGCGCTGCATCTGCCGGCTTCGTTTCGGCATCAGCTTCCAGACCGGTCAGCCAGTTGGCGATGGCTGAGTCGTAGCGTGCAGTATGCGTAAAAGCTTTCTTGGCTAAACCGAAACGGGTGCCTAGTGATAGCGCACCATCATTGGCCTTCATTTCTTCGATCAGGCTGTTGTAGTCGACCGGATCAGTCACAATCGCAACGCCGTTGTAGTTCTTGGCTGATGAACGCACCATGGCCGGACCGCCGATATCGATGTTTTCGATGGCATCTTCCAGCGTTACACCTGCCTTGGCCACAGTCTCGCGGAACGGGTACAGATTGACGCAAACCAGATCGATCATCGGAATGCCATGTTGCTCAATCGTTGCCATGTGTGCAGCCAGATCGCGGCGCGCCAGAATGCCGCCGTGCACTTTGGGGTGCAGTGTTTTTACACGACCATCGAGCATTTCAGGGAAGCCGGTGTAATCACCGATTTCAGTAACGGACAGACCTGCATCACGGAGTAGCTTTGCCGTACCGCCGGTGGATAACAACGCAACGCCTTGGGCGTTGAGTGCTTTGGCGAAGTCGAGAACGCCTGTTTTATCGGAAACGGAGAGTAGGGCCTGACGAATTTTCATGATGAGGATACGGTAGGTTCAGAGAAGAAATTGTTTCAGAGCAGTCCGTGATCAGACAGCTTTTTGCGGAGCGTGTTGCGGTTAATGCCCAGAATATGAGCGGCAACGGTTTGATTATTGCCAGCCTGGCGCATCACGATCTCAAGCATTGGGCGCTCCACACAGGTGAGTACCATGTCATAGACGGCGCTAGGCGATTCGCCATTGAGTTCGGTGAAATACTTTTCCAGCGCGGTAGTAACCGCTTGGGCTAATTCCGACTGATTCCGGGTGCTCATGCGGCCAGCTCCTCTTCGTTGCCATCGCTGCTGACGTCGTAGACCAGATGTTCGTGACGTTGTCCCAGGCCGCTAAAAAAGTCATGCACCATAGTGCGCTGTTCCGTGACTGAATCCAGACGATTCATCTGGTGCCGGAATGCTGCAGAACCATTCAGACCTTTGGTGTACCAGGAGATATGTTTACGTGCCACGCGCACACCGGTTTCAGTGCCATAGAAGCCATAAAGATCTTCCAGATGTTCCAGCAGAATCGACTGAATTTCCGAGACAGCAGGTGGTGCCAGTTTTTCGCCGGTGGCCAGATAGTGTTCGATTTCTCGGAAAATCCATGGGCGGCCCTGTGCGGCGCGGCCGATCATAACGCCATCTGCGCCGGTTTTTTCGAGTACGGCCTTGGCCTTTTCAGGGGTGGTGATATCCCCGTTAGCAATGACCGGAATCCGTGCGGCGGCCTTGACAGCGGCAATCGTATCGAATTCGGCTTCGCCGCGGTATTGCTGACAGCGGGTACGACCATGCACGGCCAGTGCCCGGATACCGCTTTCTTCTGCGATCTTCAGGATCGCAGGCGCATTCTTGTTGTCGACATTCCAACCGGTACGAATCTTTAGAGTGACCGGGGTGTCCGGTACAGCACTCACAACGGCTGAAAGGATTTTGGCAACCAGGCTCTCATGTTGCAGCAGAGCAGAGCCGGCCATGACATTACAGACCTTCTTGGCCGGACAACCCATATTGATATCGATGATCTGGGCGCCGCGATCCGCGTTGTATTTGGCGGCTTCCGCCATCATGGCCGGGTCGGCGCCGGCAATTTGTACCGAAATCGGTGCGACTTCGCCATCATGATTGGCGCGACGCTGGGTTTTTGCGCTCCCATAGAGCAAGGAATTGGAGGTCACCATTTCCGATACAGCCAGCCCCGCGCCCAGCTTTTTACAGAGCTGACGGAAAGGCCGATCGGTTACTCCTGCCATCGGAGCAACGAACAGATTGTTTCGAAGGTGATAACCGACAAAATCCATGACGGGAAGGCGCGAAGGAAAGCCTTGTATTGTAACCCGAAATTGGTGAATTTGCCTAAAATTTAGTCAGTTTTGTTGCGGTGCGATGCGTATTAACTGATTCGGGACTCAAGGCCAGGCTCGTGCGCCCCAGATCATGCGGCGAGCCACGAAATGGCGAAGCGGACTTACAAGATCTAAGGCACTCAAACCAATGCCGCGTACCACATTCAACAGCGGGAATGGCGTCGAAAACGCACGCACAATGCCATCGGTGAATAACGCTGCACCGTAGCGATCCAGTTGTCGGCCACGGGCGTAGGGTGTGAGTGTATGAGCGGACCCGGGATCTAAGGCGTTGCGTAAATGCTGTGCAAGTAGAGCGGCATCGCGCAACCCGAGGTTAAAACCCTGGCCGGATACCGGGTGTAGGGTTTGTGCCGCATTGCCGATCCAGAGTTCACGAGTATCGAGAGCGGGTTGGCGTAAGCGCAGCTTCAACGGGAAACTGGCGCGTGGGCCGACATCCGTAAAGCGTGCATGCGGGCCAATCGCAGACTGTATGCGTTGCAGAATGGCTGTGTCGTCCAGTTGCAGTAAAGCTTCGGCCTCAGTTTCTGGCACCGTGAAAACCACGGAAACACGTTTGCCATTCAGGCCATCTACCGGCAATAGGGCTAACGGGCCTTGGGGTGTAAAGCGTTCCCAAGCGCGTTGCTGATGACTTTTTTCTAGGCCCGCTTCAAAAATGAGTGCGCGTTGACCGTAACCTCGGGCAATGACACCCCTACTATCATCAGGCGGTGTGCCTTCGGCATGAACGATAAGCCGTGTCCGAATCGTCCGGTCGCCGTACTGTAGTGTCCGGAAGAAAGAATCGCTATTACTGGATTGCTCAACGATCTCGGCGTGGATATTGTCCCGGCAGGAAAGTTGCCCCGGATTTCGGGTGATGGCCGCATGCAAGGCATTGTGCAGGCAGCGCATCAGTGCGCCATAACGTACAACGTAGCCGAGTGCGGGCACACGGTAATCTTTACGATCAATCAATGTACGGCCGAATCCGCCGTTCTGTGAAATATGAATCGTTTCAATCGGCGTGCAGCGCCCATCGCCTTGGCCGGTGGGTGTGGGCCAGGCGTTCTCAGGCGCCAGCAGTTGGCGTGCACCTTCGGAAAGCGCCAGTGCGCGCGGATCTGTCTGCCCGGCGTCCAGGTTGCGTTGTTCCAGA
>JBJTFJ010000002.1:0-3348 GCA_046093345.1 Fluviibacter sp. | reverse complement strand
CCCGGTTACGATCTGGCCTGGTCCGGGCAGGCCTTCCAGCAAATTCGTACGGGTAATACCTCCGGCCTGGCTTTTGTCTTTGGCATCATCATGGTCTTCCTGATCCTGGCCGCGCAATACGAACGCTGGTCTTTGCCGCTGGCGGTAATTCTAGGTGTGCCCTTTGCCTTGTTTGGGGCGCTTTTTGCTGTGCTTCTTAGGGGCATGCCGAGCGACATCTACTTCCAGATTGGTCTGGTGGTTCTGGTCGGGCTTTCAGCCAAGAACGCCATTCTGATTGTAGAGTTTGCGTCGCAGAAACGCGCAGAGGGCATGAGTGTTTACGATGCGGCGCTGCATGCAGCCCGGTTGCGCTTCCGGCCGATTGTTATGACATCGTTAGCTTTCATTCTCGGTGTTTTCCCGTTGGTGATCTCAACCGGAGCGGGTTCCGCTGCGCGTCGTTCCATGGGCACGGGTGTGTTCGGCGGCATGCTGGCGTCTACCTTCATCGCCACCATTTTCATACCGCTCTTCTTTACCTGGTTGTCGGGAAGAAATCAGAAGAGGGATCTGTTTCCGGGTGAGGCGAAGCAGGAGACTCATCATGACTAAGCGTCTCTATCCGCTCTGGGCGTTTTGTGTCATCGGGCTCTCAGCCTGTACCGTTGGGCCCGACTATGAACGCCCTAAAATGGATCTGCCCGGGCAGTACAACGCCGATGTGCCGCAATCATCCGAGGCGGGCGCTTCCGCAAAAGCGCCGGTTGCCATTCAGCAGGATTGGTGGACCCTGTTCAATGATCCAGAGCTGAACAAGCTTGAGGAACTGGCGCTGGCCAACAACGCCGATCTGCAGATTGCCGTTGCCCGTATCGCGCAGGCACAAGGCATGGCGCTACAAGCCGGGTCTGCGCAGTACCCGAACCTTTCACTCGCCGGTAGCGGTACACGTGCCTCCAAAGGCGCTGCCGCCACGAGTAGCGGGATCGACTACCTCGATAATAACTACCAGGGAAATGTTGGCTTCTCTTACGAGATTGATCTCTGGGGCAAGGTGCGTCGTACGGTGGAGTCTGCCGACGCGCAGCTCAAAGCCAGTGTCTTCGATCGCGATAGCGTTCGCCTGGTGCTGGAAGGCAGTGTTGCCAAAGCCTATATGAATCTGCGGGCGCTGGATGCGCAGATCAAGGTTACCAGCAGCTCAATACAGACCCGTCGCGATACCTTGCGTATCGCCCAAGCCAAACTGGATGGCGGTCTGGTGTCGCCACTTGATATCAATCAGGCGCAGGCCACCTTGTCCAGTATTCAGGCCGTTCAGTCCGAACTGGTGCGGCAGCGGGCAATTGCCCAGAATCAGTTGGCCGTACTTACCGGCAAACTGGATCTTAAAATTCCCGCCGGAGGTCTGGAGCATCTTCCAGTGCCACCAATGCCGCCGGTTGGTTTGCCTTCGGAATTGCTAGAGGGTCGGCCAGATGTGCGCAAGGCAGAAGAACAGCTGGTATCGGCCAATGCACAGATTGGCGTCGCCAAAGCGAACTTCTTCCCATCGTTCTCGCTGTCGGGCCTATATGGGGCGCAAAGCGTTGGCTTTACGAGTTTCCTATCGGCAGGCGGTTCTGTATGGGCGGCCACACTGGGTGCCATGCAACCTGTATTTACAGGCTGGTTGCTAACGGGTCAGCTTGATTCGGCCAAGGGTAAACAACAGGAAGCGGTCGCCAATTACGTTAAAACTGTGCGTACCGCTTTTGCCGAAGTCGGTGATTCCATGATCTCTGTGCAGCAAACGCGCGAAAGCGGTGAACATTTGACTGTGCAGGTGGCTTCGGCAACTAAAGCCCAGCAGATATCGATCCTGCGTTATCAGGGTGGTTATGTGGATTATCTGACGGTGCTGGAAGCCCAGCGGGTTGCCAATGACGCCAGCCTGGCCTACGCACGCAATCGCGGTAACCAGTTGCAGGCCAGTGTGGATCTGTTCCGGGCACTGGGTGGCGGGTGGCAGCAGCCAGAATTCAAGCGCTAGTGGGGCGGGGTTGGTAAAATGCCGCCCATGACTAAGAAAACACAGACACCCAAGGTTGGCATGGTCAGCCTGGGTTGCCCCAAAGCGGCATCCGATAGTGAAGGCATTCTCACCCGTTTGCGGGCAGAAGGTTATGACATCGTTGGCGATTATGCCGGTGCTGACCTCGTCGTTGTGAATACCTGTGGGTTTATTGATTCAGCGGTAGAAGAGTCATTGGATGCCATTGGTGAAGCCCTGCGTGAAAACGGCAAGGTCATCGTTACCGGTTGCCTGGGCGCCCGCGAAGGCGTGGTCGAAACGGCACACCCTGATGTGCTGGCCGTTACCGGGCCACATGCACTGGATGAAGTGATGACCATCGTGCATGAGCATTTGCCCATGCCGCACGACCCCTATACCGATCTGGTGCCGCCGCAGGGCATTCGCCTGACGCCCAAGCATTACGCCTATCTGAAAATATCGGAAGGCTGTAACCATCGCTGCACCTTCTGCATCATTCCTTCGTTGCGCGGCGATCTCGAATCGCGTCCAATCGGTGATGTGCTCAAAGAAGCGGAAACGCTGGCCAAGGCCGGCGTGAAAGAAGTGCTGGTGATTTCACAAGACACCAGCGCCTATGGTGTGGATGTGAAATACCGCACCGGTTTCTGGGAAGGTCGTCCGGTCAAGACACAGTTACAGTCATTGTGTGAAGCACTGGGTGAAATGGGTATCTGGGTACGTCTGCATTACGTCTATCCGTACCCGAGCGTCGACGACATTATTCCGCTGATGGCTCAGGGCAAGATCCTGCCGTATCTAGATATTCCGTTCCAGCATGCCAGCCAGCGCATCCTCAAAGCCATGAAGCGTCCGGCCTCGTCCGAGAATGTGCTCAAGCGTATTAAAGCCTGGCGTGAGATCTGCCCGGAGCTGGTGATCCGCTCGACCTTCATTACCGGCTTCCCCGGTGAAACCGAAGATGACTTCCAGGAGCTATTGGGCTTCCTGGAAGCGGCGCAGCTGGATCGGGTGGGCGCTTTCGCCTATTCGCCCGTTGAAGGGGCAACGGCCAACGAGCTGGAAGGTGCCGTGCCTGAAGAAGAGCGCGAATCACGCCGCATGCGTCTGATGCAGTTCCAGGCCGATATCTCCGCAGAGAAGTTGGCGCAGCGCATTGGCAATGAAGAAGTCATCGTAATCGATGAAGTCGATGAAGAGGGTGCCATTGGCCGTAGCTGGCGTGAAGCACCGGACATCGATGGCGTTGTTCAGGTGATGGGCTTTACCGATTGCGCACCGGGTGATCGTATCGCCGTACGCATCGTCGATGCCGATGATCACGATCTTTA
>JBJTFJ010000001.1:0-17275 GCA_046093345.1 Fluviibacter sp. | reverse complement strand
CGAGTTGCCGCGCGCTGTCGCTTCTGTATCGAGTGCAGAGCCTGGGCGCACGTAATGCGATACATCGGCAATAGCCACCACCAGACGCCAGCCTTTACCCTTAGGCAAGGCTTCGGCAAAGACCGCATCATCAAAGTCTTTAGCGGTTTCACCATCAATGGTGACCAAAGGCAAATCACGGAGATCTTCACGCTTACCGAGATCACGTTCAACCACCACTTCTTCCGGTAGCTTGGCGGCTTCATCGATCACGGCTTTAGGGAACTCGAAAGGCAGATCGTGTTTACGCAGCGCGATCTCAATTTCCATGCCGGGGTCTGCATAGTTACCCAGCACTTCTTTGATGCGCCCCACGGGTAGCGTGCGCTTACCGGGCTGTTCAAGAATCTCAGCAACGACCACCTGCCCCGGGTTTACCACTGGCGTATTGGCATCAGCCTTACGCGGACGGCGCGAGCGCCCTGCTACAGGCGTTTCCCCTGCTAGGACAATGCGTGTATGCAAGCGGCGGTCTTCTGGCACCACATAACGCACACCGTATTCATCGAACACCCGACCAACGACTTCGGTATTGGCGCGTTCGGTCACTTCGACAATGCTGCCTTCCGGTCGACCACGACGATCAGTCCCGGTAACTCGTACGAGTACGCGATCGCCATGCAGTGCTTTTTCCATCTGGCGGTTATCCAGAAAGATATCGGCACTTTTATCGCGACCAATCGAGGTTTCTGGACGGGCAAAGCCAAAGCCATCCGGGTGACCTTCGACACGACAGGCAATCAGATCTGCCTTATTCGGTAGGATTAGTGCACCCTTGCGATTTCGCATGAGCTGGCCTTCGCGCTCCATGGCACGAACACGACGTTCAAAAGCGATTTGCTCATCATCATTAATGGCTAGCTTGGCCGCCAGCGCCGATTCGCTCATCGGACAGGCTGCCGCTTCCAGCGTTTGCATCATGTATTCACGTGATGGCAGCGGGTTTTCGTACTTCTCTTTTTCCCGTTCGTAAAACGGATCGAGCCGACGTATTTTGGCGACTCGGTTGGAATTCTTTGACATTTTCATTCTTTCTTCTATAATTCTGTTTCTTCGCACCTGCCCAGGTGGCGGAATTGGTAGACGCACTAGTTTCAGGTACTAGCGGGTAACTCCGTGGAGGTTCGAGTCCTCTCCTGGGCACCAACGAATAACATTGAACCCGCCATGTGCGGGTTTTGTGTTTTTGGGCACTTTATCATCTTTATGTGGCCGGCCCATTTCATCACATGAGCCCCATATTGAGCCAGATCCTTTAAAGACAATAGGACGGCTCTAAAGTATTGAGCCCGCTGACGCGGGCTCAAATTTTGCAGATCAGGCGAAGGGGTGAACACGAACAATCGTTTCATCCCGTTCAGGGCCGGTAGAGACAATTGCTACCGGAACACCTGTTACCTGCTCGAGTCGCAGCAGGTAATCACGTGCCGCCTGTGGCAGATCTTCCCAGCGTTTTACGCCAAAGGTGGTTTCAGACCAACCCGGCATACTTTCGTAAATCGGCTCGCAACGCGCCACGTCATCTGCGCCCAGCGGTAGCAGATCCAGCATTTTGCCGTCGAGCTTATAGCCAGTACAGATCTTCAATTCTTCAATGCCATCCAGCACGTCGAGCTTGGTGATGCACAGGCCTGTGAGACCATTGATCATGGCCGAGCGACGCATAGCGGCGGCATCGTACCAACCGCAACGGCGCTTACGCCCGGTAACGGTACCGAACTCGCGACCGACGGTAGACATCTGATAGCCAGGTGCACCTTCGGTGTCGATGTCCAGTTCTGTCGGGAAGGGGCCGCCGCCCACACGCGTTGTATAAGCCTTTGTGATACCGAGGATGTAATGCAGCATGCCCGGACCCACACCCGTACCAGCCGATGCCTGGCCAGCCACACAGTTGGATGACGTAACAAATGGATAGGTACCGTGATCGATATCTAGGAGCGTGCCCTGTGCGCCTTCGAACAGCAGGTTCTGACCGGCTTTATTGGCAGCATAGAGCGCTGCCGATACATCGCCGACCATTGGCTTGATCTGCTCGGCATCAGCCAGTGCCTGCGCCAGAATTGTGGCGTGATCCAGTGGCTCTGCACCCAGGTACTGGGTCAGCACGAAGTTATGGTATTCCAGCACTTCCTTGAGTTTGGCCGACAGCGTTTCCGGATGGAACAGGTCGTAAACGCGCAGCGCACGACGCGCCACCTTGTCTTCGTAGGTCGGGCCAATGCCTTTGCCAGTCGTACCGATCTTGGTGTCGCTGCAGCGCTTGGCTTCACGCGCACGATCCAGCGCCGAGTGGTACGGCAGAATTACCGGACAACCCGGGCTAATGGTGACACGACCACGCACCTTGAGTCCGTCGGCTTCCAGCGTGGCGATTTCGCTCAGCAGGTGATGCACATCCAGCACCACACCATTACCGATGTAGCAATGGACGCCATCACGCACGATGCCAGAAGGCACAAGGTTCAGCTTGTATTCTTTTTCACCGATGACGAGCGTATGGCCAGCATTATGGCCGCCCTGAAAGCGGACAACACCACCAGCGTTATCTGTTAGCCAGTCGACGATCTTGCCTTTGCCTTCGTCGCCCCACTGGGTACCCACTACTACGATATTTTTAGCCATACGTAACGTCTGTTCTAAGAAAGTTGAATCAAAAAAAGCGCCGGGCTCAGCAAGCCTGAACGACCCACTTACCCTGCATCTGCATCAGGATTCGATCACAAACCCCACCGCTGTAAATCACTTCGCCGGTTGCGATGGCCGGCGCTTGCACTTCACCCGGTAGCGCGTCTATGACACGTTCACCACGATCACGCAAAACCTTGATGGCTTGGGCACGCTTTTCGCGCGCTTCTGCAGTAGCATCATCGGCCAATGCGGGCGCGAATACCGCTGCCTGCACAACAGGCAATGCTGACAATCGACACAATTCGCGAATGTCTAACGAGAACCCGGTGGCTGGTCGCGCACGACCAAAGGCAGCCCCTACGCCATCATAACGGCCGCCCAGCACCATGGCTGCGCTATGACCCTCGCAGTAACCCGCGAAGACCATGCCGCTGTGGTAATGATACCCACGCAGATCCGAGAGATCCACGTACAACGGCAAATCAGCTGCCTGATTGATAATCGCTTCCAGGTCATCCAGCGCCTTGTGAATAGCTGGCACCTTAGGCAATGCATCACGCGCCTTATCCAGTACGGTGCGGTCGCCATACAGGCGTGGCAGCGCCAGCATCGCCGTGCGTAATTCCGGACGCCAATTAATTGTTTCACTATCCAGCGCCGGAATATCCTTGCGCTGTAGCAATTTGAAGAAGTGCTCTTCGCCTTCGCCTGAAACCCCTGCCAGCGTCATCAGTGTGCGGAAGATGCCCATATGACCCAGATCAATCCGGGCTGCTGGCGCACCTGCCGACTGCAAGGTTGCCGCGGCCAGACGAACGATTTCCAGATCGGCTGGCAGATCTGCGTATCCATAGATCTCGGCGCCTAACTGGAAAGGCTCACGACTGGCCTGCATATCCGCAGGCTGTGCGTGTAAGACGCTGTGGCAATAACAAAGGCGGACGACACCGGAACGATTGAGCAAATGCGCATCGATTCGTGCCACCTGGGCCGTCATATCGGCACGTACGCCTAGCGTACGACCCGAGCCCTGATCAACCAGTTTAAAGGTGCGCAGATCGAGCTCACGGCCAGCGCCGGTTAATAGCGAATCCAGATACTCGATCAACGGTGGTTGCACCAACTCATAGCCATGTCCCTGGTAGAGATCCAGCAGACGACGGCGCAGTATTTCAAGTCGTGCGGCCTCATCGGGCAACGCATCAGCAATGGATTCGGGCAACAACCACTTCATCATGATATTTGACGCAGTACAGTAAGAATGAGCACACCGGCAAGCATGGCTGTCAGACCCAGAAAGCGGATCTGACCGTCACGCAGCTGAAGCATGCGTTCAAAGGTTTCACGCCACATGCGCGGCGAAATGAATGGGAGCATACCCTCAAATACGAGCATCAGGGCAATCGCCAGCCAGATCGTGTCATTCATGCGGGCACTCTTGGTATGGATAGATTATTCGGACCGGGGCGCGTCTGCGCCAACCGGAGGAACCGCGGCTGCGGGCGCAGCTGGCGGATTATTCAGTCGATCCTGGAAAGCTGCCGCCTGGCCGTATTGCTTGGCATAGGCTCCCACCAATCGGGTTTCGGCCGCCTGACGTTGTTGCTGGCTTTGTTTATAGGCATCGCCAAGCACCTGATCGCGTTGTTTGGTCTGCAAAGCGACCAGCTGCTGTTCATCAGCAGAAAGTCCCTGGACCAAACGCTGTTCAGCCTGCTGCCGGCTTACAGCCATGCGTTTGTAAATGGCTTCGTTGGCGTTATCTGCCAGAGCGACCTGACGGAGGCCAACCTGTTCGGCAACCATGCCCAGAGGCGCTAATTCGGTATTCAGCGCGGAGAGCCACTTGGCCTGATCATCAGCTGATAAGCCCTGCTGTAGGGTTGCTGCCGTTTGAGTTTGTGCCAGACCTGTCAGGCTTTTACCGAGCAAGGTTAACACGCGTTCATTCGCGGAGTTTTTGCCGGTGGCCGTACTGGTATTGAAGCGTTCAGGATCATTAACGCGCCAAGCAGCCCAGGCAGCCAGCTGTAAGGATTGGTTATCCTGCGACGTCACTTCTTGCGGCACTATTTGCTCAGCCGTTTGCAAGTGGGTATCGATCAGCCAGATACGCTCGGCAAACGGCAGTCGTACATAAATACCGGGGGTAGAAAGTACCCGTGACGGGGCGTCTGCGCCGGTACGCATCACCACACCCACCTGCCCGGTTTCAACGATGACCACCGAAAAAATTGCCAACAACAACCCCAGCACAAGCGCAGCGGCACCGGCCCTGCCTAGCGATAGGCGTCGATCTACTTTAGGCGTCTCTAGTGCTGTCATGAGCCACTCCCCGGACGATCAACCCGATCTCTCGAGCGCATCAATTCTCGATCACGCCATTCACCCGTTTTGGGTGCTGCAGCCGTATCAGTTGTCTGATCCGCAATACGTTTTGACTGTGCGCCACTGGCTTGCTGTGTTCGGGCAACCAGCCCAGCATAACTATCAAACACCAAGGGATACTGCTGGCGTAAACTGGTACTCGTATTGGCTACCTGGCTTAGCGCATCGGCGCTACTTGGCTTCGGATTGCTTGCGTTCAACCGCATGGCCGCAACATCCAGCTCCTGGACATAAGCTGTGGTTTCTTCCTGAAGCCGGTTAGCTAATTTACGTGCTTTGATCAGGCTTTCACCCGAGGCTAGCTGTGCATTACGCAATGCCTGAATCTGTGCCTGTTCATCCTGCTCGGCCTGCTTTGCCGCTTTTAAAACGGGGCCGGGCAAGGCTACTTCTTTTATCTGTAGAGCTTTGACGTGAATACCGGTATTCAACTGGTCGAGAGAGGCCTGCATCTGGAGGCGTGCCGCATCTAGGAATGTTGGGTTCGATGTTTCAGCCCCCGCTTTTACAGCAGCACCCTGAATCAGTGCCATAGGCTGTGTTGCCACGGCCTGACGCAAGGCTGTTTCTGCCAGCACGCTTAGTAATTCTGCTGGCGCGTCCAGGCGGCTTAAATAGACGACGGGATCATTCACCTGGTACACAACCGCGTAACCCAAACCTACCAGGTTTTGGTCTGCAGTGAGCATCATGAGAGGCGACGAACGCTTGGCAGTAGCCACACCAACTTCTAGCGTTCGATCGTTGGTGACGTTAACCAGACGTACGCTTTCAACCGGATAAGGCCAACGCCAGTGCCAACCAGGGTCTTCTGTACTGACGATCACGCCAAAGCGACTCAGCACACCGCGCTGATTGGCATCGACCAAATAAAAGCCACTCATCAACCAGGCGCCGAATAGCAAAGAAACACCAATCAGCCAGCTTTTGACGGACAAGGCCTGCCAGCTGAGCGGCTCATCGGCCACAGCCGCTGGCGCCGGCCGATCTGCATTAAGCGCATCCGGCAAAGGCGGCGGCTCACGGCGCATAAGCACTGCAAGCTTGCACCGTGTTTTATGTACCAGCTGTTGCCAGAGCACTTCCAGATCCGGCGGGCCTTCGGGTGGCTCACCCGGTTTTTTAGGGCTACCAGTGGACGGTTCTGTCTGAGGTGGTTTGGGTGATTCTTCTGTCTTTAGGCCATTATCGGGTTGCACCGGTTCCGTACCAGCTTGCTCTGGTACCTGCTCCGGATCTTTTTGTTCCGGTCGGTGGCTATTTCCCCATTGGGGATCATTGATCGACATCAGGCGACAGCTTTTCAATTTCCGGGTGGGCAAATTCGGCGATCGCCGCCCTTAACCAGGGAAGACCCGCACCGGTTTGGGCGCTAAGTCGTACACGGGTGATTTTACCATAGGGATCCCGCTCGATCCCCGGCTCGGCGGCCGTAAGATCGCACTTGTTATAGACCCTGATCTGCGGCACATGGCTTGCACCAATTTCGGCTAAAACCTTATTAACTTCGGCGATTTGCTGATCTCGTGCCGGGTTCGCCGCATCAATCACATGCAGAAGCAAATCCGCCTGAGTGGTGGTTTCGAGGGTCGCTTTAAAGGCCTCAACCAACGTGTGCGGCAGGTCGCGAATAAACCCGACGGTATCGGCAACCACAACGTTGCCGGCTTCGGGTAACCAGACCCTGCGTACGGTAGTATCCAGCGTCGCAAACAACTGGTCCGCCGCATAGGCCCCCGAATGGGTTAGGGCATTAAACAATGTGGATTTACCTGCGTTCGTATAACCCACCAGAGAAATCGTTAGAACCCCCTGTCGGCTGCGCGCCCGCCCCTGGGTTCGCCGCTGTTTTGCCAGACGAGACAACCGC
Source organism: Fluviibacter sp. (assembly GCA_046093345.1). Classification (GTDB taxonomy): domain Bacteria; phylum Pseudomonadota; class Gammaproteobacteria; order Burkholderiales; family Rhodocyclaceae; genus Fluviibacter. The sequence goes on along the minus strand of JBJTFJ010000001.1, from coordinate 10,347 downwards.
TCTTTGAGCATTTTGACGCGGGTGCCAATCAATCGCCGGTCCGTTTCTAGCTGGGTTTCACCCGGGCCACGCATACCGATACCACCGCGTTGCCTTTCCAGGTGCGTCCAGCCACGAATCAGACGCGACGCTAGGTGTTCCAGTTGTGCCAGCTCTACTTGCAGCTTGCCCTCGGCGCTTTGCGCGCGAAGCGCAAAAATGTCGAGGATCAGGCTCGTACGATCAATGACCCGACCATGCACCACCTGCTCCAGGTTGCGTTGCTGCACCGGCGAGAGGCTGTGATTAAAGATGACCAGGTTGGCATCAAGCGCCTTGGCGTACTGCCCGATTTCTTCTGCCTTCCCTGAGCCAACAAAGAGGGCGACATCCGGCCTGTCGCGGCGGCAAGTCATGACGTCCGCAACTTCAGCGCCCGCTGATTCAGCGAGCATTCGGACTTCTTCTATAGCTTCTTCGATATCCAGATCACCGAAGTTAACCTGGACGATGAGCACCCGCTCCTTCGCCTGTTCAGCGGATCGGGTCTGCGCAGGCTTTCTGGCTAACCGGGGATCAGACAACCCGGCCAGTGCCGGGTCGTTAACCGTCATGCCTCTGGCGGATCCTGGCTAAAATTGACGGCACGCGCCGGCACGACCGTTGAAATGGCGTGTTTATAAACCATCTGGGTAACGGTATTGCGCAAGAGCACGACATACTGGTCAAAAGATTCGATCTGTCCCTGAAGCTTGATACCGTTGACCAGATAAATCGACACTGGCACATGCTCACGGCGCAAGGCATTAAGGAAGGGGTCCTGCAGCAACTGGCCCTTATTTGTCATTTTTATTACTCCGCTTTCTTCTGATTATTGCGGGGGGATGAGAGGCTGTTCTAGCACTTGATGAGTCAATGTAAAGCAAAAAGACTTAATGCGCAAAGCATTTTGCGCACAAGTCTCGTTTAATCATCTGCGTACGGATTGTGCGACACATTGAACTGCACGCGCAACGGGGTTCCCTGGAGATGGAAGTGATCGCGGAAACAATGCTCGAGGTAACGTCGATAGCTATCCGGAATATGATTGAGCGCATTGCCGTGAATCACAATCAGCGGTGGGTTCATGCCACCCTGGTGCGCATAGCGTGGCTTCGGCCGGAAAATGCCATGGCGCGGCGGCGTCTGACGGGCTACCGCATCAATCAATACGCGCGTTAGCTGCGGCGTTGGCAACTTGGCCATTGCGGCGGTATAGGCCTTGTCGACCGAGCGCATCACGCTATCCAGACCTTTGCCTTCTTTTGCCGAAATGTAATGGAAGCTGGCGAAGTCGAGGAACTTGAAACGACGCTCGATGGCAATCTTGCACTGCTCCCGATCGTAGGCATCCATGCCGTCCCACTTGTTAACTGCAACTACCAGGGCACGACCGGATTCTTTGATAAAGCCGGCCAGATGGGCATCCTGATCTGCTACATCCTGCTGGGCATCAAGCACCAGGATCACCACGTTTGCCGCTTCAATCGCCTGCAGCGTTTTGATGACCGAGAATTTTTCAATAGCTTCAAACACGCGACCCTTACGACGTACGCCTGCCGTATCGATCAACTGATACTTCTTGTCGCCACGTTCGAACTCGATTTCGATGGCATCACGCGTAGTCCCCGGCTGGTCAAATGCAATAACCCGCTCTTCGCCCAGTAGCGCATTAATGAGCGTGGACTTGCCAACGTTAGGACGGCCGGCAATGGCGACGCGGGGAATGCGATCGGCTTCATCTTCGTCTTCTGCATCTTCCGGGAACTCTTCAAGCGCTTCATCGACGAGGCTGCGGACACCTTCGCCATGTGCCGCTGAAATAGGATGCGGTTCGCCTAGGCCCAGCTCGTGGAAATCGGCTGTCACCACGCCACGATCCATGCCCTCGACTTTATTAACGGCCAACAATACCGGCCGATTAATCCGGCGTAGCAGCTGTGCAATGTCTTTATCGAGCGGCGTAATACCCTCTCGACCATCCACCACAAAAATAATGCGATCGGCTTCGTGGATCGCCTGTTCAGTCTGGCGCGCCATTTCCTGCTTGATGCCTTCGCGTGACTTGGGTTCAAAGCCACCCGTATCAATAGCGAGAAAGCCTTTGCGACCCATCTTGCCATGGCCATAGTGACGGTCGCGCGTTAGGCCGGGCACATCGGCAACAATGGCGTCGCGCGAACGCGTTAACCGGTTAAAGAGTGTCGACTTGCCAACGTTGGCACGGCCAACTAAAGCGATTGTAGGTTTCATTGCAACGTTACCGCCATCAGAGATCCGCCTCGCGTCTGGAGGAGAACAGTATTAGGGCCTAGCGCTGGGAGGATGGACATAACGCCCCCGCCACCAACATTCATGCGGCTGATAAATTCGCCGGTGTCACGATCGAGCACATGCAAAAAGCCTTCGGCATCACCAACCACCAGGCCCATAGGCAAGGCTACCGGTGCCGAGAGATTTCGGTACTTGAGCTTATCCTGACGCCAGACAGAAGCGCCGGTGCCTCGATCAAAAGCATGTACCACGCCCTGCTCGTCCGGAATAAAGACTCGGCGATCATCCATGGTGATACCGGCCACTGAAGTGACTTCACGCGACCACATCTGGCTACCGCCCTGCATATCAAAACAGGCTGCTCGACCCTGAAAAGCAACGGCGCACATCTGCGGACCCTGCACAGCTGGCACAGTGACGACATCGGATACACGATCCAGTTCCGTCGCACCGCGCGGTACTGATACGGTGCCTTCCCAGGCCGGCGCACCGTTTTGCAGAGAGAGCGCAAAAATTTTGCCACCCGGCATGCCCACCAGAACAAACGGGCCAAAGGGAAGCGGCGGCGCAACAGAACGAACAGCCAGCGGCGGGTTGCTACGCTGATAGTTCCAACGCTGTTTACCATCCAGAGCATCCAGGGCAATAACCCGGTTATCACTGGTACGCACGACCACCACACCTTCCGTGATGGCCGGTGGCGCCACCAGCTCACCCTTCACATTAGCCGTCCAACCCGGTTTGCCGGTTTCGAAGTCAAAGGTCAGCACTTCACCTTTGTAGGTGCCAACCACTACCAGACGCCCGTCACTCGCGGTACCCGATGAAAGCTTTTGCCCGGCACTCGCACGCCAGACTTCCTTACCGTTATCCAGGCGAACGACTGTGCCATCTTGCGAGGCTGCCAGAACGACCGGCCCACCTGTTGCAGGCAAGAAGGTGAACGCACCTGCTTTACCTACAGAAGTCTGCCAGTCCTGTTTAACGCCAACGCGCTCAACAATCGGCGTCAGTGGTGTGGGTTTGAATTTGGAGCTACCAAACAGACCACATCCTGTGAGAGCCAACCCCACAAGACTACACAGCAAGAGACGCTGCATCTGACGACTCCGGATCTCGATCATTAACTTACTTTCCTGCTGCAGCTGGGTTCGTCAGCGCATCACGCTTTTCTTGCACGAGTCGGCGCAAAAGCTGACCTGGCTCGCTGCCCGCAAATTCAGAATTAGGCGTAACGTCTTTGCCACCTGCATCCAGATTCTTTAAAGCCGCGTCGTAGCTAGATCGCGCTTCTGTCAATTTACCCTGGGCGGCATAAACATCACCTCGGGCGGCATCAAAACGGGCAGCAAAGCCTGCCGGAGCTGTCTCAGATAACGTTTTCAGTGCGCCATCGTAGTCTTTCTGGTCCATCTGCACGCCAGCTAGACGTAACCGCGCAACACCACGCACGGCATCTTTTCCATTCTCGGCGACCCAGACCAGTTGGGCTTCAGCGCTCTTTGCATCACCCGCCGCTTCCAGGGTGGTGGCTGCAAGCAAAGCACCCAGCGAGGCAAACTGGCTACGCGGATACTGGTTCACCAGTTCGCCCGCCGCCTGTTTTACCTGGCTGGTATTTTGTTGAGCACTTGCCTGCTGCAGCACGAGGAATACGCGACTCGCTTCTGCATTTTGGGTCTTTAAATAAGTTTGCCAGCCGTACCAACCCAGCCAACCCATGGCGATCGCCAACACGATACCCGTTGCCCAGCCACCATATTGCTTCCACCAGCTGCGTAATGCGGCTATCTGTTCCTGCTCTTCGAGATCGTAAACTGCCATTTGATTATTCCTGTACGAATGCGTCCGGCTTAAAAGCCCTGACCTAGGTCATTTTCTGACCATTGTGACATGATGTGTTCGGCTAGATCGTCTAGAGCTACACGCACCTGGTTATTTGCGGCATCACCTTCGACCCAGTCTTTCTGTTGCATGGCTTTAACGGTGACTTCGCCACTGGCCACCTCATCGTCGCCAATAATAACCGCCAGCGGGGCGCCAGAGTTGTCTGCCCGCTTCATTTGCGATTTAAAGCTACCGCCACCACAGTGGTAAAGCACATTCAAACCGGTATCGCGCAGGCTTTCTGCAACGCGGATGGCTAGATCCGCAGCGGCATCGCCCTGATGAATGATGTATACGTCCGGCGATTCTGCTTCTGGCAGATTGCCCGCATCTTCAAGCAGCGCCAGTAAACGTTCGAAGCCCAGCGCAAAACCACAAGCAGGCGTTGGTTTGCCACCCAACTGCTCAACCAAGCCATCGTAACGGCCGCCAGCGCAGACGGTACCCTGCGCACCCAGCGCATCGGTAACCCATTCAAACACCGTCAGATTGTAATAGTCCAAACCACGAACCAGACGTGGATTCACCGTAAAGGAGATGCCGGCATGACGCACTAGAGATTGCACCCGTTCGAAATGCGCCAGCGATTCGGCGCCCAGATAATCCATGAGACGCGGTGCCTCATTAACTAGGGCCTGCATGGCTGGATTTTTGGTATCGAGAATACGCAGTGGGTTACTGTGCAGTCGGCGCTGCGCGTCTTCGTCCAGCTGATCCTGATGCGCCTCGAAATAAGCAATCAATGCCGCACGATGCGCCGCACGTTCTTCAGGCTGACCCAGGCTGTTGATTTCCAGCCGGATGTTGTCCAGCCCCAGATCCTGCCATAGGCGTGCGCCCATCAAAATCTGTTCGGCATCAATGTCAGGGCCGGTAAAACCAAATGCTTCAACGCCAACCTGATGGAACTGACGATAGCGCCCCTTTTGTGGTCGCTCATGACGGAACATTTGACCCGTGTAGTACAGACGCTGCGGACGCTCTGCGGCAACGTTATGTTGAATCACGGCACGCACACAACCGGCTGTTCCTTCAGGACGGAGGGTCAGCGCTTCACCATTCAGACTGTCAACGAAGGAATACATTTCCTTTTCGACGATATCAGTGACTTCACCGATTGCACGCTTGAACAAGGGTGTTGGTTCAACGATCGGCATACGGATCGGGCGATAACCATAGCTTTTAAGCCAGGCACGCAAGGCTTCTTCCAGCCATTCCCATGACTCCGCCTCATCAGGCAGGATGTCATTCATACCGCGAACGGCTTGTAGTCGATTACTCATGTTCAGGCTTTCCGCTGATACGTACGCGCTACGTACCGATCAATAATTTCTTTGAATTCGTTGGCGATGTTATCGCCACGCAAGGTGACGGTTTTAACCCCATCTTCAAATACCGGCGCTGCAGGGACTTCGCCCGTACCCGGCAATGAAATACCGATATTGGCGTGTTTGCTTTCACCCGGTCCATTGACGATACAGCCCATCACCGCCAGCGTCATATTCTCAACGCCATCAAACTGCTCTCGCCACTGCGGCATGGCTGCACGCACATAGCTCTGTACTTCGGCCGCCAGTTCCTGAAAGAAAACGCTTGTTGTGCGCCCACAACCCGGACAAGCGGTCACGAGTGGCGTAAAAGCACGCAGGCCCATGGTCTGCAACAGTTCCTGCGCAACCTGGACTTCCAGTGAACGCGAGCCGTTGGGTTCCGGGGTTAAGGAAACACGAATGGTGTCGCCAATACCTTCCTGGAGCAATACTGCCATGGCTGCCGTGGATGCCACGATGCCTTTTGAGCCCATACCAGCTTCGGTTAAACCAAGGTGCAACGGATAGTCACAACGCCCCGATAGATCGCGATAGACCGCGATCAGGTCCTGCACACTGGATACTTTGCAAGAAAGCACAATACGATCACCCGCAAGGCCAATACTTTCTGCCAGAGCTGCGGACTCAAGCGCAGAAAGAATCAGCGCTTCACGCATTACTTCGTTGGCTGAGCGTGGATGAGTGGCTTGGGCGTTTTCATCCATAACACGCGCCAGCACTGACTGATCGAGACTGCCCCAGTTAACGCCAATACGGACCGGTTTGTTGTAGCGCACAGCCAGTTCGATCATTTGCGCGAACTGTTCATCTTTCTTTTTACCGAACCCGACATTGCCCGGATTAATCCGGAACTTATCCAGCGCTTCCGCACAGGCAGGGTAGTCGGTGAGCAAACGATGGCCGTTGTAATGAAAGTCACCGATCAATGGTACGTGCACATCCATACGCGCCAGTTGTTCGCGTATTTCTGGCACTGCAGCCGCCGCTTCTGGTGAATTGACGGTGATACGCACCATTTCTGCGCCCGCACGCGCCAATTCAGCAATCTGTATCGCCGTTTTAAGCACATCCGCCGTGTCGGTATTGGTCATCGCTTGGACAACCACCGGCGTACCGCCCCCCATGGAGACCGCACCAATAGAAACCGTGCGCGTGAGTTTGCGTTGCAGAGTCATAACTGAGTCGACTTAGCGGAGCACCTGGCGCGAGACGTCATCGCCAGTGAGTTTATCGAGTTTGACGGGTTCATCTCGCCAGCGGGCCTGAACCTGGCGCGCATTGCCAATCAGCACATCCAATGGGGCTGCCCCGGTAATAAACTGCGTGGTGCCTGCTGCGTTTAGCTGAGAATAGATAATGCGTCCCGTGTGATCGCGAACTTCCACCCAGGCCGGTGCCGCAAACTTCAGCTCCAAAGTGCCCGGGCTAGTTGGCGCCTGAGCAACAACTTCTGCCCCTGCTTCAGCAGGCTTTGCAGCATCCGCCGCCGGCGCAGGCGCTGCTGAGTCAGCGGCTTGTGGCTGAACAACATCCTGACGTACCCAACGGTTTACAAGCGTTTGCGCTGATTCAATCGCATCATCCCAGAGGTTGCCTGGCATGGCATAGGCTAGCACTACCGCCAGAACCACCATAACCAGACCCAGTTTGAGCATGCGCTTTTCCTGACGCTTGGTTTCACCATCACGGCGAGCCGCAGGTTGTGCTTTCAGCGTTGAAGTAGATGTCTGCACGTGATTCTTCTTCACAGCAACCGGCGCACCTGGCACTTCCGCAATAATCGAATCGACCGGCACTTCGAGCAAACGGCCATAGGCACGCAAAATGCCCACGGTAAAAGTGCGACCCGGCAGCGCTTGCCAGTCTGAGGCTTCGATCGCGAGGATCACTTTGTTGCCTACCTTGAGTGCATAAGCGGCATCGCCCACCGATAAACGCTTTGCCTCTCGCGCTGCAGACAGGCTATTACCTGTAGGCGCTGCGACTTCGGCAACGGCTTCGATATCCGAAACAGATGGCACAGGGATTTCGATTTCGGCTTGAGGGTTTTGGTTGTTTTCGTTTTGCATGAGACTTTCCGGACGACCGGTTACTGAAGTTTTGGAGAAGAGGTTTCGACAACCGCACCATAACGCGCCGCCCGCTGGCGATACCGACTGGCCAACGAAGCGTCTCCCATGTCCTGGGCACAGCGCGCGGCATTATCAAGTGCACGCACCGGGGTGTTATAGAGCGGGTTGGCCAAAGCGGTATCTAACTGTGCCAAGCCTTTTTGATATTGCCGAGTGTCGCACAGGAAGAGGCCATAGTTGTTGCGAATGTCTGGATCGTTAGGCGCCAGAGCAACCGCTTTCTGGAAATTCGTATCCGCCGGCCCCTGCTCTCCCAGCTGCATGTAAACGAGACCCAGCATGCTGTAAGCCGGGGCATACTGCGGATCAATTTTGGTAGCGGTAGCCAATTCATCCAGCGCTGTTTTCATGCTGCCCTGCTGATAATAAAGCGCTGCCAGCTCGGTGTGCACGCGAGCGCGACTTAACGGATCAGACGCAATGGGCTTAGCTTCATTAGGCAAAGAGGGATTAGTGCTCGTGCATGCGGTTAAGGCAACGCCAGTTACACACGCTACAGCGAACAGATGCCACGAATGCAATGTCACAGCGCACCCCGCTGCGTTACGGTGCGTACCGGCGGCATTTGTTGCGTGCGTTTGGTTTTATCCTGCACCTGCCCTGCAAGCTGACCACAGGCGGCATCAATATCATCACCGCGGGTTTTGCGCGTTGTTGTCACAAAGCCGGCACCAATCAATATATTGGCGAAGGCCGAAATACGATCACGCGGCGAACGACGATAAGGGCTGCCCGGGAAAGGGTTGAATGGAATGAGGTTGAACTTGCAACGGAATTTGGCTTTGCAGATCAGCGCGACCAATTCTTTGGCCTGCGCCGGGCTGTCGTTCACGCCTTCCAGCATCACGTATTCAAAGGTGATGAAATCGCGCGGTGCTTTATCCAGATAACGCTTACAGGCAGCCATCAGCTCAGCCAGCGGATACTTCTGGTTAATCGGCACTAATATGTCGCGCAATGCATCGTTGGGTGCATGTAGAGATACGGCCAAGGCTGTTGGACAGGCTTCACGCAAACGATCCATGGCCGGCACGATGCCCGAGGTGGACACTGTGACCCTGCGCCGAGACAATCCATACGCATGGTCATCCAGCATCAGGTTCAACGCCGGTATCAAGGCCTCGAAATTAGCGAGAGGTTCGCCCATGCCCATGATCACGACATTAGAAATGATGCGATCACCCGCCGGATCAAAGCCTAAGGCGCGGTTAGCTAGCCAGAGCTGTCCGATAATTTCGGCGGTCGTCAGGTTACGGTTAAACCCCTGCTTACCTGTGGAACAGAAAGCGCAATCCAGGGCGCAACCCACCTGAGTGGAGATGCAGAGGGTGCCACGATCTGTTTCGGGGATAAATACGGTTTCAATCAGATTACTGGCGCCCACATCCATCAGGAATTTACGGGTGCCATCATCAGAAATCTTGTCTGAAACAATGGTTGGCAAACGAATTTCTGCCACTGCCGGAAGTCGCTCGCGAAATACGCGCGCAAGGTCTGACATGGCGGAGAAATCGGTTTCGCCGCGCTGATAGATCCAGCGTAAAAGCTGATTGGCCCGGAACGGCTTTTCGCCGATCTGGGCCAACCAGGCTTTCAGCCCGGCCATATCTAGGTCGAGCAGATTTTGCATCGTTACTGCTTTAACGCAATCTTAGCGGCTGTATACGTTCATGCCTGGGAAGAAGAAAGCGATTTCCACAGCAGCAGTTTCAGGCGCATCAGAACCGTGAACAGCGTTAGCATCGATCGATTCAGCAAAGTCAGCACGGATGGTGCCTGGGGCAGCCTTTTTAGGATCCGTTGCACCCATCAGGTCACGGTTCTTGGCGATAGCATCTTCACCTTCGAGCACTTGCACAAATACAGGACCCGAAATCATGAACTCAACCAGATCCTTGAAGAAAGGACGCTCTTTGTGAACTGCGTAGAACTGACCAGCTTCAGCAGCTGACAGATGCACCAGACGACCGGCAACAACCTTCAGGCCAGCGCCTTCGAAGCGGGCGATGATTTGACCGATAACGTTCTTGGCGACGGCATCAGGTTTGATAATGGAAAGGGTGCGTTGAATTGCCATAAAAACTCCGTAGTTCTGTCAGCAGGTTGAAAGGAAACGATAATTTTAACAGAAAGGCGGCTTGTGCGATGCACCAAACCGCCCTGCAGACAGTCCGTTACGCAAAAAACAGGAAAGCACAGATAACGACAAATGTAGGCGGCAAGGCCGACAGTAAAAGCCCCATCGGGCTAACAGCCTGGTCTTCGAAATCAGATCGCAGAATTGACATACCAGCGGGGTTAGGCGCGTTAGCAATAACGGTTAAACCGCCACCGGTAACGGCACCCGCCATGACAGCATGCTTAAACTCCACAGAAACGCCCTGAATAAGAGATGCCAGGTAGGTCAACGCGGCATTATCAGTAATGGCGGTTAAGGCAGTTGCCAGAAAATAGATGGGCATGGGTTCCACGTCTGAAATCGCCGGTTGCAACCACCACTGCTGCAAGCCCCCGAGGACGACCAACCCGGCTAAAAAGAAGGCGACGAGCAGCGCTTCGCGGAGCAAAAGCCGATCCTGGTAACGGCTGTAAGCTTCTGTATATCCGAGAAAAAACAGAAATAGGCCAAGAAATACGGCGGGATGGTGAGAAAACGCAACGACACCAGCCAGAAACGCGAGGTGAACGAGCACGACCACCAGAGG